>NZ_JBOFOR010000256.1:0-11497 GCF_051659545.1 Romboutsia sp. | reverse complement strand
TCATTTTTTCTATTTTTTAGTTCTTCATTTATTTTGTCTGTTATTAGTTGCTCGTATATTCCCTTTTTTAAGTTCATATTTTTATTACTTTACCCTTTCATATTTTCATCTTTACTTATATTATAACACTCTTTAATATAGATAAAAAAATAAACATAATAGTATTATTAGTGTTAATTCTTTAACTAGTACCTACAGATTATCTTTACAAGCTCTATCATATATGTAATAACTAATAACATTACTTGCTCCAAATCTGTAAATATATGTAAAAAAGGTTAGGCAAAATGCCTAACCCCTTACTTTATAACAACTTTATCAAAAGTACCCACTAAGCTAGCTTTCTTAACTCTATCATAGATTTCATTAGTATCAGTAGTGTAAAATCCAAGTTCTTTCATTCTATTAAAATAAATACTTCCCGCAAAAGTAAATCTCAATTTATCTCCTTCAAGTTTGTGCATTTCATTATTAGAATAAGCTATAAAATCACCTATCAGTAAATTAGTAGGTAGTTGTAACAGATACATTCCTACACAGCTTCTAGCTGCATTGTGTCCAGCCAAACTACCAGTGCATATTGCTTCTGCGCTCCGTCCATAAACACAAATTTTACCCATAGGCTATATGATTATAGTCATTTACCAGAAAATACCTTTGGACAAAGATTAAAGAAGCTTAGGTTAATGAAATGTTTATCGCAGTATGATTTAGCTAATGCTACTAAGATGAAAAGAAGTATGATAGCTTCATATGAACTTGAACATTTCTATCCTACTTTAGAGTCTATTAATAAATTACGATCTGTATTGGATATTAATATTTTATGTAAGGATGGATATTCTAAATTCTTACTAAAATCTGATAACTTTAAGGACAAGCTTATTAATTGGAGAGAAGAAAATAATTTAACTAAAAGAGATGCAGCTAAAGCTCTTGGTATTTCAGAAAGGGGTTATGCAGGTTGGGAGAATGGTTCTATTATGAGTGTTACTACTTATAATCAGGTTAAAGAAAATTTAGTCTTTTATAATTTAATTTCCTAAGTATAAAATGGTCTGTCGCATTAAAAAATAGGCCTACAGACCCTTTTTAATAATAATTCAAACCATATTACTTAACTTTTTAGCTTAATTATGACAAAAGTAATTAATATCTGTACCCAACTGAGTCTTGCTAGGTGTAAGTTAATAAATCTCAATTTATAGACTTACTAATATTTTTAACACTTTAAACTTGGTAGTTTACTTTACTTAGCCTATGATTATATTGGATTATTACTATCTATATCATATTTTATAATATATAAAATAATTACTCTGTACTTATAATCAACTTCTTCTAAGACTTCATTTTTTATTAAATATCTTATTATAGGTAATGCAACTTAAGTCCTCCTCAATAATATTCCCATTCCTTTCATCAATACCGCATTGTATGACCCAATCTTGGTATATATCTTTGTCGAATTTATTTTTGAATACCTTATCTTATTGTACTACGTATAAATTTTCTAAAAAATAGTTATACCCGACAAGTAGCAGCTAATAAACTCGGAGTCTCCCTGACTCTGTTTAGGTATTGCTTTAATGGTGGTATTATTAAGGTTAGTACTTATAAAAAATTTATTTAAATCTAGTTAAAATAAATATAATTTAAAACATTATTTTCTATTATATTCTATTTATTTAATAAAATTTGTTACTAATTCAAATAACCACTAAATATTCAATATTTAGTGGTTATTTATTAATAGCCTTATTAGTATATTCTTTTAATATAATTATTTTATATTTTAAATTAATGTAACTTATTAATAAATCCTACAAAATCTTTACTAATAAATTTTTCATTTTTATTTTCATGATCTAAAAATATAACGTTGTATTCATCTTTGTTGTTATATTTAAAACATAAATAGTTACCAAATGGATCCATTCCAAAAGGAACTACATCTACTTTTTGATTATCATTAAATAGTTTATAAATGCTAAGCACATCTTCATCATCTTCCTCAGATATTCCTAATAAATACTCAAATACTTTTCCTTTCTCATTTTCTATATCAAAAGTGTTTTTATCAGGGTATCCACCATTATTTAATAATACACATTGCACATATTCCTTCGGTAATTTTACATTTGTTATTTCTTCTATCTTTTTTATATCTTCTATAGTTCCATTATCACTTGTAAACTGCCATTGTATAGTATTCATCGACTTACTCCTTATCTATTTTCTGAACCGCCGCCCCAAACTTTTTGTCCACCTGTATGACCTGTAATAGCATGTATTTTGCTATCTACTAGTTGTAGCTTTCCTACTTCTTCGCTATGATGCCATGTAAATCCTTTAGGCTTCATACCCTTCTCTATCATTTGTAGTTGCTGTGGTGTAAATTTGCTAGCTAACTCTGGATTTGCTGCAACTGCTTCTTTTAACTGTTTATTAGCTCTATTAAATTGTACTATATCTGATGATTTTAATTCATCTTTATCTAAGGTAGCTTCAAATTCAGATTCAAACTGCGGAAACACACCTTCTACTTTATTACCTTCACCATCATCTACTACTTTGCGTTCGTATTTTACACCTGATTCGGGATGTTGTTTTCCTTCTAAATCCTCATTAACACATTTGATTTTAGTTACTTCATCTTCTTTTATATCTTTTGTCTCATTTATACCTTTTAATTCCTCTTTGTCTACTTTTAAATCTAGTAAATCTTTAAAACTTCTATCGTCCTCTACTATAGACATTGATTCTAATACATTTTTATTTTTGTCAGTCTCCTTACAATCTGAAAATCCTATATCCTTCAAAATAGATTTCTCCCTTCCATTAGATGTATCCAATTGTTTAAAAAGTTACGTTCAAGGTTTCCCCCTACCATTGCATTGTAAATTAATATGTGTTTTATTATTTCTACAGTATTTATAAAGTTAAATTCTAGCTTTTGGTTTAGTTCTTCTACTAAAATTTTATGTATATCCTCTATTAATTCATCTGATTTATTAGAGCATCTATTAATAGCATCACTTATTATTTTTTCTCCATTTAATGTTTTATAAATAAATTCTGCTACTTTTGCGCTATCTTCAAAGTTAACTAGCATTTTATCTTTTGGATTTGCTTCGATGTATCTTGTAAACTTTTCTTTAAAATTATTATCAATTGAGTACACGTTTAAATAATCAAATATTCTATCTTGCTCTTGCTTAGAAACTGATATTTCTTCTCCTGTCTTTTTAGCTAAAATAATTTCTATTATCTTTCTTTTTGCTACTTTGAAATCATTGGGAGTTCTTCTTATACTCTTGTAGTTATTTTTGCTATCGAATCTATCTATCTTACAAAGAACAGGCTCTAACCAATTATTTTGAAATACTACAGCTACCCCTCTTCTTAGTCTTGCAATTTCAAATTTTTGGTCATCTTTTAATAATGCTGATTCTCCAACTAACTTTCTATCTCTTTCATCCGGAAGTCTAAGCAATATTTTAGTATTTGTATTTTTTATTACTGAATCGTCTAAAGATGTAGGTGATTGGTCAACTATTACAAAGCCTTCTCCATAAGCTCTCATTTCTGCTATACCATTAGATATCATTTCTACGGATTTTTGCTGAATATTATTTCCTTCTGATGAAGATGTTGAAGTTTTTCTTAATAGATTATGGGCTTCTTCTATAACAGTTAAATGTTTTAGTTCATTTGTAAACTCTTCTTTGTCTATTTTATATTGATATAACTTTAAAAACAACATCCCCATTATTAGTGATTTATTTTCTACAGAACCCATTCTACTTAAATCTATAATATTGTTATTTTCAAATAACTCTTCATCTTTTATATCTCCATTATTAAGTATATTGCCTAAAATTCCAACTGTTAAACTCTTTACTCTTGTTACTAAAGAACCTATGTAATTACTTTTTAACTCATCAGAATAAGCTGATTTATTGATTATCTCTGGTAATATACTTAGTAAGGTAATAAACGTTGGAAACTCTCCACTCTCATTGTAAGAATCGTCTAAATCCCAGCCTACACTCTCATAAGAAGTTACTATAGCTTCTTTTAAAATTGCTGGCATTGCTGCATATAACGGCCAGCAGGCACTAAATATTTCTACTAATCTATCTATATGTTCTAATACTAATATATTTTTTGGAAAACTAAATGGATTTATCTTTAACATATTGTTCATATATGGATTTGTACCATATACATTAAATTTATTTGCATCTAATGCATATTTATATTCACCTTTTGCAGGTTCAATTACTAATACTTTTACACCTTTTTTATTTACCTCTTCTATCAACTTACAAGTTGTATTTGTTTTACCAGAACCTGTTGACCCAGTTATAAATGTATGCATAGTTAAATCTTGTACAGACAAGTCTATACTTCTATTTTCTTCATTCCCCATATGAAATACATTCCCTAATCTTACTTTTGATCCATATGTTATATTATCATAAGTACATACGTTTCTAGCAAAAGGAGTAAAGTTCATTGAGTTTATGCCTGGTACTGATTTGTATGGAAATCCAGTACCGATTGATAATTCTCTGCAAGTAATTAGAGTTGTTGGTGTTATTTCTAAATCTGTTTCGTCTTTTAATACTACATTCTCTAAGTTTCTTAATCTATTTTCTATTACTTTACATCTTTCATCACTCCATACGTTAATGTGGTTATTTTCTAACCCTGAGTTTTTACCTCTAACTAATCCTGTATATGTAGAGGCTAATCTTAAAGCTATATCTGAAGTATGTGCTATAAAATAAGCACCAAAAGAAAACATACCTATATCTTCTGATTCTTGAATTCTTGTTAAAGTAGCATCTATTTTTTCTAATAATTGTACTCTACTTTTATTTTCTGACTTAAAAGAATAAGTTCTTGATTCACCTTTTGTATATCCTTTAGTATCAGAATTAGTTCTATTTGTACTTTCTTGAGTAGTGTTAGATTTTGAATCACTACTTGACTCAGTTTTCCCTTTTGCTATAGAACCATTTATAGATGCATTTAAAGAAATTGTCTTACCTATAGATGCTCCTAAACCTAATATGCCTATACTTCCAGTAATAGAACTTCCTAACCCTCCACCTATACTTCCACCAATTGTTTTTGTTGTTGTATTTGATGTTCCTTGTGTATGTGTAATAGTATTTGAAATTCCTTTAGTTATACCTTCTGATATAGTTTTTGATAGATTCGTACCTTCATTTTCACTAAAAGAGAAGTCTGTTTCTTTAAAAGGACTTATTAATGTATATATTTTTTCTAATTCTTCTTTTGTTTGTGTTATTTGTCCAAAAGTAAGAGATTTTGCTAGAAATATTGCTGTATATTCCTCTCCTAGCATTGAGTCTATAAACTTTTCTATTCCTTGAATGTCTATATCTAGCTTTTCATTTTTTTCTTTAGGTATTACTACAGATGAAGCTATACTTGTCATACTTTTATTAAAAATTTTCTTATCAAAAAGCAAATCTACTTCATCTCTATATATGTTTTCTAATTCTATCCCTGGAAAATTTCCTTTTAATCCATTTTCTAATAAATCCTTGCCTAAAGATGTTTTATCTAAAGTCTTTATTGCTAAATATATATTTACTTCATTTTTAGTACTATTAATTATATAAGCAAATGTAGAATTTATGTTATTGATAGATGTTAACACAGACGTCAACTTCTCAATATTATTTTCTTTTTCATTGTATACAAATTTCTTTAATTTAATTATTCTAATATTATTATCATCCATAGGAATATCAACTAAATCTAAACTTGTTAATTCTTCTAAGTATTCTTTATCTAAATATCTTTTGCAAAGTTCTAATGCTTTTTCTAATTCCCCAATATTTCTTGCCTCATTCATATTAAACTCCTTTAATGCTACTTATTATACTTTTTAAAAAAATTACTATTTTTATTTTTTATCTTCGGCTCTTTTTTTATTATCCACTTGTTAGTTTCAACAACTATTAGTTTAGTTTCTTGATAACAAGATAAATTACTACTGCCCCCACACCCACTACTAACGCTGCAAGGGCTAATTTCTTTTTTGAATTACTTACTGACCCCTTTGTATCAGTTTTTGCAATTGTCTTTGTAGCTGTATTATGTGATTTATTTTCTGTAGAGATATTTGTATTTTTATTATTATGGTTTGATAATCTATCAGCTATTTTTAATCTATGTAAGTACTTTTCCTTAGAGTAATTTAACATTGACTCTGCATATAAGTTGTCTAAATCTTCTTGTGTATCTTTAAATTGTTCTAAATCGATATTATTATCTTTTTCAAATACTGGCTTACCATTTATAGATTTACTAGATAATATTTCAACATACTCTTTTATTTCTTTTTTATTTAAAGTATCCCATAATATACAATTATCTAAAAATACTCTAATTTTAATTATACTTTCACTAGCTATTGCTTCATTAAATTTCTCTTTTGTATTTATCATTATATACTCCTCTATATTGATCTTATTTTTTCTAAATTGATTTTATAGTTATCTATTAACTCTACTAATTCTGCATCTACACTAATTGCTACTTCTAATGCTTCTTTATTTTCAGCCAAAATATTTAATTCTTGCATACACTCTTCAATTTTACTATCAATATCTGATACAATTATTTCTAATTGTTTAATCAATAAGTTTTTATGTTTTTGAGTTTCTTCTTTTATACGTTCAATATGACTTAAAACTGATTCTTGTATTTCCATAGTAAACTCATTTATTTCACTAAATTTAACAAATGAGCGTTGTATATACTTAGGTGTGAATATTTTCCACCATCTTTTGTCTGGATTATATATTTCTTTTAATTTTGAATTCTTGTCTACAAAATTCTTAATACTGGGTAAAGATAAATTTATATAAGTAAGTATATTTACTTTATTAAAATCTTCAATTTCCTCTAAAGTGTTGAATAATTGATTTTTATACTTATCTATAACTTTTTGTCCGGTTTTATAAATCCCATTTTTTACATATAATTCATATTCTGAATCTAAATCTGCCTTTAGAAATCCAACATCATTACTTAACTTATTCAAAAAACTTTGAGCAGTATTTTCTCTTACAAACTTACATCCATCTATTTGCCTAGTCTCTATGGTTCTTATGTTAGATGCGAACTTATTCATTTCAGAGGATACTTTTGCAATTACTTTTTTCATATCTTCTGGAAATTGTAATTCATTTATTTCTTGAATTAAATTATCTTTAATTTCGCAACTATTTAATATAGATAATGCTTTTTGGATATTTTCTTGAAGTAGATCGACTTCTTCTTGCTTTTGTATTAGTTGATTTTGTATTTCTTCTTGAATCTTTTGTTTTTTCATTTTTCTATCAATTTCATCTATAGCATTTCCAACTAGATTTACATTTTTATATTTATCAACAATCTCAGCAATACTCATCTCTAAACCTTTTACACCAGATAAAATATGAGATGCTATCTTGTAATCTTCATCCTTTAAAGCTTCTTCTAATTGCTTATCTAATAATTTTGATGTTTTTTGAGATACTGTAGATGACTTGTGATATTTAATAAATCTTTCATCATTTACTCTTTTTCTTATTCTTTTTAGTAAATCATCTAAATCATCTTCTTCATTGTAATCTAGCTCATTTTCATCTATCCTACTTAAAAACGAATTGTAGGCTGATACATAGTGCACATTAGGATTTATTATTCCTATTTCTTGTAACCCTTCTTTTACCTTATCTACTGCCCCTTGTAGATGTTCTATTTTTCTTAACTGCTCTGCTCTATTTACAACAAAAATAAATCTATCCTCATCTATTTTTTCATTATCTCTTCTTATTTCTCTAGATATGGCATCTAATAGCTGAGCTTCATCATCTGATAATAAATCTTCTGCATTTAATATAAATAAGATAATTGGTTTTTTATTACTTTTTATAAAGTCCATTGTTGTCTTTTTATGCTCTATATTTAATGAGTTATTTGTCCCTGGCGTATCTACTAGTATTAAGTTTTTTATATCTTTAAGACCTTCTATTTTTCCTTCTAAATCAATATATTTTACTTTATCTAGTTCTTTTAAATCTTCCATTGCTTCTAGGTCAACAAATTTTTCACCTATTTTATCATTTATTTTAGTTATCTTATAACCATTTAGATTTTTATTATTTTTTAAATTTACTATACTAGCTGTACAAGCAAGTGGACTTGATGGCATTATCTTAGTTCCTACAATTGCATTTATAAGTGTAGATTTACCAGCACTCATAGTTGCTACTATAGCTACTTCTATGTCATCACTTAATGCTTTTTTTATTGGATTTATTAATTCCTCTTTATATTCATCATCTATTTGAGAATCTTCAACTAAACTTACTATTTGCTCTAATTCATCTCTTCTATCTAAGCTTTCTAAGATTTTATCTTCTATAAATTTTATACTATTGCTATTATTATCATTGTAGTTTTCAGCTAATATTTGTAGATTTTCATAATCATATCTAGACCCTGAAAATTTAATTTTAAGTTCTTTATAATTAAATTCATCAACTAAATCTTTTACAAATTCTTCATTTAATTGATAAACATATCTATCTTTGTATTTATGTAACTTGCTATTTTTATCATAAGGTACATTGTTTTCTAGGATAATATTTTCTTTTGTATATGGATTACATTTAAAGCTTATGTTCATTTCAATCTCCTTCATATCTGTATTTATTGAATTATATAATGTTATAAATTTTCGCACTCAAATATAACATACTAAGAAAGTTTAATACTACTTCTTTATATATTAATATATCATACCATTTTGTCATTTTTTGAAATATTTTGTTTGTATTTCATCTTTATTATTTCCTAATATGAGTTTAATCTGAAATTTTTAATTATCAATAATATTGGATATTAACATCTAATATCTCACTAATATATCCTTAAGCTCACACTTTACCGCATTTTTCAACTTCTCTGGGCTAACCACAACTGCATCCTTTCCCAATTGAAAAATCCATCTAGCTAAACCCTTACCAATCTTAGCTACAAACCTTCCATTAAAACTTCCATCTTCATTATCAATAATTTCTATATCACATCCAAACTCATCTATCATAAAGTTCAGTAAATTCCTCTCAAACCTAATTTCCACCCTACTCTCTTCACCAGGAAACATCTTAAAGCTCTTCTTAGAATAAACGGCTGGATTAAACCCACCTTTACAGTCCTCAATTTCATCTAAAATCCTAGCACCAGTATCAACAACCTCAATACCCTTCATCCTATCAACTCTATAATTTGATAAATCATTATGCCTTTTATCTGCAAGAACCAAATAATAATTCTCATTCTTTAAAATAGTAGCTATAGGCGTTACTGTATATCTCTTTGACTCATTTTCCTTATTTAACCTTGGTACCAAATTCATACTTGAATTGTAATCATAATAATAAAATGATATTTTCTTCTTATTTCTAATTGCTGTATTTATCTTATCAATATTAATAAATATCTCTTCATTTATAGACTTCGATCTATCATCTACAAATACTTGACTATTCAAATCATTTTTAATATATATTGAATTAAGTCTAGATAACTTGTCCACTAGCTCTACAGTTTTCTTTTTAGTAATAAACTTACTAGCAGATATTGCATCTACTAAAATTCTAATTTCGTGTTCTTCTAAGCTATGATTAATAAAATGATATCCACCAGTTTCTTCATTGTAAGTACTCACATCTAATCCAAGTGTTCTCATATCTTTTGTGTATGAATACACAGTTCTTCTATCTAATGTTACACCTATTCTGTTGTTCATATGATGGTTTATTTCTTTTATAGATATAGATGTATTCTCATCTGAGTAGGTACTAAGTATATCTATAAAAGTATAAAATTTAATATTGTTGTTTACCTTATTCATTTAATTATCCTCAACTTCATATATTCATTATCACATTTACTTTATATAGATACAAATATTGTTACATTTTCCTCTTCTTTAGCTTCAACAATAGTACCATTTATAGCAAGACTAACTTCGTTATGTTCTTCAAAAAAATCAGCTAAGTCTTTATATCTTTCATTAAGTAGTATATATTCATTAGAATTTTCATGTATATTCATATTCATAAATACTTTGTAGTTTGAAAACTTACTATGTACTTCATTTAAAAAATCTATAGGTTCTTGCTCTTTTGTTATATCTTCATTATAAAAATATACTATTTTTTTACTATCAGGACTTAATAATATTTCTTCAATACTATTTAACATAGATTCTTTTTCTTTAACAAAATTATCAATCTTCTTTTTGCCTATTCTTAAATCTATATCATTCTTTGAAATTATTGAATACTCTATATTATTAAATAAATAAGTACATTTAGTTTGCATTTTTTTCATTTCCATTCTGTTTGGCCCTTTCATTTATTAGTTTCTATTTTTTTAACTTATTTCTACATTCTCTACATATATTTCCATGTAAGAGTATCTCTTGCGGAGTGCTAATCAAATATATTATTTTGCAAATTTTACATATTTTTTGTATAGGCATAAAATTAATATCTATTCCCCCTTGATTTTACAATTATTAACATACTTATATTATACTTATATTTCTACTTAAAAACAAAAACTAGTGTACATAAATTTGTACACTAGTTAAATTAAATATTATTTTATATATTTTTATACTCTATCAACGTCTCCATTCCAGAACTCCTAACCAAATCCTGCTCCGTAGCATAAACTTAACAGAAAACGTCAAGTTCTACACCCCTAAGGGAGATTGAAAGAAACATAGTTTCCTTCTTGCCATCTGAAAGGGTTATGCCGGTTAGGAAAGTGGTTCTATTATGAGTGTTATTACTTACTATAAAATTGAAAATAATCTATCCAAGCTCAATTTAATTGCTTAAACGTCATTATAATTTTTTAACTTAAGCTTTCTTTTCTAAGTTTTTTAACAACCTCTATATCTAATCCAATTTTTACAGCTATAGTATCATCATCAAGTACATCTAAAAGATTCTTAGCATTTTCAATTTTAGTATTTTTTATACCTTGTTCAATTCCCTTTTTTTCTACTTCTGGATCATATAACGATTTAGTCATTGTATTCACCTCTTCTTCCTTTCCCTTATATTTCAACAAATTAAGAAAAGTATCTAACCCCTATTTAATAATTACATATTATTTGTAAAGCAAATAATGCTTAGTCCACCTAAATTCATACATCCTTTGGTGGACTAAGCATTATATTTTTTCTATCTTGCAACTATGTTCTTTTGTTTTTGAGTTATAGCAAATTGCTACAGCTAATACTTTTCTATCCTTATACTCTTTTTTAAACTTTAGAGCATATTCTTTTTCTTTTATTTGATTAAGTGCTGTATCTACACTTTCATCTTTCTTAAGCTCTATTATGAATGGTGTATCTCCATCATATCTTGGATGGAATGAAAAA
>NZ_JBOFOR010000255.1:0-3844 GCF_051659545.1 Romboutsia sp. | reverse complement strand
ACTATACAGCAAAAGGCGAGAAAATGTACTTGGTGAAATATCAAAAATAAGACAAAGTGCATCATTTTTGAATAACAGGGTAATATCAGATATTTGTAACACCTATGAAAAAGAACTACTAGAAGATAAATTTAACATAGTGGTAGTAGGGGAATTCTCAAGAGGAAAATCAATGTTTATAAATGCATTGTTAGGCAAAAAAATACTACCATCTTCAACCAAACCTACTACAGCTATACTAAATAGAATCTCATATAGCAAAGAAGAAGTATTCAAAATTAAATATAGAGATTCAACTAGTGAAAATATATCAGAGGAAAGCTTCAAAAAAATTGTAGCACCTAAGGAACCTCTTGAAGGAGATACTGAATCAGAAGAAAATTACGAAGAAGCTATAAAGAAATTACAATCAATTGAGTTTGCAGATATAGGATACCCTATAAATATATGCAAAAACGGAATAGAGATAATAGATACTCCAGGAACTAATGATTTAGATAGTGCGAGAGAGGAAATTACCTATAAATTTATTCCAAAGTCGGACGTAGCTATAATGCTATTATCAGCCCAACAAATATTAACAGAATCAGAAATGAATTTTCTAAAAGATAGAATTTTTAAGAATGATATAAAGAAAGTATTCTTTGTTATCAATTTCAAAGATAGAATTAAAGATAAACAAGATCAAGAAAAAATCATACAATATGCAAAAGAACATTTGAAAGATGTGGTTAAGGCTCCAAAAATATTTATGGTGTCTGCTAAGAGTGCCTTAAATTACAAAAGAAGCAAAAATAATGAAGTTGTAAAAGGTGAAGTAGTACCTATAGAATCCACTGGTTTTTTTGAGTTAGAAAGTGAACTATCTGAGTATCTAAGTATAGAGTCTGGTAGGGGAAAGCTACTTAAGTATATAGAAAAAGTAAAAAGATTAACCAATGAACTAGACAATAATGGGATAAAAATATCCTTAGCAAGTTTAGATATGGACTCAAAAGAAGTAGAAAAAAAGGTGAATAATCTAAAAAGAGAAATTATTCAAGTTGAAAATAGAGGTAAAGATACAATAAAAAATATGAGAGTAGCTCTGTTAAATTCAGAAAATGAGCTAAGTAATAAGCTTAGAAAGAATTTAGAAAAAATAGCTTATGAAGCAGAACTAGCAGTACAAAACTACACAGGGGAATTGGACTCTAAAGGTTTAGCAAAATACATTGAAAGTAAGGTTGCATCTATTCAGACTGAATCACAAGCAGAAATAAACAAGCTACAAAATAATATTATAAACAATCATCTATCAATAGCTAATGATAGGCTAGGTAAAGATTGGAATAAATTTGAAAAGGTCATGGATAAAGAATTCAAAATTAGTTCAAGTGTTGAACTTTATGGTATCCAAGAAGCTGATGAAGATTTTACTGTTGCAGTAAGTAGCTTAGGATATGGTGCTATGTGTGCAGGTCTTTTATTATTTAATGTTTCTGCGATTATTTCACTACCGGCTTTGCTATTTGGTGGGAAAGCAATATTTAAATTTTTCAAAAATATAAATAGAGAAAATGTACTAAATAAAGCCAAAGAACAAATAACGAAACGTTATAGAAATGGTATTCCAGATACTGTTAACAAGTTTAAAAAAGACTGGAAAAATACTGTAGATAAGGTAGTACATAATGTAGAGATTGAATTAGATAGAAAGGTTGGAATACTAGAAAATCAATTAGATAACATTATTAAAGAAAGAAATGATGAGCAATTAAAGATAAATGAAAAAAGAAATATATTATTAGAAGAAAGAAATAAATTAAACAAGATAAATCTAAATCTATATAGATTTTATAATGAAATAAATATTTAAAAAATAAGGGGAGGGTGTTAGGTGAAGGATATAAATAAAGAAAAATTATATTTACAAGATATAGTAAAAAACTCTTACGACAGCATAAAAAAAGAATTACCAAATTCTTATGAGTTAAAATCAATGAAAGAATTAATGGCGGATATAGAAAATGATTTTTACACAGTAGTGGTAGTGGGAGAATTCAAAAGAGGAAAATCTACTTTTATAAATGCAATTTTAGGTGATGATATTCTACCTGTAGATGTAACGCCAACTACGGCTACTATCAACGCGGTAATGTGGAATGAAGAGAAAAAGTTACATGTACATAAAACTGATGGGAATGTAGAGGAATTAGAGTTAAACTATGAAAATTTAAATAAATATGTGGCTAGCAGGAAGTTTGACCATAGTAGTATTAATTATTTAAAAATAGGAATGCCTGCGGATATATTAAAAAATAATGTGGTATTGATAGATACTCCAGGGGTAGATGATTTAAATAAGCAAAGAGTGGATGTAACATATAATATTATTCCTAGAGCAGATGCTGTAATATTTTTATTAGACTCTACAAATGCAGTAAGGAGAACTGAGAAGGAATTCTTAGAAAATAACATATTAAAAGAAGGTATTAATAAAGTACTGTTTGTTGCAAACTTTATAGATGAAATTGATGAAGATGAGGACGTTGAAGAAGTAATAGAAGATATTTCTACGAGACTAAGTAATATATTAAAAATGGGTCCTGTACAAGTATTGCCAGTATCAGCTAGAGAAGCGTTAGAGGGAATATTAGACAAAGATGAAGAAAGGATAGAAAATTCTGGTATTACTCAGGTGTCTAATGTAGTTAAGGAGGCAATTGATAAAGGTGTAGAATCAGATGAAAGAATACAGCGATATAAAGCAAGAACTGTAGGTATTTTAAACTCAGTAAAAAGAGAAATTAATACTTTATTTCAATTAGAAAATAAGACTATAGACCAGTTAAATATAGAGTTAGAGAATATTAATAAATTAATTGATAATAAATCTAAGTTAAAGCCAGAAATAAATAGATACGTATTAAGACAAGAAGAAGAAATGCTAGCGATTGTAAATAAATCTATATATTACTTTATAGATGAATTGAAAAGTGAAATTTATTATCAATTTGACGCATATAAGGGAGCTGATTTTAAAGACTTTATTGAGATACATATGCCTAAGATGGTAGAAAGGCAAATTAAAAATTGGATTAGACAGTATTTAGGTCAAATAAATAGTATGTTTAAAATGATAGAAAAAGAATTGTCAAATGGAATGGCAAAGCATTTTAACACATCGGTGGTTAAGTTCAACACCAATTATTTAGGTGAAGGAGTTAATCCATCAAATATTGCAAATATATCAATAGAGGCAGAAGATATATCTAAAATAGGTGCAGTTGCAGGTGTATTAGCAGGAGGGTCAGCTATAGTAGTGTCTTTACTTGGGGGAGGTATATTGTTGCCTCTAATTGGTATGGCAGGTGCTCCATTTATAGGAAATAAATTAAAAGAAAAGAAACTAGAAGAAGCAAAATTAAAAGTCAGACCAGACCTGGAGTCTGCTATAGATGACATAGCATATAAGCTAATACGTACTATGGATGAATATGTATTAAAAAACACAAGTCAAATAAGGATATCCTGTGAAAATAGATATGATGCAATTTTATTATCAATAAAGCAAAAGGTGGAAAAAGAAATACAGGAAAAGGAAAATTTAAAAACAAAAATTAAAAATAAAAATGAGCATTTGAAAAAGATCTTACTATCAATAGAGGAGTATACAATATTAATGGAGGGTGACAATGAGTGTATTTAACAGTTTTGATAATATATTTGGAGGAGAAGACTACTATGTAGATGGAGAAATGGTAGGTCAAACACAAGAAAACATATTTGGAGGGGAAGATTTTTATGTAGATGGACAGATGCTAGCACGTACTGAGTCCAATGTATTTGGAGGAGAGGATAT
>NZ_JBOFOR010000254.1:0-2978 GCF_051659545.1 Romboutsia sp. | reverse complement strand
CTGTCATGTATGACAATGTATGACGCTTGTCATACATAAATTATACCACATAATTTACTAAATAAAAACCATTTTTTCATAAAAAAAATAGCAATACTTTCGTATTACTATTTTAAAAATCTTCAATCCAGTCTTTTTTCAGCCTATTAAGACTTTATACTGTATCTCTGGATACAGTACCTTTATTTATGCTGACAATGAGTAGTATCAGCCCTCATATTTCGGTTGCTATCGAGGAAGTAACAAATATCATTTTTAGCTCCAGTTAATTTAAAGCCTAAGCTTTACAGTATATCTGGATACTGTACTCTTTATTTCAGTTGACAATGAGTAGTATCAACACCCATTTATACCTCGCTATCGGGTTAGCGAATAAATTTACAATTATATTTTATCATTTCCTAAAACCCATTACTAGTACTATACCTTCATAAAATCTATTAAAGCTAATGCTATACTATCTTTTTGTGATAGATTATTTTCTTTACAGTATGAAGCGAATTGCCCTAAAACATTTTTATAGGTTCTAACTGACCTAGTTACAATTTCCCCTTCAAGCTCATAGCTCCTATTTGATATTTTATAATTCCTAGTAATAATCTTTAATATATTTATTTCCTCTTCGGTAAGCTCTATTTTTTCTTGTGTTACACTCTTAACTTTTTGTGTTATAACACTCTGTGTTGCAGATGTGTTATTTTTATGTAACACATCTGTGTTTTGTTGTGTTATAACACTTAATGTTACCTCTGTGTTACTAACTAATTCATATTGCTTTAAATCCTTATTGTATCTATAGTTTGCTCTATTTAATTTTTTTCTTAAAGTATCTTTTCCCACCTTCATTTCTTTTTCAATCTGTGCCGTTGATAGCCCCTCTTTTAGCTTTTCATTAACTACTTTTGCTATGTCCTCAATCCCAATATTCATCTAAACCCCTCCTGTAACACATTCTATTATTACTATAACACTAATAGAAAAATATCCTTGTCGAAGCTTAGACCTAACAACATAAAAATAGCCACTAAATAAGAGATAAAGTATCTCCGTACTTAGTGACTAGCCAGGGACGAAAAAAGAAAGCAATATACATACATATTAAGACGCCGTTTCAGTTTACACTTTTCCATTTATTATATTTGATACATAAACTCTACTTACTCCTAAATCTTTTGCTATTTCTGTATTATTTAATCCTTTTGATTTTAAACTCTTAACACCTTTAATTAACTCATTCTTCTGTTGTTCTCTCTTAGTTAATCCATCATCATTTCTTCTATTAACCTTTTTAGTTTCATACCCTCTTTCTCTTTTTACGCCTAAACTAATTATAGTTGATAATTCCCTTTGCTCTTCCTCGCTTATATTAAGCATATTTATTATAGTTTCATTCTTTGGTAAGATTAAATTATCTGCTCTTTTATATCCATTTCTAATTATTGTTCTTAACTCACTTTGGCTTGTCCTACCTTTAGCCTTTATCTTACTACTAACCCACTCTAGTTCCTTCATAACCTTATCCGAGCTACTTCCAGTAGATAATATATAATAAGTACCATATAACATCATAAAGGCATTTCTGCACCCTTCTATATCATAATCTCTTAACTTTAATATCTTCTTTAAATCATTAAACCTACTACAATTCAAATTATAGCTATTTTGCATTAATGTTACTTTAGATTTTCTCTTTGCTTTTGGTTTCTTTTCCTTTGGATCATATGGCAAGTATTTATTATACAAGTCATATAAATCATATTCTTTTATATCATTATCTATTAGTTCTTTAACTATATTTTGATATTTACTATTTAATGTCCCAACAACTCTCAATGGTTGTGTTGTTGCTATTGCTTTTAAATCTGCACCTAACTTTAACAACTCATTATTTAAATAGTATTGTAACTTTTTCCATACCATTAAATTAGTTTTATTTGTTCCAGCGTAATCTTTTATTACCCACTTTATATGAATACCTCCACCAGTGTATATTACTTTATGATATCGAGGTATTTTATTTTCTTTAACCAATATATCTATTTGCTTTATTGTTTCTTCTACATTCTCAACATTATCTATATCACACCACAACATTCTTAGTTGTAGTAAATTGCTCTCTGCTCTACTCTCTACACTCTTAAAGGTGTTCGGCGTACTGTAAATATCATAGTACCCTTCATATCCACTCACTACATCATCAATATAATAACTTTCAGTAGCATTGAATGGGTTTAAATCACCTATTATTTTTATCATTGTATGAGTATATCCATCAAAAAAACTATCTTGTTTAAGTATTGCCATTACTATTCCCCTCATTTCACGTATAAAAAAAGCCCTGTTTAGGTTTTAAATATCCTAAACAAGGCTTGAAATGTTTTTAACTAGATGTTATAATCGTGCTAGTAAAAGCTTTCAATACTTTTTTGGGTAGTCAGTATACCTAAATTAGTTTCTTATAAATGTGGTTCGAAGCATATTTATAAGTACGAGGGCTTTATTTTTTTGTACTTTTATTTTAACCAAATATTATGTAAATGTCTATCTTTTTTCTTTATGCAACAATAAGAGGGGTAATATTCTATTATTCACCCTCTTTTATTTATCTGTCCATCCCCCTATTTCTACTCTTATTCTTTTGTTTCATTGCTTCCCTTTCACTCTTTTGCTTCAACTGTTCATCATAGCTCTTAACATCACTTATACTCTTTATAGCCTTTTCAAACATACTTAAAATATCTTTAGCTCCAATAGTTGGTTCTGATTTAAATTCAACTTTTTTATCTAAGTATATTTTATCAATATTTCCTATATCAACTTTGCTACCACAATACTCATTGATAGCTCTTATATTCCTAATTCCTTTAACATCTAAGTATAAAGATTGTGGGAACTGGTCTTTATATTCAGAATAGAACTCTCTACGTTCCTTTAATACTAATATCTTATCTGCTTTGCCTAATACATCTATCTGACTC
>NZ_JBOFOR010000253.1:0-19809 GCF_051659545.1 Romboutsia sp. | reverse complement strand
CTTTTTTAAGAGTGTTTTCAAGCATTATTTTAAGTCTTTTACTTCTTTTATTATGTTCTAATACTTTTCCTATATATAATCCTTGGTTGTTAGGTATTTCTGAGTTCATCATATCTTTACCTACTTCACCTAATAAAAGCCCCTTAGTAAACTTTCTATTAAATATAGTGTATAAGTTACTCATAGTTTCATTAGATACGTTTAGTTTTTTACTAGATTGGTACTCATTTATTGCAGCTTTGTAGCTACCTATAACTGTTGCCACATATTCTGGTCTTTTCATTCTTCCTTCGATTTTTAAAGAATTGATACCTGCATCTATTAACTTATCTACTTCTTCTATAGTATTTAAATCTCTAGGGCTTAATAAATACTGCCCATCAGTGTCCATTACTTCCCCTGTATTTATATCTATAAGTTCATATTTTTGTCTACAAGGTTGTGCACATCTACCTCTGTTGCCTGATCTATTCCCTATCATACTACTCATTAAACATTGTCCCGAATAAGATACACAAAGTGCTCCATGAACAAATACTTCAATATCTGCCTTGCAATTCTCACAGATATATTTAATTTCATCTATATGAACTTCTCTTGCTAAAACCACTCTGTCAAAACCTACAGATTCTAAATATCTAACATCTTCTAAAGAATGAGCTACCATTTGAGTACTTGCGTGTAGTTCAAAATCTGGTAATTCTTTTTTTAGAAGTTTTGCCATACCTATATCTTGTAATATTATTGCATCTACATCTATATCATATAAAAACTTCGCATACTCTACAAAATCATATATTTCATTTTGTTTTATTAAGGTATTCGCTGTTACAAAAACTTGAACCCCTCTTATATGAGCATATCTTACTGCTTGTTTTAATTCATCTCTATCAAAATTGTTTGCTGATGCCCTAGCGCTAAAATCTTTTCCTCCTAGATATACTGCATTAGCTCCATTTTGAACTGCTGCTTTTAGGGCTTCAAAAGATCCCACAGGGGCTAATAATTCTATTTCTTTCATAAATTCCTCCTTTAAGGACTATTTCTAATTATTCTTATATTATCCTAATTATAAAAATTAAAACCTTCAGGTTCTCCCTGAAGGCTTAATTTTTCTACTTATCTCTTTACTCTAAGAGCTTTAACCTCATTTTCAAGTTCAATCTTTTCTAATTGAACTTTGTAAGCATCATTCTGGAATTTAGAAGTTAATTGCTCTGCTATATTAGCCTTTTCTTCAGCGTTACTTAAGTCTTTCTTAAGTTCTTCTATTTGAGACTTATAGTTTTCTAATTCTTCATTAGAACCTTGTGCAGCTTTTTCTAATTCAATAATTTTACTTTTTTGAGATTCTATTTCTTTATTTAGCTCTTCCATTTTTGTTTTATAGTTCGCTTCTTCTTTTTCTCTGTCTTGCAATAGTAATTGTAATTTTTTAATCTCTAATTTAGATTCACCATCTGATAACCCAACTTTTTTCTTTAAATCTTCATTTTCTTTCATTAATTCTTCGTTAGAGTCAGAGCATTCAAAAAATATATCTGCTATATTTATTGCTGCTAATATCGCCGCCATTGAAGAACTTAACTTTGAGTTAGATTCTATTATCTTTGTAAGTTCTTTGTCTACATATGACGCTACACTTAACATATGTCTTTCTGATTTTTCTCCAACCATTGGATATTCAGCCCCATTAATTCTTACCATAACCTTATTCATACTAACACGCCCCTTACGTTAGTTAGTTTGATCTTAAGTTTGCGTTTAGTTTTTCACTTAGCTCACTTAATATCTTCTCATGTACTTTTGCTACATCTTCATCAGTTAAAGTCTTTTCAGCACTTCTGTATGTTATAGAGTATGCTATAGACTTATGTCCTTCTTCTATTTGAGAACCTTTGTATACATCAAATAACTTGTAGCTTTCTACTAAGCCACCTGCATTAGCTTTTATTATATCTTCTATTTGCTTTACTAGTACCTCATCTTTAACTATTAGAGCTATATCTCTAGATGTAGATGGGTATTTTGCTAATGGAGTATATATCTTTTTAGTATTTATATTTCCAAATACTGCATCAATATTTATTTCAGAAACATATACTCTTTGGCCTAAATTGTAGTTTTCTATAACATCAGGATGTAATTCTCCAAAAGTACCTATATATATATTATTATACACTATTTTTGCACATCTTCCAGGATGGAATGTAGAATTAGTAGTTTCTGGTTCTATTTCATATCCCTTTAATCCTGCATTATTAAGTAGAGTTTCAACCATTCCTTTTAAAACGAAGAAGTCTACTTCTTTGTCGTACATACCAATTGACATATAGCTAGTTTCTATTGGTAAACCATCTTGTGGTGTAAATATATGACCACATTCAAAAGCCGCTGCTTTTTCTACTTTATGAGCTACATTTGTAGCTAATACTTCTAACATATTTGGTATTAATGTAGTTCTCATTACTGAAGTTTCTTCACCTAATGGATTTATTAATTTAACAAAATCTCTTCTTGAATCATCTTCAGGAACATTTATTTTCTCTACTCCTCTAGGGCTTACAAATGAATAAGTTAGTATTTCATTTAATCCTAAAGCTATAGCATTATGTTTTAAAGTTTCAACAAATTTTTGCTTAGGAGTTTTAACTCCAGCTGTAGCATTTCCTTCTAATTGAGCTGTTGGTATATTTTCATATCCATAGATTCTAGCTATTTCTTCTAATACATCATAGTCTTCTTCCATATCTAATCTAAAGTTCGGAACTTCTATTTCTAATTTATCACTAGCTTGTAAATCACATTTAAATTCTAGAGATTCTAATATTTCTACGAATTGATTCATAGGAACATCTACTCCTAATAAAGCATTTATTCTATTTGGATTTACAACTATTTTTTTAGTTTCTGGTTTTACTGAATATACATCTACTACTCCACCCAATACTCTACCAGCGCCTAACATTTCTATTAATTGACAAGCTCTATTAGCTGCTGCTTCACAAATTTCTGGAGTAATTCCTTTTTCGTATCTAGCAGAAGCTTCTGTTCTAAGACCAATTTTTTTAGAAGTTGCTCTTACATTTTCTGAACTAAAGTTTGCACTTTCTATAAGTATAGCTTTTGTATCATTTTTTATTTCTGAATTAGCTCCACCCATTACTCCTGCTAATGCAAGTGATTTTTCACCATTTGTTATTACTAACATATCTTTATCTAATTTTCTTTCTACATTATCTAAAGTAGTGAATTTTTCACCTTCTGATGCATTTCTTACTACTATTTTTCCAGTAGCTACATCATTTAAGTCAAATGCATGCAGTGGTTGACCCATTTCTAACATAACGTAATTAGTTATATCTACTATGTTGTTTATTGGTCTAACACCAGCTTCTATAAGCTTTCTTTGCATCCAGTATGGTGATGGTGCTATTTTTATATCCTTTACTACTCTTGCAGCATATCTATTGCAAAGTTGTTCATTTTCAATAACTATATCAAAATCTATATTTTCCTCACACTCATTAACTTTTATTTCTGGGTATTTTATTTTTTGTCCTATAGTAACAGCAGCTTCTCTTGCTATTCCTATTATAGATCTACAATCAGGTCTATTTGAAGTTAATTCAAATTCTATTAAAGCATCATTTATACCTAATACTTCTCTAGCGTCTTTTCCTAATTCATAAGACTCTTCGTGATCTAATATATATATTCCATCTTTTTTGTACTCTTCTACATATTGAGCGTCTATTCCTAGTTCATCAGATGAACACATCATTCCTTCTGAAACTATTCCTCTTAATTTACCCTTTTTGATTTTTATTCCGCCAGGTAATTTAGCTCCTACTCTTGCAACTGGTATGTAGTCACCTACATTTATGTTTGTTGCTCCAGTAACTATTTGTATTACTTCTTGACCAACATCAACCTTTGTCACAACTAATTTGTCTGCATCTGGATGTTTTTCTATTTCTAATATTTTTCCTACTTCTACTTTTTCTATATCAGTTCCATAGAAATCTACTTTCTCAACTTTAGTTCCTGTCATTGTCATTTTGTCAGCGAACTCTTTTGTATCCATATCTATATCAACATAGTCTCTAAGCCATTTTAAAGGTACTAACATTTAAATCCCTCCTAATTAAAATTGATTTAAAAATCTCATATCATTTTCGAATAATAATCTTATATCATCTATTTCATACTTAAGCATTGTAATTCTATCTACACCCATACCAAATGCAAATCCGCTATATTTTTCTGGGTCTATTCCACAGTTTCTAAGTACATTTGGATGTACCATACCTGCTCCTAATATTTCTATCCAACCTTCGCCTTTGCACATTTGGCAACCTTCACCTTGACACTTAAAGCAAGTAACGTCTACTTCTGCACTTGGTTCTGTGAATGGGAAGTTATGTGGTCTAAATTTAGTTTTTGTATGCTCTCCAAATAATTTCTTAACGAACATATCTAGTGTTCCTTTTAACTCCGCCATAGTAACATTAGTTCCTACTACAAGCCCTTCTATTTGATGGAACATTGGTGAATGTGTAGCATCTGGTGAATCAAATCTGAAACATCTTCCTGGAGCTATTACTTTTATTGGTAATTCTTCTTTCTTCATAGTTCTAACTTGAACTGGAGAAGTTTGAGTTCTAAGTAATAAATCATCATTTATGTAGAATGTATCACTCATATCTCTTGATGGATGGTCTTTTGGTGCATTTAATGCATCAAAGTTATTTTCTATAGTTTCAACTTCTGGACCTTCTGCTATTGAGAATCCCATTCCTACAAATATATCAGTTACTTCATCTATTATTTGACTTATCGGATGTTTTTTACCTACTGTAAATTGTTTAGCTGGCATAGTAACATCTATTACTTCTTCAGCTAATTTTCTTTGTTTTTCTATTAATTTTAATTCTTCTTTTTTAGAATTTATGCTTCCTTCTAATGCTTCTCTAACTTCATTAGCAACTTTACCCATTACTGGTCTTTCCTCAGCTGATAGTTTACCCATTTCTTTAAGTATTGAAGTTATTTCACCTTTTTTACCTAAATACTTAACTCTTAGGCTTTCTACAGCTTCTATAGTCGACATATCTTTAATTTCGTTTAAAGCAGCTTCTTTTAAATTAAGCAATTTTTCTTGCACTATTATCACCCTTTCAATAATTTATCTACTATTTTATAGTTAATAACGTTTCTGTGTACGTAAAAAAACCCTTCATCCCTATCTAGGGACGAAAGGCTATTATTTCGCGGTACCACCCTAGTAGTCTAATAATTATAAACTATTAAACCACCTCAAATAAACTTAACGCGTTTTGACGTTAAAGCCTACTATAATTTCAGCTTTAATACTCCAGAGGGAACTTCTTTTGAATTCTTAGAAAGTACTCTCAGCCTATGTACTTATCTCTGAACTAAGTTAAATCAAAATACTTTTCTCTTTCACTGTATTTTTATATAATTCGATACAATATTATATCACATTAGTCTTAATATTTACAATATATTATACTAAGTATTTTTTTATTTCATACATTAGTATAGCAGAACTTACTGCTGCATTTAATGATTCAGCATTGCCATATATAGGTATTTTAACCAATACATCTGATTTTGATACTAATTCATCATTTATTCCATTAGCTTCATTTCCTATAACTAAGGCTGTCTTGTAATTGTATTCTACTGTATTGTAAAAATTATTTGTATCCAAATAGCTCGATACTATATCAAAGTTTTTTAATTTAAGCAATCTTACTGCTTCTTCTTGAGTAGCATGAATTATATTCATATCAAATATAGAACCCATTGTAGATCTAATAACTTTAGGATTATATATATCAACACATCCCTTTAATGCAATTATAGCATCTACTCCTGCTGCATCTGCGGTTCTTATTATAGTGCCCATGTTTCCTGGGTCTTGTATTCTATCTAATATTAATACAAAGCTATGCTTCTCACTTAAATTTTCATCTAAACTTCTTGGTTTAAATTCAACCACTCCTAAGATACCTTGAGTAGCTTCTGTATCTATTAACTCATTAAATATTTTATTCGTAGTTTTATATACTTTTATATTTTTATTTTTTAAGATGTTTACAAAATCAACATGTTCCTCTTTATTTTCAAAGTCCTCATTTATAAATACATATTCTAATTTTGAACTACATTCTATTGCCAGCGTTAAAATTCTGTATCCTTCTATTATAAATTTTGACTCTTTATTCCTATTTTTTGTTTTTAATAATGATTTTGTGTATTTAATTTTCTCATTATCTTTAGATGTTATCATTATAGCCATAGCTATTTTCTCCTATTTGAATCATTATTTTCTGATGTAATATTACTTATACTAGCATTTTGTCCAATTACTACTAAAATACTACCTGGTTTAAGTTCTTCATCTGGAGCTGGAGTAACATTTATAATTTTTCCAGTTTTTATAGCAAGTACAGTTATTTCATATCTAGCTCTCAATTCTAACTCTACTAGTGTCCTACCTATCCAATTACTAGGTGTCACAATTTCTACTATTGAATATTCTGGATCTAATTCTATATGGTCAAGTATATTATCTGAAACTAAATTATGAGCAACTCTAACTCCCATATCTCTTTCAGGGAATACTACTCTGTCTGCCCCTATTTTATAAAGAACTTTTGCTTGTAACTCGTCTTTAGCTTTACATACTATTTGAGATACTCCCATTTCCTTAGCTATAAGAGTTGCCATTATAGATGCTCTTATATCTGATCCTATTGATATTATTGCTACATCAAAATTTCCTAATCCTAATGATCTTAATGATTGTTCATCTGTAACATCAACTATGGCTGCATGAGTAACTTTGTCTGCTATATTTTGAACTATCTCTTCACTTTTATCTATTGCCATTACTTGATGACCTAATAGATGCATCGTGGTAGCCACTGAAGCTCCAAATCTTCCACATCCTATTACTATATATTGCTTCATAATCTTCTTCCTTTCCATATGTGCTCCTTCTATAATTATTAATTTTATCCAACTATTATTTTACCTTCTGGATATCTAATCGGAGGATTCTTTTTAATTCCTCTAGATGCAATTGCCATAAATATAGTTAGAGAACCTACTCTTCCCATAAACATAAATAACATTATAAATACTTTACCTAAGCTACTTAGATTCGGGCTACCTCCTATAGTACAACCTACTGTGGCAAATGCTGATACTACCTCATACCCAGCTTCAACTAAAGTGAAATCACTATCTGTTAGAGATATTATTAATGTCCCAAATACTACTACCGCTACACCCATGAAAAATATACCTAAAGACTTTCTTATCGTCAATGGGTCAATTCTTCTTTTATAAATTTCTATATCTTGTTTTCCTAATATAAATGCTTTTACTGTAAGTATTAAAGTAGCTAAGGTAGTTGTTTTTATACCTCCTCCAGTTGATGCTGGCGAGGCTCCTATAAACATTAAAATTATCATTACAAAAATACTACTTTGATGCATTATTGTTAAATCTATTGTATTAAATCCAGCGGTTCTAGTTGTAACTGATTGGAATAAAGATGCTAATAATTTGCCTCCTATACCAAGTTTACCTAAAGTTTCTGGATTTTTTGATTCTACTAAAAGTATAAATATCATTCCTACTATTATTAGAATAGCAGTTGTCATTAATACTACTTTTGAATGTAGGTTTAATTTAGAATATTTTTTTTGCTTAATAACATCAAGTATTACTGGGAATCCTAATCCACCCAATATTATTAGCAATGAAATAGTAATAGTAACTGTAAAACTGTTTACATATGATGTTAAAGATGAAAATGGTCCACTTACCGATCCCATTAAATCAAATCCTGCATTGCAAAATGCTGATATAGCATGGAATACACTGTACCAAATACCTCTTCCTAGGCCAAATTGAGGAATAAACACCGTCGATAAAAGTATCGCTCCTATTCCTTCTATAATCAACGTTGTAAGAAGTACATACCTTGTTAACTTTACTAGTCCTGATAAATCTACTTGATTTAAAGATTCTTGTATTAATAATCTTTCTCTTAATCTTATCTTTTTCTTAGCTATAAGTGCAAACAAAGTCGTTATTGTCATAAACCCTAATCCACCAATTTGTATTAAAGTTATTATAACAACTTGCCCGAAGATACTCCAATATGTAGCTGTATCTACAGCAACTAATCCAGTAACACATACCGCCGATGTGGATGTAAACATCGCATCTAAAAATCCTATTTGTTCTCCACTTTGTGTGGCTATAGGTAGATTCAATAAAATACTTCCCATTAAAATGACCATAGCAAATCCTATCACCATTATCTGAGTAGGCTGCATTTTGTTTATAACCATGGAAATTTTTCTGCCAATTTCTCGCATCCCAAAATAACCCTCCTTTCTAGGTCAATACATACTCTTTGTCTATTTCTAAGTATCACTTTATTATATTCTAAAATATATTTAAAAACAACGTTCTAAATAGTTTATTTTATTACTGTTACTTAGTATAATACTACTTTAATTTATAATTTTACCCATACTCTATTATTATATTATTTTTTATTCTAATACTACTCATTAGTATAAAAGTGCTTTTAATTTTATAATGGGTATAATAAAAAGTCTTTGAATTAAAATTCAAAGACTTTATCTATAATAAAATATTATTTCTTATATTATTAAGCTAATTTAGATTTAGCAACTTCTACTAATTTAGCAAAACCTTCAGCATCATGTATAGCCATTTCAGCTAACATTTTTCTGTTTACTTCAACACCTGCTAATTTTAATCCGTTCATGAATCTTGAGTATGATAATCCATTAGCTCTAGTTCCTGCATTTATTCTTTGTATCCAAAGTTTTCTGAAGTCTCTCTTCTTTAACTTTCTTCCTATATATGCATTCTTTAAAGCCTTCATTACGAATGTATTTGCCGGTCTATATAATTTGCTTCTAGCTCCTATAAATCCTTTTGCAAGTTTTAATACTTTTTTATGTTTCTTACGAGCGTTCATAGCTTTTTTAACTCTTGCCATCGTCGTGACCTCCTTTGTTTTCCTCTTTTATTGTTTATTTATCTAATTTTAGTCTGATTCTTAGTATGGTAATAATTGTGCTATTCTTCTAGCATCTCCTGCACTTACTATTCCAGACTTTCTTAATTGCATTTTTGTTTTAGCAGCTTTCTTAGTTAATATATGTCTTCTGAAAGCCTTAGCTCTCTTTAACTTTCCAGTTCCAGTCTTCTTGAATCTTTTAGCAGCACCTCTATGAGTTTTCATTTTAGGCATGTTAAGTTCCTCCTCTCAGTTAATCATCTATTTTTTTGGATCTATCATTACAACCATATTATTACCCTCAAAAGCTGGGGCTTTAGTTGGTTCTCCAAACTCTTTTACTATATCTATAAACTTAAGCATAACTACTTTACCAAGGTCTTTGTGGCCTAGTTCTCTACCTCTGAATCTAAGTTCCACTTTAACTTTGTCTCCTTTTTTAAGGAACTTTATAGCGTTATTAGCCTTAGTGTTTAAGTCATTTTCTTCTATACCTGGTCTTAATCTAACTTCTTTTATACTTACAATTTTTTGTTTTTTCTTAGATTCTTTTTCTTTTCTAGCTTGCTCATACTTGTACTTCCCATAATCCATTATTTTGCACACTGGTGGTTGAGCATTAGGTGATATCATTACTAAATCTATGTTTTTGCTATTAGCCATTTCTTGAGCTTCTTTTGTTGGTAATATTCCAAGTTGCTCACCTTTTTCTGAGATAACTCTTATCTCTTTATCTCTTATTTTTTCATTGATTGCTAATTCTTTGCTAATGGTAGGACACCTCCAAATTTTTATATAAAATAAAAAACGAATGACTTTAATCATCCGCTTCATAAGTTAACACATCTAAATAATTCTTACTAAACATAAGAATTTTAACTTATTTACACTAACAACTTTCGTCGTAAGGTGAGAAGCGGGCTTCTTCTTTGTTTTTTCATTAGTTACTCCATATAATATATCATCTTTTAATTATTATTGCAACTATTTTTTTATGTTTTTTTATTAATTTGTCTTTTTTTATGTTTAATTACTATTTAAGCTTATTTTATGTTTATATTCTTAGCCAATCTCTCTAATTTTTATTTTAAATTTTCAATATTTATTTTTTTGTTCTATATCCTCAATATGGTAATGATTTAATACACATATGGTTATACTTAAATATATAATATCTTCCCATAGTATGCTTTTGGAAAAATTTAAATAATAATTTTTAACAACTATGGAAAATATAAAGCAAGAATATTTTTATTATCCGAGGTGTATGGCTATGAAAATGTTAGACAATTTTTTAAAGAAAATAAATAAACCTGTTCCAGTATTTGTCCAAACTAAAATGGAAAAAGAAAATCCACCAGAAGATGCTCATTCAACTAAGCCAAAAACTACCTTTTATGACGTGGCAGGATTAGACGAAATAAAAGAAGAACTATTTGAGATTGTAGACTTTATGAAGTCTCCAGACAAATATCAAAAAATGGGTGCAAAAATACCTAAGGGAGTTCTATTTTATGGTCCCCCTGGTACTGGTAAAACTTTATTAGCCTCTGCTGTAGCTGGTGAAACAAATTCATCCTTCTTTAATGTTACAGGCTCTGAGTTTGTAGAAAAATATGTAGGTGTTGGCGCTAAAAGAGTTCGTACTTTGTTTGAAAAAGCCAGAAAAGAAGCTCCTAGCATAATCTTTATAGATGAAATAGATGCTATCGGTGCTAAAAGACATTTAGAAAGTAATAATGAAAAAGATCAAACTTTGAACCAGCTCTTAGTTGAAATGGATGGCTTTAATAAAGATTCCAATGTAATAATAGTAGGCGCTACAAATAGATTAGATTTATTAGATGAAGCTTTACTTAGACCTGGAAGATTTGACAGACATATTCATATAGGTTCGCCAAATTATCATACTAGATTTGAAATATTAAAGGTTCACACTAATAACAAACCAATAGATAGTTCTGTTAATCTAGAGACTTTAGCTAAAAAAACTCATGGATTTAATGGTGCACATCTTGCAAATATAGCTAATGAAGCTGCTATCTTTGCAGTAAGGGATAATAGCGAAGTCATTACCTCTATTCATTTTGATAGAGCACTTGAAAGAGTTATCGCTGGTTTAGAATCTAAAAATTCAGTTCTAATTGAAAAAGAAAAGAAAATAGTGTCTTATCACGAAGCTGGACATGCACTAGTTAGTGATATCATTGGTATATGCCCTATTCAAAAAGTTTCTATTATTCCTAGGGGACAAGCTTTAGGTTATGTATTACAATTACCTGACGAAGATAGATACATTTATACTAAAGATGAATTAATGGGAAAAGTTAAAGTATTGTTAGCTGGCAAAGCATCTGAGGAATTGATTTTTAATCACAAATCTACAGGTGCAAAAGATGACCTAAAAAAAGTCACAGATATAGCAAATCAAATGGTTTGTGAATATGGTATGAGTAATTTAGGTTTTATGACTTTAGATGGTAATTCTAAATCATTTATGTCAGAAAGAATTCAAAAAGAAGCTAATGATATAGTAGAAAAGTGTTATCAAGAAACTTTTAACTTATTAAAGACTAATATAAATGATTTACATGTAATTTCTAAACATTTATTTGATAAGGAAACTATGACACACGAAGAGCTAAAAACTCTAATAAAGAAGGAATATGTAAATTAATATAAAAAAATGTTGCTCCAACCTACTTAACTGTTAGGCGAGCAACATTTTTTATATAAATATACATCTAGTATGTTTATATATGTATTCAACTATATTGATTCAACATTTTTTCTAGTATTTATTTCTTCTATTACAGATGCCATAAATTCATTTAAATCTAAGCTTCCAACTTCACCATCTTCTCTAGATCTTACAGATACTTTGTTTTCAGCAGCTTCTTTTTCACCTACTATTAACATATATGGTATTTTCTGAAGTTGTGCTTCTCTTATCTTAAATCCAGTCTTTTCTGCTCTATCATCTATTTCTACTCTTATTCCTTTTTCAAATAAAGCTTTTTTAACTTCATTAGCATAATCATTGTACTTATCAGATATAGGAAGTATTCTAACTTGAGTTGGAGCTATCCAAACTGGGAACTTACCAGCATAGTGCTCTATTAATATTCCTATGAATCTTTCTATACTACCAAATGCAACTCTGTGTATCATAACCGGTCTATGCTTTTCACCATCTTGACCTATATAATTTATATCAAATCTTTGTGGTAATTGCATATCTAATTGTATAGTTCCACATTGCCATGTTCTTCCTAAACAATCTCTTAAATGGAAGTCTATCTTAGGACCATAGAATGCTCCATCACCTTCATTTAACTTGTATGGTAAGTTTAATTCTTCTAAAGCTTCTCTTAAACCATTTTCAGCAGTTTCCCACTCTTCATCTGTACCCATTGAATCTTCTGGTCTAGTAGATAATTCTAAGTGATATTCAAATCCAAATGTCTTATAAACGCTATCTATTAAGTTTACAACACCTTTTATTTGCTCTTTTATTTGCTCTGGTAACATGAATATATGTGCATCATCTTGAGTGAATGCTCTAACTCTCATTAATCCATGTAATGCTCCTGATAACTCATGTCTATGAACTCTACCTAACTCAGCAACCTTCATAGGGAAATCTCTATATGAATGTGGCTTAGAGTTATAGAATAACATTGAACCTGGGCAGTTCATTGGCTTTATAGCAAAATCTTGCTCATCTATTTTAACTGTGTACATATTTTCTTTGTAGTGATACCAGTGACCTGAAGTCTCCCATAATTTTTGATTTAATATTATCGGAGTTTCTATTTCTACGTATCCATCTGCTCTATGTACTTCTCTCCAGAACTTTAATAATTCATTCTTAAGTTCCATACCTTTTGCTAAGAATAATGGGAATCCAGGACCTTCTTCTGGTATGAAGAATAATTCTAACTCTTTACCTAATTTTCTGTGGTCTCTCTTCTTAGCTTCTTCTAATAAGTGTAGATACTCTTCTAAATCTTTGTTCTTTTCAAATGATATACCGTATATTCTTTGAAGCATTTTATTCTTTTCGTCTCCACGCCAGTAAGCACCTGCTACACTTAAAAGCTTAACTGCCTTAACCTTCTTAGTTGAAGGTAGGTGTGGTCCTCTACATAAATCAGTAAAGTCTCCTTGCTTATAGAAAGATATTATTTCTCCTTCAGGTAATGCTTCTATAAGTTCAACTTTGTATATTTCTTCATTTTCTTTAGCCCAATTTAAAGCTTCTTCTTTTGGTAATTCAAATCTTTCTACTGCTAAATCTTCTTTAGCTATTTTTTTCATTTCTTTTTCTATTTTTTCTAGGTCTTCAGAAGTTAATCTATGCTCTAAGTCTATATCATAGTAGAATCCATTCTCTATGCTTGGCCCTATTGCAAATTTAGCATCTGGATATAATCTTTTTATAGCTTGTGCTAACATGTGTGCAGAAGTATGTCTAAATACATCTTTACCTTCTAAATCTTCAAACTTAAATAGATTTAATTCACTGTCTTCCTTTACTATATAATCTAAACCTACTACTTCCCCATTTACTGATGCTGCAACAATAGCTCTAGCTAGGCCTTCACTAATAGATTTTGCTATATCCATAACAGAAACTTCATTTTCAAATTCTCTTATAGATCCATCTTTTAAAGTTACTTTTATCATTATTTTGCCTCCTCTATATATTATATTTATAAATTAAAAAAACTCGCCCCAAAATGTATATTTTGGGACGAGTGTTAATTCGCGGTTCCACCCAAGTTGATTATAATATAATCCTCTTGATGACTATAAGGTAGTCAACCGAACACTTTCACATATTAAAATATGCTAATAAGTTCTGCTCAAAGGTAGTTTTCAAATAGTCATATATAGACGAGCTTACAGCCTAGACTCATCTTCTCTGGAAAACTGTTTCTACTTTACTCTTCCTTATCTTCGCTATTATATAGTTTAAATTTATTATATCAGATACTTATATAAGTATCAATATATTATATGAGTATTGTTATAACTCCTTGCACTATACCTATTAAAAATCCTAGAACTAAACCTAATATTTCTATATGTTTTAGTTCATTCTTTACAATTTTAATTATTATTTCTTCTAAATAATATAAGTCCAACTCATTAATTTTGTCCTCTACCATTTGTTGGATATCTATACGTTGATTTACTTTTATTATTATATCCTCTTCTAATTCATTTATACATTTTTTTATTTCTTCTTCTAGTGCTTCTGATATATATCCTAATACAATACTTTTTATTGCACTCGGAACAAATGCCATTTTTTCATTTACTATTGTTTTAATTTTTACATTTATGTACTCTACTAATTCATCCTTATCAGCTTCTGTAATTGCATTTTCTAATATTTCATCAATTGTAAGAAATTCTTTAGCGATTACTTCACCAATATTATTAGCTATCTCACCTCTTCTTTTAGGTATTAAGCCTATTATTTCTTTATTTGTAAAAGGTATCTTGATAGGTTCAATGGGCCTAAATATTAATTTAATTGCTACAACATTAGTTATATAACCTATTAACCCGCCAATACTCGCTAATATTAATATTTTTAGCATATTGTTCATTTTAAATCTCCTTTTAAATTTTTGTTAATCTAATTCTTTATATTTTAATTATAGTCTTTAAATGCAAATTTAAAAAGTGGTTTTTTAAATATGTAACAATATGTAATATCTATATTTCAACTTGAATAAGTACTACTTACTCTATCTCCAAATATAGATTTTATAGTATCTATTATTTCCATAGAGCAGTTATTATTTAAATCATCTAAAATTTCTATTTTTTTAGGACATAAGGTAAGTAATGTACTTATTAAAAAATCTTCATAATTTAAGTTTTCTTGTATTACCATGTTTATAATTTCTTCATCATCAATGTTATCTATTTTATTATTATTTTTGTCGTATAGTATAAATGAATTATCTTCTTTAATATGTACTTTTAATAAATCTAATTTTTCTTCTTGTATTTCTATAAAATATTTTAATACACTTATAAATTCATCTTGATCTTTTTTTATTAAATACTCCTCTAGTGCTACATCCACTACATCTGATATGTACTTACCAAGTTCTTTCATCCTAAACTTGACAAACCCTTCTATATTTATATAATCATTATTCAATATGTAATTATATACCTTTATATATACTGATTTTTTAATAAAAGCTTCTTTTTGATTAAAAAGTTCAATAGAACCTTTGTATATATACCCTTGCTCATCTTTATAATTTTCACTATATTCTTTTATTATGTATTCTTTTAGAAGTTGCTCTTTCATTATGGTTACTATTAAACTAGTTATTTCTTGTGCTATTTCTTCATCATTTATATTTTCCTTTCCTTCAGAGCTTATTACAATTTCTAATAAATCGTCATTTGAAATCATTTTTTTACTTATTCTCTCATTATTTAAAAGATTTATTGCACATGTTTTGTCTTTATGTAATAAACTTAAGTGAATATCTTTTTTTGTCAAACTCATCGCTCCTTTCTAGTTTTATAGGAACTATAATGTGTTATTGAAGTTATTTTTTTGTCCACGATGTATAGTTTTAGTATCCCCTATAAATGAGTGGTAAATTCATTATCACTTTAATTTTATTTATAATAAATTAAATCAATCTTAAAATATTATCTATAGTAAAAATGAGCATAAAAAAAATGATAGCAAAGCTATCATTTTTTATCTTTCACCTTTTTTGTATGGATTTCCAAGAGCTGCCGGAGACTTAGAACTCTTAACAAATAATACTAAAACTACTAATGTTACTACATACGGTATCATTGATAGTAAATTTTCATTTATTCTAAATGGCAATTCTGGATTTCCAAAATATACTGATAAAGATGTAGAGAATCCAAATAGTAAACAAGCAACCATTGCCCATTGTGGTCTCCACTTACCAAATATAACTGCCGCTATAGCAATGTATCCTTGACCTGATATTAATGTTGGTCTGAATGAAGAAACAACAGCTAAACTCATTGCCGCTCCACCAAATCCTGCTAATATACCCGATATTATAACTGCTGAGTATCTAGTTCTAACAACATTTATTCCTAATGTATCTGCTGCACCTGGATGTTCACCAACCGCTCTTACCCTAAGACCATATCTTGTCTTGTATAATACATAGTATACAACTCCCACTAATATGAAAGCTAAGAACACTGTTGCATATGCATTAAATATTGTATCTAATACACTTCCTGATGGAAATACACCATTTAATGGTCTTGGTATTTTATTTTCTAATGGTATTGTTGGTGTCATTGTTGCACCATCAAACATTATCTTAGATGTAAATAATGCTACCCCAGGAGCTAATAAATTTATCGCTACCCCTGATATAGTATGATCTGCATTAAAACTTACTGTAGCTATTGCATGTATTAAAGCAAATAAACCACCTGCTAATCCACCGATTATAAATGCTAGCCATGGATTTCCTGACATACACCCAGCAGCAGCACCTGCAAAGGCACCAATAGTCATCATACCTTCAATTCCTAGGTTAACTACACCTGAGTTTTCTGAAAATACTCCACCTAATGCTGCAAATATAAGGGGTGTGGAGTACATTAAAGTAGTACTAATAATTAGTGCTAAATCTTCCATTATACATTTCCCCCTTTATTTTTCTTATTTCTCATTTTTAAATATAGCATTCTTAAAACACTACTTAAAGCAATAAAATAAACTATAGAACCTATAACTATATTTACTACCTCTGAAGGTGCACCTATTGCTTGCATCTTAGTTCCACCATACTTAAATGCACCAAATAATAATCCTGACAGTATAACTCCTATCGGATGACTGTTAGCTATTAAGGCAACTGCTATACCATCAAATCCATAACCTTCTTGAGCCGCAAGTATTGTGATATTATTAGACACTCCCATTACCTGTATTGCTCCTGCTATACCAGCTAATAAACCAGCTATAGCCATAGATTTTAATATTGATGAATTAACATTAATTCCACCGTATTCTGCACCAAATTTATTAAATCCAACTCCTCTTAATTCAAATCCTAGAGTAGTTTTAAATAGTATGAATGCTATTATTAAAACAAGTACTATAGATATAATTATCCCCCAGTTAACTTTAGTTGCTGGTCCAACTAATCCTGTTAACCAGTCAATACCTATACTTGCTGATTCATTTATTCCTATTGAAGCTTCACTATTAGGTTGAGCTAAGAACGAAGTCTTTATCATAAAGTTACTTAAATAGAATGCTATCCAATTGAGCATTATTGTAGCTATAACTTCATTTATTCCAAATTTAGACTTTAACCATCCTGCAAATCCACCCCATAGGGCTCCACCTAGTCCTGCCATTAAAAGAGTAAGAGGTATATGTATAACTGCAGGTAATTGTAATCCTGCACCGACCATAGTTGCAACTAGGGCTCCCATTATGAATTGTCCTTCTGCACCTATATTAAATAGTCCTGTTTTAAATGCAAACGCAACAGAAAGACCTGTTAATATAAGTGGAGTAGATCTTATTATTGTCCAGGCGATAAACTTTGGCTTTCCAAATACACCTTGTATCATTGCTGAATACGCTTCAATTGGGTTGAAGCCCGCTATTATTAATGCTATTGCACCAACTAATAAACCTAATACTATTGATATTAATGAAAACAATACCGCATTATCAGCTAAGGAGATTTTTTTCTTATTTGCTTTACTACTCATCATGCTTACCTCCTGCCATCATAAATCCTAAAGTATTTTCTTCAGCATCTTTCGCATCTATAATACCTACTATTTTACCTTCATAAATTACTGCTATCCTATCTGATACATTCATTACTTCATCTAATTCTAGAGATACTAATAGTACTGCATTTCCTTCATCTCTTTGTTTAACTAATGCTTGATGTACGAATTCTATAGCTCCAACGTCCAGTCCTCTTGTAGGTTGAGTAGCTATTAATAGTTGTGGCTCTCCTGTAGCATTTCTAGATACTTCTATATTATCAACTTCTCTACCGATTATAACTTTTTGTTGATTCCCACCAGATAAAGATCTTGCTTTAGTTGTATAATCTGTAGGTCTTACATCAAATCTTTCTACTATACCTTCTGCATATTTATTAATTGCTTCTTTATTTAATATCCCATTTTTTGAGAATTTAGAATCCTTATAGTTCTGTAATACTATATTTTCTGCTACGTTAAAATCTAATATTAATCCTCTTTTATGTCTATCTTCTGGTATATTCTTAACTCCATTTTTAAATATATCTTTAGGAGCTTTATTTATAAGTTCTTTTCCATTTATTTTGACACTTCCTGACTCAGCTTTTCTAAGACCTGTTAAAGCTTCAACTAATTCAGATTGCCCGTTTCCATCTATACCTGCGATTCCTAATATTTCACCAGCTCTAACTTCTAATGATAAATTATCTACTACAGATATTTTTCTATTGTCTTTTACTAATAAGTCTTTTATTTCTAGAACTATTTCTTTAGGCTTTGCTTCAACTTTATCAACTTTAAAGTTTACTTCTCTACCTACCATCATAGCCGCTAAATCATCTTCGTTAACTTCAGAAACTTTAACTGTATCAATGTACTTTCCTCTTCTTATTATTGTACAATGATCAGCAGCTGCCTTTATTTCTTTTAGTTTATGAGTTATTATTATTACAGACTTGCCTTCTTTAGTAAGATTTCTTATAATTTGCATAAGTTCTTGTATTTCTTGTGGCGTAAGGACTGCTGTAGGTTCATCTAATATTAATATCTCTGCTCCTCTGTATAAAGCCTTTAGTATTTCAACTCTTTGTTGCATACCTACTGTTATATCTTCTATCTTTGCATTAGGATCAACGTATAAACCATATCTATCAGATAAATCTTTAACGTCTTTTATAGCTTTATTTATATCTACAGCACCAAGCCCTTTTGTAGGTTCAGTTCCAAGTATTATGTTTTGAGCTACTGTGAATGGCTGTACTAACATGAAGTGCTGGTGAACCATTCCTATTCCGTTAGCTATGGCAATATTAGGATTATCTATCTTTACTAACTTTTCATTTATATATATCTCTCCAGATGTTGGATGATATAGTCCATATAGTATGTTCATTAGAGTAGATTTTCCTGCTCCATTTTCACCTAAAAGAGCATGCACTTCACCTTTATGTACAGTCAAGTCTATATTATCATTCGCAATAAAGCTTCCGAACATTTTAGTGATACTTTTCATTTCTACAACTTTTTGACTGTAATCAACATTACTATTATTCATCGCTCTTTCTTATCCTCCTTATTTAATAATTAGCTTTAATTCTCAGCATCTTAATTATACTAAATCCTCGCATGTATAACAAATACTTTATATATTTTTTAATTTATTTTGTCGTTATCTTTTAATTTTTTTAATAATAGGTCTTTTTTTAATAATCTATATTTTTTATTATTTCCAATTTATATTTAAAATATTGTATCCTATATTTTCAGTGTCATACTACATATTCAACACGTTTGTTTCTATTCATATCTCTAATGTAAAAAGGACTATCCTATTAATAGGATAGTCCTTTAATTCTTTATTTCTTTAATTCTTTATATTCTTTTTCATTTTGAGGAACTTTTATTTCACCTTTTTTAATCTTTTCAGCTTG
>NZ_JBOFOR010000252.1:0-20886 GCF_051659545.1 Romboutsia sp. | reverse complement strand
TATTATTGTTATTATCCATAGTATCCATATCCTTTTTTGTAATTGTTTTTTTGTGGTGATTAAATAATAACATAGGATAAGATTACTATGGATTTTTTTTATATTTTTATTGGTTCAATTTCATTATACAATTAAGCTATGTTTATTATTCTTTTTTATTATATTAAATATGCTATTTATTAGATATTTATTGAGCTACTTCTACCTCATTTTCATCAACTTCAATATCTACTCTCTTACCTAATATTTGAACTCCTAGGAATATAGCTACTAAAGAAATTGGTAAAACAATATATGCTGGTAAACCAAATCCAGCTGGTATATAACCAAATACTACTGTTATTACTGCTACAAATAAAGCATACGGCATTTGTGTTTTTACATGGTCTATGTGATTGCATCCTGCTCCCATTGAAGATAGTATTGTTGTATCTGATATCGGTGAGCAATGATCTCCAAATATAGCTCCTGTTAAAACTGCACTTGTACTAACTATTATAAATGACATCTCTGGATTTATAGAGTGTGCTAGAGGCACTGCTAATGGCATTAAGATTCCCATAGTTCCATAAGCCGTTCCTGTTGAAAAAGATATTATAGCACCTAATATAAAGATTAAACTTGGTAATAAGTAGTATGGTAATGAACCTGATAATAACTTTATAATATATTTAGCTGTTCCTAGTTCTTTTATAACTGAACTTAGCGACCATGCTAAGATTAATATAACGCCTGTTATTATTAAACCTTTCATACCATCTATCCAAACTTCTACTGCCTCTGATACTGTAAATATTTTTTTGCCTACTGCCATAGCTATTGCTACTATACTAGCAAATATTGCTGATTGGAATAACGCTATAGATGCATCAGATGCACTAAATGCTTCCTTTATTGCCTCAAATGAATATGGTGCAGTATTAAATAATTGTATCAACGTAGTATCTTCTCCACCCATTATTGATGAATATCCACTGTAATAGAATGATATTAATGCAGCTACTATTAATGTTCCTATTGGTATAATAGCATTCCATATACTTAATTTTATTCCTTCTTTTGGTTCTAAGTCATCTTGCGATAAAGATGATTCTTTTGAAAGTTTATGCTTTTGACTTTTATTACTTCTAGCCTGTAGCTCTGCTTTTCTCATCGGTCCAAAATCTTTCATTAATAAAGCTGTTATTACTATAAACGCTAATATTAATATGTTATAAAATCTATAAGGTATAGTATTTAAAAATATACCAAATGCATCTGCTTCAATTCCTATACCTGTAAAAGCATCATTTATAAGACCAACTTCAAGACCTATCCAAGTTGATATTATTGCAAGTCCTGCTATTGGTGCCGCCGTTGCATCTATTATAAATGCTAATCTTTCTCTAGATATTTGCATTTTATCTGATACCGGTCTCATTATTGGACCAACTATTAGAGAATTTGCATAATCATCAAAGAAAACTAAAAGCCCTAATAACCAAGTTATAAGTTGAGTTCCTCTAGCAGTTTTTGCTCTTTTTGCAAGTGCTTCTGCTACAGCTTTCGCTCCACCCATTTTTGCAACAAGATTTATAACTCCTCCTATTGCAAGTACTTGAAGTATTATACCTGCATTCCATGGGTCTGATAAAGACACTAATGCTCTGTTTACTAAATCTAAAAAGGCTTCAACTAAAGTACCCAACACATTTATACCTGAAAAATTAATCAAAAAACTTCCTGATAAAATCCCAATAAATAAAGATACTACTACGTTTTTAGTTATGAATGCTAGTACTATTGCTACTAACGGTGGTATTAATGTAAATATTCCAAATTTTTCAGAGTTTACTTGAGCTATATCTACCCCTTCTGCAAAAGTTAATGATGTTGACAGTAATAAAACCATTATTGCCATTAATGTAATTCTTATTTTTTTTCTGTTCATAATAAATTCCCCCTATTTTCTTCGTGAATATTATTTGTATTTAGGGTTTTATGGTAGATAAAAAGAGCCTTGAGTTAACACTCAAGGCTCTAGTAAAATTGTATATTAAATAATTATACAATAAAAAATTCCTTAAATGTAGCTCACCACAAAACAAGTTTGTGACAGTTATGCATATATTCTATGCATACCCAGACATATAACCTTAAAGCATCAGTTATAATCTTCGGCGATAATTCCTTTCCTAGTAAGTCATTGTGCTTACCTCGTTACTAGTAATAATAAATACCGCAGCCTCTACCCTATAATTTATTCACTTTTTGTTAAATTTGTTAAATCTTTAAGTTATTTATTAGTATATATTAACATTTTGAATTTTGCAATATATTTTATTTTTTAACCAATTTTTATTTTTTTCTGCATAATATTCTCATTGTAAATTGATAAACCTATTACAGTGTGCTACCATCCTATTAGCGAATATATTATATAGACAAATAGGGGGAAAATTTATGTTATTAATTTACAACAACAAAACTAATCCGTATTTCAACTTAGCTATGGAGGAATATCTACTTAAAAATTTTAACGAAGATATGTTTATATTATGGAGAAATGAACCATCTATAATAGTTGGTAAAAATCAAAATACATTATCTGAAATAAATCTAGAATATGTTAAAGAACACTCTATACCTGTAATTAGAAGACAATCTGGTGGTGGTGCAGTTTTTCATGATTTAGGAAATATAAATTTCACTTTTATATCTGCTAACAATAACAGTTTTAGTGATTTCAAAAGATTTACTACTCCTATAATAGAGTTGCTAAAAACTTTAGATGTAAACGCAGAGTTTTCAGGAAGAAACGATTTATTGATAGACGGCAGAAAATTTTCTGGCAATGCTCAATATAACTATAAAGATAAGGTTATGCATCATGGTACACTATTATTTTCTTCGCAAATAGCAGATTTATCAAATGCTTTAAAAGTTAAACCAATTAAATTTGAAGGTAAAAGTGTTAAGTCTGTCAAGTCCCGTGTTACTAATATTAGCGAGCATCTAAAAACTAAAATTAACATCCTAGAATTTAAGGATTTAATAATGAGCTATCTAGCTGAATTAAATAAGGATAATACTCCTTATACTTTATCTGATTCTGATATAGACGTTATAAATAAATTAGTTGAAGAAAAATACATTTGTTGGGATTGGAACTTTGGAAATTCTCCTAAATATTCTCTTTTAAATGAATTAAAATATCCTGGTGGTAATATTGAGTTTAACCTTAATGTTGAAAAAGGTATTATAAAAGATATAAGATTTTTTGGTGATTTTTTTGGCAAATGTGATATTTCATTTGTTGAAGAAATTCTGTCTGGCATTAGGCATGAAGAATCTAGTATAAAGAAAGTTTTATCAACTATAGATATTAATAGTTATTTCTTAGGAGCTGATTTAGATATTTTAGTTTCTGGAATTATGGGGGTTTCATCAATTTAATAATTATAGTATACATATTTTAATAGATCCTTTTATCACATTTTCAATTAGGAAAGAACTCATCTTGAGTTCTTTTTTATTTGTTTAGCTTTTCATTTTAAACTTTTATTGCTCATAATAAAATATACACTTTATTTTTTAAATATAAAATTATATTTACACTTACTTTTTAAATAAATTTAGTATTATAATTATTTTTTATTAGGCTGTTTAGTAAAAATACTTAATTTTTATTATTTACTTTTTGCTGTTTTGGTATATAATTATATTATAAAATATTCGAAATCATTTAACTTAATTAGGAGAATTTTATTATGAAAAATTATAGCTACAAAGAATTAAAAATGATGTATGGTAAAATAAGTCCTTTTGAATTTAAGGATAAATTAATAGATTTAGCACAATATCATTCTAGCAAAAACAACACTTCAATTCTTGATGCTGGTAGAGGAAATCCAAACTGGACTGCTGCCACACCTAGAGAAGCTTTTTTTACTTTTGGTCAGTTTGCTGTTAATGAAACTAGACTTAATTGGGATTTAGGAGATTTAGCTGGAATGCCTCAAAAGGATGGTATAAAAGATCGTTTTTATAAGTATATTGAAAAAAATATAAATATGCCTGGTGCTACTCTATTAAAATCTATAATAGATTACAGCATAAATGAGCTAAAGTTTAATGGGGATGATTTTATCCATGAATTAGCAGATGGTATAATCGGAGATAATTATCCAGTTCCAGATAGAATGCTACCTCACTTAGAAAAAATAGTTCATAATTACTTAGTTCAAGAAATGAAATACGATACTAAGTCAGGTGGTAAAATAGATATTTTTGCAGTAGAAGGTGCTACTGCAGCTATGTGTTATATATTTGACTCTTTAATGGCTAATGAGCTATTAAGAAAAGGTGATAAAATAGCTTTAATGACTCCTATTTTTACACCTTATCTTGAAATACCTCATTTACCTCGTTACAACTTTGAAGTTATAAATATAAATGCAGATGAAGTTGATGAAAACGGAAATCATACTTGGCAGTATTCAAAAAAAGAATTAGAAAAGCTTTGTGATACTTCAATAAAAGCTTTATTTGTTGTTAATCCTAATAATCCAGCATCTATTGCAATTGATGAGTCTTCTGCAAATAATCTTGTAGATATTGTAAAAAACTATAATAAAGATTTAATGGTTATTTCTGATGATGTATACGGGACTTTTGTAAATGATTTTACATCTTTAATGGCAAAGTTACCTTACAATACCATTGGTGTTTATTCTTATTCAAAATATTTCGGTGTTACTGGTTGGAGACTAGGTACAATGGCCTTACACGAAAATAATGTATTTGATAAAAGAATTAGTGACTTAGATGAAAATCTAAAAAAATCACTAAATAAGCGTTACGGAGATATGAGTTTAAACCCTTCTACTTTATCCTTTATGGATAGAATAGTTGCTGATAGTAGATTAGTTGCACTTAACCACACAGCAGGTTTATCAACTCCTCAACAAGTACAAATGGCATTATTCTCAGCATTCGCTTTAATTGACACTGAGAATAATTATAAATCACTTAACATTAGTATTTGTAACAAACGTCAAGAACTATTATACGAAGCATTAAATGTTCCACTAATAAAAAATGAAAATAATGCTGCCTACTATACTCAATTTGATATAGAGCAATGGGCTAGAACTTACTCAGGTGAAGATTTCGTAGAGTTTATTAAAGAAAATTATTCTCCTGTTGATATTTTATACAAACTAGCTAAAGATTATAGTATAGTACTTCTTAGTGGAAGTGGATTTGCAGGGCCTGATTGGTCAGTTAGAGTTTCACTAGCAAACTTACATGATGAATCATATATAACAATAGGTAATGCAATAAGAGCTATATTGAATGATTATCTGATAAAATATAAAGAGTCTGATAATAAGTCTAAAAACGCCATATAAAGCATAAAAGGATAGAGATTTTCTATCCTTTTTATTATTGTTTTTATTTATAAGTTTTTTTAATAAAATATAATTTTTATATTTATAAATTTTTTTCATGAATATTCACATACTATTTATGAGGTGATTTTATGAATAAAAAATTATTAGCACTTTTAGTATCTTTATTAGTTATTTGTTCAATTTTTAATTCTTTTGCTTTAACTCCTAAGTTCACGCCTATAGAACCAAAAGAATTAAATTATACCTATGGATCTCTTGAACCGTATATTGACAAAGAAACTATGATAATTCATCATAACAAGCATTATAAAACTTATGTTGAAAAACTTAATGCTACTTTAGAAAAGTACCTTGAGCTTTATAATTGCACGGTCTATGATTTACTAACAAATTTAGATTCTTTACCTAAGGAGGCTGTTCAAAGTGTAAAAAATAATGGTGGCGGAGTTTACAATCATGAATTTTTCTTTGATATAATGACACAAAAGAAAACTATACCTTCTGCCAGACTTGAAGAAGCTATAAATAAAACTTTTGGTTCTTTAGATAACTTTAAAGAAGAATTTAAAAAAGCCAGCTTAAATGTATTTGGCTCTGGGTGGGCTTGGTTAGTTTCTGATCAAGGAGGCAATTTATCTATAATTACTACTGCAAACCAAGATAGCCCTATAACTTTAGGATTTAATCCTATAATAGGAATTGACCTTTGGGAACATGCTTATTATTTACGTTACCAAAATAACAGAAGTAACTATATCGACAATTGGTTTCATGTTATAAACTGGGATAAAGCTTTAATTAATTACACTAATCCCTTAAAATAATAATTTGAAATTTGTAAAAAATTATTATTTAATATATAATGTAAACAATTAGCTTAAACCATATATTAGACAATATTTATATCATCCTTAGGAGGTACTATGGTAAAAGAAACTCATGCAAAGGGTAGTTACATATTTGCACTTCTTGCTCTACCCTTTGTTGATAATAATTTTTTAAATAACTATGATGTTTTATATAAATTAATCTTAGTCTTAGTATATTTGTATTTTTCATATGCAGGGTGTTTATTTCCAGATATAGATTTAAAAAACTCATATATAAGCAAGGCTCATCCCCTATTATATAAACTATTTGGATCTAAATTTAGACATCGAAGTTTTACTCATAGCTTGCTATTTTTATATCTTTTATCCTATTTATTCGATATTTTAGTTAAAGCTACCGATAATAATATCACTTTCATATGTATTTCTAGCGGATTTCTAGTCGGATATCTGTCTCACTTATGTTTAGATTTAATTACTAAAGAAGGCATAGAACTTTTTTATCCAGTTACTATTAATTTTTCTATATTGCCTATTAAAACTAGCTCTAAATCAGAAAAAATTATCTATAAGGCTTTAAATTTTATATTTATATTTCTTATAGGATACAGATTTTATATATTACTCTGATAATAAAAGACAATTAACCATTAAATTATATAGGGTAATATATTTATAATCGTTAATTGTCTTTTATTTCTGTAATTCCTTCTATTTTATCATTGTCATTATGGTCTTCTAGTCTTGTGTTAACTCTATTTCCTATCTTCCATGATAATAAAACTAAACCTACAAATATAGCTATTTTTATAGGACTACTTAAAAACCCTTTTATATCACTAGTTGGATAACTTACAGCTAAAAACATTACGAATTTACCAGATAGCATTGCTGGTGCAAAACTTTTCAAATCTCTTTTGCATAATGCACATCCTAATGTAACTAAAAAACCTGGTATAAATGGACATGAATAAGCAATAAATAATAATTTAAATCCTTGCTTATGAAGCCATTTTATAATGCCGTTCATTTTACCATTTCTTAACTTGTCTACAAGTTTACAGTCACTAAATTTACTTGCTAGTAAAAACAATGATATAGTTCCCAACCCTGAACCTATCCATGATAAAAAAAGCCCTCCCCATAGGCCAAATATAAATGCATTAGCACTTACAATAGCTACAAGAGGCAACATAGGTAAAAAACTTTCAATAAAACAGCTTAGAAAACCTACTAACAAAGTAAGAATCCAGTAGTCATGTGCTAAATAAAATAACTCTTGAATATACTCCATTCATCTTGTCTCCTTATATATATTTATAATTTATAGTATACATTATTTATTCCATAAATTTATTATTTTTTTTATATTGTTCCATAAATATTACTTTTTTACTTTCGTTAAGTTTATTGGTATTACATAATTGTAACTACTTATTCATATTTTTCAAGGTAATATAGTTTCTTTAATACGTAATAAAGACTAGATTAATTTTAATATAATCTAGTCTTTTAATGTTTGCTATTTAATTTGTCTTACATGAAGATCCATTTGAGGATAAGGTATACCAATATTTTCCTTGTCAAATCTAACCTTCACTTCTTCTAGTAAATCAAAGTGAACTGTCCAATAATCTTCTGTGTTACACCACGCTCTAACTGCAAAGTCAATAGAACTTGGACTATGAGCACTCATACGTATTAATGGTTCAGGATCTTGTATTATCATTTTATGATTGTGTACTATATCTGCTAATACATTTTTAACATGCTGTATATCACTATCATAAGAAACACTAAACATTAAATCAACTCTTCTAGTTGGATTTGCTGAATAATTTATTAGACTTCCATTTGATAATATTCCATTTGGTATTAATACCTGCTTGTTATCTACTGTTTTTAGTGTAGTGTAAAATAGACCTATCTGCTCAACTTCTCCACCATATACAGTAGTTTCTATATAGTCTCCTACTTTAAATGGTCTAATTAAAAGAATTATAAATCCACCTGCAAAGTTAGATAAACTACCTTGAAGAGCTAAACCTATAGCAACCCCTGCTGATGCAACTAATGCTGCTATACCTGTTAAATCTATTCCCCAATATCCTAATACTGGCATAACTAATGCAATTTTAAGAGCAGCTGATATAAGAGATCTTGAGAATTTTAATAAAGTAATATCTACTTCTCTTTTCTCTAAAAATTTTATAATCTGATTTACTACTCTTTTTATAATCTTAAATCCTATAGATATTACTATAAATCCTACTACTAATTTAAATAAACCTGTTGCACTCCATTCAACTAACTTATCAATTGAATTGCTAACGTCTACCTTACTAATATCTATATTCTGTAATTGTTCTAAATTTTTAGTAACTTCTTCTACTGCTTTCTCAGACTTAGGCATAGATAACCACCTCCATATTTCGTCATAAAACTTCAATAATCTTATGTCCCATATATCTTACACTATTTTAAAGTTTATGTCTATAATATTGCTTTTATTTCAATTAATATCTATAATTATATATTAAGCATTATTTTCTAAGTTATCTATTTTATTTTTCTTTGTTGAAAAAAGTAATACTCCTATACCAACTAATACTACAGCTACCATAATTAAAACTATTAAATTTAATAAATCTAAATTATTAAAATCTAGTTCTATAAATTTGTATATTTGTGATAACTGGCTGTTTGGATAATGGCTAATCAATACAGCAAATCCATTATTTAAGAAGTGTATTAGCATAGCTACAAATATAGATCCTGACTTATAAACACTATAAGCTAGTATAACACCCAATATACTTACTGGTATTATTCTTATAAAATCTATGTGCATAAATCCAAATAATATTGCGCTAAATAATATTGCACCTTTCGCTGATTTTTTTCCTTTATTCACTTTAAATGAAGTAAATACAAATCCTCTGAAGAACATTTCTTCACATATGGCTGGCATGCAAGCTATTACAAATAAATTTAGTAAAAAGTTCTCTTTTATAAACAGAGTATCATTTAACGCTTCTACTACCTCCATATTTTGAGGGAATAAATATAATATCAACTGACTAATTATAATTACTATTATATATCCACCCATCCATAGTATAGCTCCACCTAAAAGATGTTTTAGCTTAGGAACTTTTAAACTGAAGGTTTCTTTAAAATTAGTTTTTATATAAGCTGCAAATAATAACGGTAAGGCTATAATCATCACTTGAGTAATTGCTATACCTGTCATTTCATATTTCATCTGTATTATAGTTCCTACATAAATAAGCAAAACTAATCCTATTGCATATAAGACTACTCCATCACTTACACTAGGCATAGTTCCTACCTTTATATTTGCTCTTTTTTCTAAAAAAGAAAAACTTTTACTATTTCCAAATAATATTTCTTCTGAATTAAACATTTTAGATAATAAGTATACTGATAAAATTACAAAAGCTAAATTAGACACTAAAACTAATGATATTAATCCTAAGTCACTTTTAAAAGATAATACACTTTTTATTAATAAAGAAATATTTACAACTGGTATTGTAGCCGTAAATTTATCTAATACCACACTTGGTATCATTGACGCATAACCAGGTATCATAACGATTAACATTAATGGAGTTATATAATTTTGTGCATCCTTAAAACTTTTAGCTAGAGAGCATACACACATACTTATAGCTGACACTACCATCGCAAATAAACATATACAAATCATAGTAATTATTCCAGGAAATATTAATTCATTAATACTAAAGCCTTCCATTCCTAGCTCCCCTGCTAATCCACTTGTTGTTATTAAAAATACCATAGTTAAAAATATAGATAACATATTTAATACTGCTGTGACTATAGCACTTAAGGATACTGCCATATATTTCCCCATGACTAACTCTAAATTTGTTATAGGTAAAGTAAATAAAGTTTCTAGAGTTCCTCTTTCTTTTTCACCTGCCATAACATCTATAGCTGGATATATCGCCCCCAATAATACTCCTATTATTAATATACATGGTAATATTTGACCTAATAAGTTACCAGCTATTTCTTCATTTTTAGCGGTATCTATTGTTTGATAAGACATTGGTTTTAATGTATTTTGTATATTTAATCCAGCGCTCTTTATTTTTTCTTCTACTAAATTTTCCTTATATTTTTTTAGAATTTCTTCTACTCTATTATTCACAAGGTTATAATTTTCTTTGGAAGAATTTGAATATACTTTGTATTTTGTAGCTTCTTCAATATTTATATATGCGTCAATTTTATTTTCTTCTAACGCTTTTTTATAGTTATCAACTTTTACAATATTTAATTTACCTTCATTTTTTTTACTATTTAATATACTTTCATCAAACACCTGTTGTAAGTTTTGATTTGGTTTTGAACTGAAGGCTATATTTATTTCTTTTTGATTCATATTATTTAATGATGTAGTCATTGCTTGTGTTGCCAATATCATAAGAACTGGATATAAAATAATAGGCAAAATAATCATCATAAATAAGGTTTTTTTATCTCTTAATATATCCGTCATTTCTTTTTTAAATATATATTTTACGATTTTACTTCTCACCTAAATCCCACCTTTCACTTGCAAGATTTATAAATGCATCTCTTAAATTGTCTGTATTCGTCTTTTCTTTTAAGCTTTTTGAAGTTCCATAAGCTATTATTTCACCTTGATGAATCATTATTATTTTGTCACATAAAGTCTCCGCTTCTTCCATATAGTGTGTTGAATATAATACCGTTTTTCCTTTTTTCTTTTCATTCTTCATAAACTCAATTATAGATTTGCTACTCAATACGTCTAGTCCTAATGTAGGCTCGTCAAATATATATACCTTTGGTGAGTGAATAAGGCATCTAGCTATAGATGTACGCTGTGTTTGTCCTGTTGATAAGTTTTCAATACGATTGTCTATAAATTTTTCCATATCCATTACTTTAATTATTTCTTCTAAGGATTTTTCAATTTCATACTTGGGCATTTCATATAAGTTTGCGAACGTTATTAATAATTCTCTTGGCGAAAGCCTTCCATATAACTTTGTATTTCCTGATAAGTATCCTATATGTTTTTTAGCAGTATTTTGATTTACTGCATAATCATGCTCTCCTACTTTAATACTACCAGAGGTAGGTGTAAGTATTCCTCCTAGCATTCTTAGTAATGTAGTTTTCCCTGCTCCATTGGGACCTAATATCCCTAATATTTCGCCTTCTTTAGCTGTAAAACTAACATTATTTACAGCTAAAAATTCTTCTTTTTTAGTTTTTAATTTTTTATTTTTTTTATTGCTATCATCTTTTACTACCCGAGTAAAAGTTTTACAAAGTTCATTTACTTCAATCATAGAATCCCCCTTATACAATTTTATAAATTTATTATAGTAAATATTTATATTAGTTAATATATATCTATCGTATCTCGATATATCGTATATCAATATAATATCAAATTACAATCAAAATGTAATAATAAAATAAAAATTATATGTATTTTTCAATTTTACAACTAAAATTTATCTTATTTAATATACTACTTTATAATTATAAAATTTTTTCATTTTTTTGGTTACTTTATATGAATACTTTTAGTCATTTTAAACATTCCAAGGAAAACATTTTTCTGTTAGTATTTAATTAACAAGTCAAACAAGAAAACATTTATAAAAGGGGGAGAATTATTATGTCAGAAGTAATTTTAAAAGATATATGCAAGTCATACGACAATGGTTTTGAGGCAGTTAAAAAAGTAAATATTGATATACAAGATAAAGAATTTGTAGTTTTAGTTGGTCCATCTGGTTGTGGTAAATCAACTACACTAAGAATGATAGCAGGTCTTGAAGATATAAGCTCTGGTGAATTATTCATAGGAGATAGATTAGTAAATGATGTAGATCCTAAAGATAGAGATATAGCAATGGTTTTCCAAAACTATGCATTATATCCACACCTATCAGTATATGATAATATGGCATTTGCTCTTAAATTAAGAAAACTACCTAAAGATGAAATAGATGCTAAAGTAAGAGAAGCTGCAAGAATACTAGACTTAGAAAAAGTATTAGATAGAAAGCCTAAGGCTTTATCTGGAGGACAAAGACAAAGGGTTGCACTTGGTCGTGCTATCGTTAGAAATCCAAAGGTATTCTTAATGGATGAACCTTTATCAAACTTAGATGCAAAACTTAGAACAGCTATGAGAACCGAAATAACTAAATTACATAAATCTCTTGGTACTACTTTTATATACGTAACTCATGACCAAGTTGAAGCTATGACAATGGCTGATAGAATAGTTTGTATGAAGGACGGTATTGTTCAACAAATAGCTACTCCACAAGAAATATACGATAGACCGAACAATCTATTCGTTGCCGGATTTATGGGAGCTCCACAAATGAACTTTGTAGATGTTACTATAGTTGAAAAAAATGGAGAAATATTCGCAGAGAATAATATTATGTCTATAAACTTAAACAAAGGTGACTTTGAAATTCTAGTTGAGCAAAACTATGTAGGAAAAGAAGTTATACTTGGAATAAGACCTGAAGATATACATATAGAAGATGTATTTATAGACAATAGCTTAGATAGTACTTTTGAAGCTGAAGTAGAAATAAGCGAGCTTATGGGTGCTGAAATTTACGCTTACCTTAAGGCTGGAAAATACCCTATAACTGCTAGATTTGATGGTAGATATAAATTAAATATGGGAGATAAATTAAAACTTGCTATGGACAAACACAGAATACATATATTTGACAAAGAGACAGAACAAGCTATAAGATATTCTACAGTTGAAAATCCATCTTTATAATTGAACGTTTTATAAATTAGCCTATTACATTTATAGTATTTAATGATATATTAAAAGTAAGATGAATAAAATCATCTTACTTTTTTAAATTTATCTGCTTCTAGGGGGGGACTATGCAAGATTTAATTAAATTTTTTGAAAAAGAAACTAATAAAAAAATCAATATTTTTAAATACAACAACGAAGCTTTAAATACTAATCAAAGTTTAGTTACATTTAATAATTTGACTTATGTAATAGAATTTATTAAAGATAGTAGTGTAAGCAATATAAATGGGTATGCTTATTTATTTTATCAACATGATTTAGACTGTACTTCTCTTCAAGATGTTCTTTATAACTTGTATGAAGATGTTGAAGTAATTAGTTATAATAAATATACCCTATTAATATCAGCAAAAAAGTTAGAAATTAATAGTTCTACACCTGATATAATTGAAACTGAAACATATCGTAACACTTATATAATCTACTTAGATAAAGTAGAGAATAAACATTCTTTAGATTTTAAAACAAAGATAATTGATGAGCTTTTTTCTATTATAATTAAAGATAATAGCATTGGAAAGTATATTGATTTACATGACTTAATAATATATAAAACTATTGATTTAGTTAATAAAGACTTTAGTTTTTCTAATTTAGTTAATTTTGATATTTTAAATAATATGGACGATAGCTTATTATATACAGGGGTTAATTTTATAGAGAATGGCCTTAATATTTCAAAAACCTCTAACTCTTTATTTTTACATAGAAACACCTTAATATATCGCTTAGAAAAAATAAAAGAAATGCTTAATCTTGATTTAAAAATTTTCAAAGAAGCATTTGTATTTTATTTAAGTGTAAAATCTTATTTTTATCTAAAAAATAGTAATATATAAAATATAATTAGCTTTCGTACAAATTTAATATGTGGAATATTTTTATCTAATTTGCTATAAAATATTATTATTGATACATTTTTTAAATTTATTATGGAGGTTTCAATATGAGTATTTTTAGCATTATAGTTACTGCTTTTTCTCTTTCTATGGATGCTTTCGCTGTTTCTGTAACAAAGGGAATTAGTTTACAAAAAATAAATTTTTATATTGCATCTAAAATAGCTTTATTTTTCGGATTATTTCAAGGTATTATGCCATTAATCGGTTGGATATTTGGTACAAGATTTGAAATATACATAAAATCTATAGATCATTGGATTGCTTTTATTTTACTTAGCTTAATTGGTTTTAAAATGATACTCGAGTCTAAAGAGAATGATTCACAGGAAAAATCCTCTGCTACTTTAGGTAATAAAGAATTAGTTATTTTATCTATAGCTACTAGCATTGATGCTTTAGCTGTAGGAGTAAGTTTTGCTTTTTTAAATATTGATATTGTTCCAGTATGTATAGCTATCGCGGTAATTACTTTCTTGGTTTGTTTTATGGGTGTGTTAATAGGAAAACAAATTGGTTCTTTATTTAAAAAATTTGCTCAAATACTAGGAGGTTGTTTATTAATCTTTATAGGATTTAGTATATTGAATGAACATATTAAAATAATTTCTAATCTATTTATTTTTTAAAATTTACATATTTATATTACTTTAATATAAATTTTTCTATACAATAAATAGCTTAGCTAATTTTTCAATCTGGCTAAGCTATTTATTATGTAGTTTAATTATTATATTTTATTAATTTATATTCCACCTTTTTCTAAATCTTCTTCTGGTAATTTTTCCATTGTTATTCCTGTGGCTGCATAGAATAATGAGACAAGTGGATTTATTAAATTTAAGAATGCAAATGGTAAATATGCTAATGGACTTACACCTAGTGTTGCGAACATATATGCTCCACATGTATTCCATGGAATAAGTGGTGAAGTCAAAGTTCCACTATCTTCAAGTGCCCTTGATAAATTTTTAGGGTGTAATCCCATCTTTCTATATTCATCTTTATACATTCTTCCAGGCAGTACTATAGATAAATATTGTTCTCCTGTAACTAAGTTAACAAATATACAAGAAACTATAGTAGATAATACTAGACCAAATCTTCCTTTGGCAATACTCAGAAGACCATTTGCTATAGCTTCTAACATTCCTGTTTTCTCAAGTATCCCACCTAGAGATAACGCACACAATATTAAAGATACTGTCCACATCATACTGCTAAGACCACCTCTAGTTAATAACGTATCTACTGCTTCTACTCCAGTTTCTGATACAAACCCGTAATGAGCCGCACCTATAACATCTCCTATTGATGAACCTTGGAATATCATTGCAAATATTCCACCTAATAATGTTCCTACTATTAATCCTGGTATTGCTGGCGCTTTCATTACAACCATTAGGATTACAATAACTGGCGGTATTAAAAGTACTGGTGATAAAGTATTAAATGAACCTTCTAAACTAGTCTTTATTAAATTTATTTGAGTAATATCTAATTCTTTTCCTGCATATCTCATACCTATTATTCCATATAAAACTAGTGCTATTAAAAGTGATGGACCTGTTGTATATATCATATGTTTTACGTGTTCAAACAATGTAGTTCCAGCCATTGCTGGTGCTAGATTGGTTGTATCTGATAATGGAGACATTTTATCTCCAAAATATGCTCCTGATATAATAGCTCCTGCTACCATTGGTGCTGGAATTCCTAGACCTTGTCCTATTCCTATAAGTGCTATACCTACTGTTCCTGCTGTTGTCCACGATGACCCTGTTGCTAATGATACTATACTACAAATTATTGTTGTTGCTACAAGAAATATACCTGGAGATAATATTTCTAATCCCCAATAGATCATGGCAGGTACTGTTCCACTTAATATCCATGTTCCTATTAGTGTACCCACTACCATAAGTATTAATATTGCTTGCATTGCCATTTTTATCGTTTCAAGTATTCCTTCTTCTAGCTCCCCCCATGTAAATCCAAGTCTATAAACACCTACTACTGCTGCAAAAATAGCTCCTATCATTAATGGGATTTGAGGCTCAGCATCTAATTTTATTAGAGATACTGCCAAAACAACAATTAAAAATAATAAAGGTATTATTGCTTCAATTAATGTTGCTTTTCTTTTAGTTCTGATTTTGGACATAAATTTATTCCCCCCTATATTTAATCTTACTTTTTATATAGTTAATTAATACTAATTATAGTCCTTTTATGATAAAATTTCTTTAATAAAAAATAGACTTTTTATGATAAATAAACTTATTTTATATCTTAATTTATTATAATCTTACAAAAAAAAGATGTTAATATGAAAATTAACATCTTTTTTATTATATAATTATCTTTTTTATTTAACTTATTAATTTGTATTTTCAATTTTATTATCTTCTATACTATTTAACTCTTCTTCTGGTAATTTTTCCATTGTTATTCCTGTTGCTGCATATAATAACGATATTAATGGATTGATTAAATTTAAGAATGCAAATGGTAAATATGCTAATGGACTAACCCCTAGCGTAACCGCCATATATGCTCCACATGTATTCCATGGAATAAGTGGTGAAAGTAATGTTCCACTATCTTCTAGTGCTCTTGATAGGTTCTTTGGATGCAGTCTTTGTTTTCTATATTCATCTTTATACATTCTACCCGGTAAAACTAATGATAAATATTGCTCTCCTGTAACTAAATTAACAAATAAGCAAGATGCTATTGTTGCAAAGACTAAACCAAAAGTTCCCTTTGCAAGAGATAAAATAAAATTAGCTATAGCCTCTAACATCCCTGTTTTTTCTAATATACCTCCAAATGTCAATGCACAAAGTATAAGAGAAACGGTCCACATCATTCCGTCTAATCCACCACGAGTTAACAATTCATCCACTGCTACTACTCCAGTTTCCGAAACAAATCCAAAATGAGCTGCATTTATTATTGATGCTAAATCTGCGCCTTGGAATACAGCTGCAAAAATACCTCCCAGTAAAGAACCTATTATAAGTCCTGGTAAAGCTGGCATTTTAAATACTACCATTAAAATAACTAATACTGGTGGTACTAAAAGAACTGGTGATAATGTATTAAATGATCCTGCTAAAGTATCTTTTATAAGTGAAATTTGAGCTATGTCTAATTCTTGACCTGCATATTTCATACCAATAAAACCGTATATTACAAGTGATATTAAAAATGCTGGACCTGTTGTATATGTCATATGTTTTATGTGTTCAAAAAGAGTTGTCCCTGCCATTGCTGGTGCTAGATTTGTTGTATCTGATAGTGGTGACATTTTGTCTCCAAAATATGCTCCTGATATTATTGCCCCTGCTACCATTGGAGCAGGTATTCCTAATCCTTGTCCTATTCCTATAAGTGCTATCCCTACTGTTCCTGCTGTAGTCCACGATGATCCTGTTGCTAATGATACTATTGCACTTATTAATGCTGTTGCTACTAAGAATATTCCTGGTGATAATATACCTAATCCCCAATAAATCATTGCTGGTACTGTTCCACTTAATATCCAAGTTCCTATTAAAGTGCCTACTACCATAAGAATAAGTATTGCTTGCATTGCCATTTTTATAGTTTCAAGTACACCTTCTTCAAGTTCTCTCCATGCAAACCTAAGTCTAAGTATACCTACTGCTCCAGCCACTGTAGCACCTAATATAAGTGGTATATGTGGATCTGCATCTAACTTTACTAAAGATATTGCTAATACTACTATTAAAAATGCTATTGGTATTAATGCTTCTACTAAGGTTGCTTTTCTATTTGCTCTTTGTTTTCCCTTAGTCAAAATTACCCCTCCCGAAATATTTAATTGAAATTTAACACTTTCTTAACATAAGTATAATATAGTTTTTTCACATTATCCACCATTTGTTTTAATTTGAAAAAATATTTTTCCGTAAAAATATTTTTTTAAATTAAAACAAAAGAAGTCATAAGACTTCTTTTGTTTTAATAATTTCTTTATATTAATTAATTTTCCTTATTTAAATCATCTTCAATATATTCATACTCTTCATAAGGTTCTTCTTTGTAATCTTCCTCTTTTATATCTATATCCTCTTTACTATCCTTTATAGTATTTGCATATTTAATCATTTCTTCTTGGGGTACATCTGTACAATTTTCACAACTTATTCTATTTGAATTAAATTCTTTAACTATTTTTTCTAATTCATCATCTTCTTTTTCTTCATGCTTTTCTGCATCATATTCCTCAAAACTTAAGTAATTTAAATCGTCTATATACTTTTTTTGTCTATGATTTTGTATTGCTTTGTAAGAAAAATATACTCCTACTCCTGTCATAATCGCTCCTGCATATATGATCGCTTTCTTTCCTTTTTCTTCTGCTTCTTTTTGTACTTTTTTCTTTACCAAATATTTTATCATAGCAATTCTCCTTATTAAATGTCATGTATTATATTAATATTATTTGTCTATTTAACTAAAAATAACATTATTTTTAAGTTACATTTTTTGGTTAATATTAAATATGAAAATTTTTATTAATAAATATTTATTTTAAAGTTTATGAATTTCATTATTTTTACTTTCTTTGAACCTAATGTACAATTGAGTACTCAAGAAAGTAACAACTTCAGCAAATACAGAGCTTAACCATATCCCATTTACTCCAAATATTCTAGGTAATATAAACACACCTATCATTAAAAATATTAATCCTCTTCCAAGTGATATAATATTTGATGCTACTATATATTCCCTAGATTGGTAATAAGATCCCATTACAATATTTAATCCCATAACAGTAAATGCTATAAAATAATATTTAATCGCATTTACTGTTATATCTAATATTTGACCAGTTTCAGTAGTAAATATTTTAACTATTATTGTTGGAAAAATTAAACCAATCAAGTAGAATATTGTTCCTATAATAAAGGCTACAGTTAAGGCCATTTTTCTTACTTTTTCAACTCTATCGTGTTGATTGGCTCCAAAGTTTATACTTATTATAGGTTGTATTGCTTGAGATATACCCGTAAATATAGCTGCTACTACTAAAGCTACATTTGCAATTATACTATAGGCACTTACTCCAATATCCCCTATCATTTCTAATAGCGCTAAATTGAATATAAATATAACTATTCCCGAGGATACTTCTATAATAAAACTTGGTGCTCCATTACCCAAAGTTCTAAATAATCTACTTGAATTCAATTTGAATTTTACAAACTTTAAAGTACACTTTTTTCCTAAAAAATGAGTAGATAATATTAAAATATTTATAACAGATGAAATTGAAGTTGCAAGAGCAGCACCTTTCATACCCATTCCAAATTCAAATATAAATAAGTAGTCTAATATTATATTTAGTATACCGCCTGTTGATGTTGCAAGCATTGCAAGTTTTGGGTTATGATCATTTCTTACAAAGGAAGATAACGTATGGGATAATACATAACTAAAGCTTAAAAATAATACTCCACTTAAATACTCTTTTACTAAATATATCGTTTTTTCATCTGCACCTAATATATAACCTATATTCTCAGTAAATATTACTCCTAAAACAGATATCGTTATACCTACTATTATAGCTATTAATATGGTTTGACTAAAAATTTTTTTAGATTCTTCTATTTCACCTTTTCCTATACTTATGCTAAGTGCTGTTGCTCCTCCCATACCAAATAATAAACCTATACCATTGAATACATTAAATATAGGTATACATATATTTAGTGCCGCTAGTCCTTCACTTCCTATACCTCTTCCTATAAACATAGTGTCTACTAGTATACAAAAGGATACTGCCAACATACCTAAAACGCTATTAAATAAATATTTATAAAATATGCTATTTATATTCCCTTTTAGTAGTAAGTTCTTCTTGTCATCCATTTGTTTCTCCTTTGGTATATTGGTTTTTTAATTCTGATTCTATTATTTGCTCTTTACTCTTTTATAACTCATTCTATTTATTGATAAGTTTATTATTTTAAATAAAAACATACCTGCTACTAAATTCATAACAATTGCTGGTAATACAGCAACCATAAATAAACTTGCAAATGAACCCGGAAGTCCAACTAAAATTTGTGCAGATAGCAAAAATATACATCCACTTATAAAAGTTCCTATTGGTAATATTATTGCAGATATTATAATATCTTGTTTGTGATTTTCTATTTTCTTTATAAATGGTAAATTATATATACAAATCATAATAAAATAAACAATATTTACAGTTACCACTTTGTCAATTATATTAGGTACTTGCCCTGCTGGAAATTTAGTAGTTAATGCAGTAAAAATTCCTGTAACTATACCTGCTACCAAGCAACTTTTATAATCCTCTTTATTTAATACCATTATAGTAAATAACATTGCTAATGCCATATCTGGCTGAATCGGCAATCCTAATGTAGGTGTAATTTGATGTAGCAATAATCCCATTGCTAAAAGTATTGAATTTAAAACTAATTTTCTTGTATTTGTTCTCATTGTATTACCTCCAATTTTTTTATTTGTATCATTTAATCTTTTCCAGTCTATTGGTTCATCTTCATTAGATTTTAAATTTCATACCATATTTTTCACCTACCTTTATTTTTTTGCAAAATAAAAACTCCGTCCTATATTAATAGGACGGAGATTATCCGCGTTGCCACCTAATTTGTGTATAGTAAAATACCATACACCCCTCATCTTCAGGTACTATCATACCCTCTTCGCTATAACGTGCGATACACGGCAAAGTCTACTTTAACACTAATTTCGATTTGCTCCTCAAAGGCCCATTCACTAATTTTCTTCTTGCTAAGATTCCACCATCCTCAGCTCTCTATATTGAACCT
>NZ_JBOFOR010000251.1:0-2234 GCF_051659545.1 Romboutsia sp. | reverse complement strand
ATTTGGGATAGGTAATGTTACTGTTTGATTACCCATACGAGAATTACCATTAACATAGGCTAATAGCATTTCTGAGCTTTTAACAGTGTTACTCACTTCAATATAGTAGAAATGCTCAATATCTGTAGATACTGGTCTCCCATAAGGAGCGACATTACCAACTATTGCTTTAGAAAGCTCTTCATTTTGGTATGCTGTAAAAGTAGCAGTTTCGGCCTCTCTTAAAGATGATGTATTGTAAAGACCCTTGTACTCTGTCATTATTCTTGTAACAAGGTTCTTATTGTAATAATTACCATTCTTTGGCACCTCAACACCAGCAACTTCTTCATTTAAGTTACCAGTGATAAACAGAAATACATTATTTACTACTTTATAAACATAAAGTTGTCTTTTCTCTGTAAATTTTATTCCATTATTGAAGAATATACCATTCTTCTTGTTAGGCTCCCTTGTAAAGGAAACTGTAATTTGTGGAATTACTTCCACTTCAGGCTGTATTTGCCTACTTGGGTTAATTAAATCCTCTAATAGCATAAATTAGTTTTCATAGGCTTCTAAAGCCTGTTCTATAATGAATAAGTCATTTGGAATGTAAACATTTTCAAACATCCCATATGGACTCTTTGCAGGGTAGTTACCATCATTTCTTGTAACAATCCTATATTGGGGTTTTCCAGAAGAATCCTTTATTACTTCAGAATAAAGAAAAATGTTAGTTAAGCCTTCTAAAGTTAGCCAATTATCTAACATATTACCAATAGTCTTTAACTTCAGCCCATTCTTGGTCTCTTCTGGATGCCAAGTAATGTAACAGTTAATATCTGGTCTACTTGACTGTATTTCCTTTAAGATGTTGGTAATATTCATACCAATCTCAGTATATTTTTCATAGCCTTTTTCAGTAGCTTTAGCCATCAAATTAAGACTTAAAATAAACTGTCCGTCATCAATAAAGATATTCTTAATATCTGGTCTTGACTTAGAAATAAATCCAATAGCAGTTTGTATAAACTTAGGGTTGCTACTTTCAAAATAGTTTCCTTTATTATCTAAAGCACCACTATACATAGACTTCCATTTAGGAAATGGTAAAGGTTGTCCAGTAACATTAATTACTGCTGTTTTAGTTGGGTCTAAACCCTTAATACCTAATTTTTCATTAGCTCCCAATCCAGTAGTCTTTCCAGTACCACTAAATCCAGCTAAAAATATAAGTCTTCCCATGTTTAGTTTTTATAACCATTAGTGGAACCAAATCCACCTCTGGTAGTTGTTAATACATCCACTTCCTTAAATTTAAGCTTTAAGAAAGGATTTAGAATATGTAGCCACCAAGGGGCTTCATCTAAGAGATATACATTGAATTGGGCAATGTACTCACCATCACTGATAATAGTGCCAAATCCAAAGTGGTAGGCAGGAAACTTCCATACCCCTGCGTAATTTGCCTCCACTTCTCCAATTCCATTAGAGATAATAATAGACTTCTTTACGGGTAATGAACTCCTACTCAATATATGAGCACCATACCATTTAGGTAGGGTCATACTAACATTCAGGGGAACAAGTTTGAACTCATCATGCTCAAATCTATGTTCCCCATCTACAGCAATATCATAGTTATTACCCTCCTTACGAAGAGGTAACTTATTACCATGATATACAATTTTAACTGTTTTTAACATATTATAATTTATGTTTTAAACTATCTGGTAAAAGTTCAAAAGCAGCTAATTTAACTTCTGCTTTAGTTAAGAGACTATCCTTGTTTAAGTTAAGAATAGGGTTAGATTTAGCAATAGTATAAGCACTAAACCTTTGGGTAGCTAAAACATAACTATCTGGTTTATTTAATGCTTTGGGAAAGAAGATAGCTAAGTATAAATCTTCATAGGATTTAATCTTTTTGCTGTAAAATTTTATGTATTCCCGTGTTAAAGTAAATTCAGTAGAGTCATTTAGTACCCCACCATTAAGTGTTTTAGGGGTAAATTGAATATATCCCCTTGCACCAATAGGACTAACTGCCCTTCTATTGAATCTACTTTCTATCCAAATTACAGCTAATAGCCAATTAGCATCAATATTACCATCAGTACATAGCATTTTTGCTTCGTTGTAACTAACTTGGTATAATTGTGCCACTTTAACTAAAGCTTCGTCTTTTATCAATACTGTAGTGTGAATTTCAGGAGCAAATGCTTCTAAGCTTAACAACATCATTATTGACA
>NZ_JBOFOR010000250.1:0-1741 GCF_051659545.1 Romboutsia sp. | reverse complement strand
ATACTCAAAAGAAATTATATCTAGTTGAATTAAAAAGTACATTGAACATATCGACAAATCAATTAAATAGATATATTGATGTAGTACAAAAAATTAAAAATAATAAAAGTGCTAGCTTCATAATAGAGGAATTTACAACTATTATGAATAGTAGTAAAATGAAAAAAATATAAAACCTATTACAACACATATCTAGAAGAACATGTCAATAAAGGTCTATTTACTCAAGTAGTAGATGCAGAAATAATTTACATATCCCTGAATAAAGGAAATAAGCTACCTAAAAATTTAAAACATATTAGTTTCGATGATTTATGCAATATAGAATTTGACAATAAAGAAAAGAATGAAAACTGGCAATATATAAAAAAAATCCTTAAATACATCAATGATAACGCAGAATAAGTTATTATCAGAATATTTGAGATTATAAATTATTAAAGAGTTTTGAATAATTTAGGTAAGAGCAACAAGCATATATAAAATATGAAAAATAATATGAGTAAAGTAGTTAAATCAGCCTTAGTGCTTATGATAGTAACGATGCTATCAAAAATCCTAGGCTTTGGAAGAGAATTAGTACTTACATCCACATATGGAGCGAACCTAGTTTCAGATGTATATATAACAACTGTAGGAATACCTACAATTTTATTTGCAGAACCGTTGGTAAAAATATTTGCAATCAATTTTGAAGGTGAAAAGTTAAAATTAGCTATAACCTTTACTAGAATAATGATATTTGGAGTATTATTTATAGGATTAAGTAATATGATGACAGCTTGGCTTCAAATAAATGGAAAGTTTGCTATAGCAGGCATGGTAGGACTTCCATTCAACATAGCCATAATAGGTGGCATATTACTAAGTACTAATGGCAACATAAATATAATGGCTATAGGCTCCTTATTATCTATGGCTAGTATGTTCTTGTTTCAATTACCATTTGCAATAAAAAGTGGATATAAGTATAAGTTATATATAAATTTAAAAGATGAAAATATTAAAAAAATGCTAGGATTACTGATACCTGTATTTATAGGTGTTGGTGTTAATCAAATTAATTCTATTGTAGATAGAAGTTTAGCATCTACATTAGGGGATGGCTACATAACAGTACTAAATAGTGCCAATAGATTAAATAAGTTATCAAATGATGAAAATAAAGAAGAGTTTATAAAATCTGTATATAAAAGCATTAATAGCGTAGTAATTCTAATATTACCAATATCTGTAGGAGCTATAGTGCTAGCAGAACCTGTAGTAAGAATAATACTATTTGCTTCTATTACCATAGGAACTTTAATCTATGGTATGCTGATAATTATGCTTAAGGTAGAAGAAGTGAGTATAATAACAAATATGTTCAAGAAAAAACTAAAAATAGATAATACTAAAACTCCTTCCAGAACTTAGAAGGAGTTTTTACGAGTAGAATAAGTAAGTGCTATAATTGGTAAAAATGTGAAGTATAATACTAGAAAAGGATAGAGTATTGGACATTTTATATATAAAAAACATAATATATTCTTAAAAGATTTAACCTAATAAGGCGAAATTCCTCTTCCTAACCGCAGGAGGTGGAGGATGTAAGCCTACCGTTAGGTTATTTTACTATTCATATTTTTTTCTAAATTTGTTATACTAATAATACGTTTAGAACTTTCAAAACTGAATATATCAGGTTGGTACTGGAAATGGTCAGTACCGTAAAATATTCAACCAATCGCCAACTGTACAT
>NZ_JBOFOR010000249.1:0-9816 GCF_051659545.1 Romboutsia sp. | reverse complement strand
AATTGACTAGCAATTAAATTATTAATCATGGAAGAATTACCTACCATTTTAGAATTTCCCGATTCATCTGTGATATAAGTTTCAGCATATCCTCCATTTTGAATAAAATACAATGATGTAGGCTCTAAAGGTGTAGGTAATGCGTTTAACTTATAAAAATTTATTTTTTTTGTTGCCATAGTATTTATTATTTATTACCATTCTGATTCACAAGACACTATAATATTAGAGGTTATTTTTTGTTCCCCCTTTAAATCCTTAAAAGTAAGTTCTATTTCTCCTGTTTGAATTTTTTCTATCTTATCAATAGATAAAACATTACCATTACAGGTAAGTTTTGAAAGCCAACCAAAAATATAAACAATACACTCTTTTATATTTCCTGGTGCAATTATGGGAGAGACATTTATATTTTGCATTTTATAGTGTTTTTATGTTTAACAAAGATAGAAATTATTTTAAGAACTCCAAAAAACATTTCCAAGTTTAGTGATTTGAGTGTAAGAATTTATATCTACAGTAAACACTACTTGTGAATTAATAGGATAATCTTGTATTGTTATAGTTGCATCTGAGATAATATTATTATTAATGTCATAAGAAGGAGAAACAAAGCCAGCACCAGTTATAAAATTATTTATACGAGGGTAATATTGTTGTTTTCCATAATTTACAGAATTATTTAATAAAATTCCCATTCGAACAAGAGGGGCTGTAACACTAAGAGTTAAAGTAGTGTCGTTAAAAACAGTTTTATCAACATCTGTTGGTACTCTATATCTTCCAATTGTGTTTTCATTTTTTGCATAAGAAATATAAATGTTTTTACTCATAATGCTTTGTGCAATATTAATATCTGACTGAGTAAGAACATAATTTGAAATATTTTGTTTATCTAAGTATAGATAAGAATATGTACTACTAATTGCCATGTTTGTATCAAAAGCCGTTAATATTTTTCTTATTTCTGTTAGAGGTAACTTATTTTCTCTTAGTTGTATTTGATTAAAATAGATATTTGCTGGAGAAATATTATCTAAAACTTTTGGTAGTCTTTCAACACTAATTATATCTATACCATTCAAAACTAAAAATGAACCACTGTTTGTAATACCTGTCATCTTTACTTTTATTTGGTATGTACCTGCTGTTACATAAGTGTGATTAGTGCTTGTATTTATAGTACCATCTGCCCAATCAGTTTGTACAGTTAAATTATGATTGTACATGTTCCAAGAAATACTTTTATTAGGAACAGTTGTTTGAACAGTAAAAATTAAATCATTTGTACTATCTGAAATTTTTGCTTCATTATTTATTGTAAAATTTGCCATATTATTTAAGATGTAAATTGACCAGAGCCTGAATCTTTTACTGAAAAAGTGAACACACTTGAAATAAGAGCATCTTGGTTAGGGGCAAAAAACTTGAGCTTACCTGAAGATATTTCAGCAGATGTTAAAATCATACCAAGAGCAACAACTACATTATTATATTTTAAAAATCCTGTAGCAGGAAGGGTATCAATTCTTACAGCAGCTAAAGGGTCATTTTCAGGGTCAGAATAGGCTGGAACTGTCTGTGTTGTAAAATCTGCAAGAGTAAGAGTATAATCTGCTCTATTTAAAAGAGTTACAACCCTATTTCCTGTAGTTGCGGGCTGATTTATATATGCTGCATTTGTAAATGTAAAAACTGCCATAATTTATATATTTTTTGTTATTGTTTAACTACTAAATTTGAGTGAGCCTTTATCTCTTGCACTCCAAAGAAATGTACTTATATCTGCTCCACCAGAAGAAGAAGTAAATTTAAATAACCCTAAAGCAATTTGGTCTGCTGTAATTATTTGATTTTCTGTTACACTTATATTGTTTAGTTTTAAAGAAGCATTTTGTTCTAAACTAATTTTATCTATTCTAATTGCATCTAATTCATCTCCTTCTGTATCTGAATAGGGAGGAATTGTATTAGTTGTAAAATCCGCTATTGTAAATGTTTTTGTTGTTATTGCTGTTATCGTAACAATTCCATCTCCTATACTAGGAGGTTGATTTATGTCTTCAATACAAGTAACAGAAAGACCTAAATTTGATATACACTTTTTTATTTTTTCATAATCAAATTGTATATTAGTATAATCTACATTTTCTGCAATAGAAATTTCAGCATAATAAAAAGCTAAGTAATAAAAAGAAATTAATTTTTTCATTAAAAGAGTATTATCAGAATTACCTGTAATATTCTCATTCAATATCATACATAGATTTGCTTCTGTTAATGTACACAAAGAACATTTAAAAGCGTTGTTAAAAACCTCTATATAAAGTTGATTTACTAAACCGTAATACAACATCACTTTAGTTAAAGTATTTGCTATAGTTTTTTCATCTGCTTCATTGCAATTATTACAAGAATAACATTCACACCCACATAGTATTGTATTTACATCTTCTATTATTGAAGTTAGTAAATTATAATAATTTGAAATAAATATTTCATCAAAATTTATTGAACTATCACTGGATTTAGATATTATTATTTTATATACAAAATCTCTATTTAAAGTAAAAGATGTAGCACTTGTAATTTCTTGTGTTGCAACTTCTACTTTGTATTTTTCTACATCACAAGGTGTATTAACATAAATAGTTACAAAAACAGGTATTGTTTCTGTTTTTGTAACTGTTAGTATGTCTTTATATTTTTTAATTTTATACCACATATTTTTATTTGTAAATAAAAGGATGACTTTTACACCATCCTTTTACCAATCTAAAATAAAACATTATGAAAAAAAGAGTTATGTCCAAATTGCATCTATCACTAGATTAAAAGCATTTCTTGTTACAGTATCTGCTGTAGGAATTGCAACAATAGTGGCTAATTCAAAAGTATCCCAAGCATCTCCTGTTGATTTTTTTTGATACTCAAAAGCATATCTGTCATATTTTACTTTTTTATCTACAAAATATGCAGTAGGTATAGCTTGCCCAGTTGATTGAGAAAGTCTGTTAGGAGAATTTTCTGCACTATAACCAGAAGCTTTATATTCAGTTTGGAAAACATCATAACCATTCCCTTCTTCATATTTGACTTCTTGAGTAGTAGTAAGTGTACCATTACACTCAAAACCAAGACTAAGAGAAGGAATAACAGTTGTTTGTCTCAAACCATAATATTCAGGATTAATCTGACAAAATTGTGCAATTTTAGCTGGTATAGTAGTAAATCTAATTTTCATACAAACATCATTAGTTGTATCTGTATCCGTATTTACTGTAGAATTAGTTGCTATAAAAGCTGGTATATCTGTAATAACAGCATTTGTAGTTGGATTAATAGCTTCTGCCACTACAAGCCCTTTTTTATCAGCATTAATTGCTTTAATAAAATCATAAGCTAGAACATTACAATCCCCTGAAACACAAGATATACAACCTGCACAACAAGAAGAAGAGGCAATATAGGTTTTTACAAAAGGAAGATAACCTGCAATAGTAAGTGTTTCAGAATTTCTAAATTCCATTCTCAAAGCATAATCTTTTCCACAAAGAGCTTTAAAACCAGACAATTCAAAAATCATTGGAAGACCCGCAGTATATATCTTTTTATTATAAGGTACTGTTTTTTGTCTTAAATCAATTTCAGGTCCAGCAGATTGGTGAATAGCATTTAATGTTCCATCCCCTAACCTATCTACACCCACAGCAAAAATAACTTTCTTTGGTACAGGAGATACTGTACTATCAACAGAGAGCATTGTATTCGCATCAAAAATACCTATTTGACCTAATGTAAGGTCAGATAGTTCTTTATCTTTTATAAGTACTGCTTTATTTCCAGTTGTAGTAAGTACTTTGTACACATCATTAGTTTTTGACATAATATTAGTTTTTTAATTAATTAATTCGTTTAAATTTAGTTTTGTCATTTTACTTTGGTAATCGGCGGCTTGAATATTTTCTGTAGCTAATAAAACTGCAATATCTACAATTTCTCTGTGTGTTGCTTCTGATAATTCACAATTCTGAAAACCTATTAGAGATACACCAGAAGGTGAATTGTATTTTCCACTAACACTAAAATCTTTTGCGTTATGTATATATTTGGGTTTTCTAATATAAGAAACATACACTTTATTTACTATAAATTTTCCATCTGTGTATAATTTTAATCCATTTTCAAAAAATACTCCATTCACTGTTCTCCATTCAAATGAACTTTTATCAAAAGGACTTTCTTCAAAATTATCATCATGTTGTCTTATAATTAGTGTTCCATTAATATTATTACAATTGCCTCTTGATATTTCAACATTACCTTTAATATAATATAAATAATCTCCAGGTAATGTTATTTGATTGTTTATGACAATGATAGGGACACTGTTTTTTACAAGTGTCCTTATATCATCTATATTTCTTTGACTTTTTTCAAATCCTAAATTTGATTTATTTCTTGGTTCTGCAACTCTTTTTATAAAGATTTCTTGTGCTTCATTTAATATCCAGTCAATTTCAGGAATTAGGAAATTTTTATTTTGCTGACTATCGACTTTATTTAGTTTTAATTTAAAATCGTAGTGCATCTCTTCTATTGTCATTGTACTTTATTCATTATAACCACTTTTAGTTCTTGATTACTTTCATCTTCAAAAAATCTAGTAAGTTCTTCGTAGTTTGAAGCTATTTCAGCATCTCCATAAAAATATTTAGTTTTATGATATTTCAAAACATTTTTTTGAATAGCTTCTTTTAACAAAGCTTCTAATACAATTTCTTTTTTAGGTTTTTTCAAAAATTCTAAAATTTCTCTTGGTTTACTTTCCATTAGTTTTTCCATTTCTAATGTAATCATACTATCAGATTTATCTTTAAGATTTTTTTCTCCTAGAATAAGAATCAATTGTATTTTTTCAGTTTTTGTAAGTTCATTATACTTTTGATACACTTCAAACTTAACTTCTGCTTTTTTAGCTTTTAGTTCCATTTCTTCTTCTCCATCAACTATATAATGTGTAGCATCTGGGTAAAGATTATCTTGGTATTCTCTTAAAGAATTAGCTACAAACTTTGAACATTTTATTACTTTGTATTTAAGATGGTCAAAAGGATTATTAGTTTCTAAGAACATAGTTGAATTTGGAAGTTTAATTCTCATTGTACCAGCTTCCCAAAATTCATGTGGAGTACCAGGTATATATACGTTAGATAAATTTTGTTTTAAAAGTTTTGCATAATAAGATGCTTCTGTTACTTTTTCTCCAGTTTCTTGGTCTTCATAGTCTGTGTCTGTATAATTAAGTCCAGTTGCGTATAGTTTTGTTTCTCTATCAACTAAAACAGAGATAGTTTTATCTCTCATAAAATTATCAGCTTCTTTTTTACCATGCCATTTCTCTTTTTCAATTGGTCTTATTTCTATTTTCATATTTGTTTTATTTTATATTAATATTACTTTGTAACGGACTTAATATAATCCGTTACAAAAGTAATACATTTTATTTAAATTATCTAATTTAAAGCAAATTTCAATTCTCCACACTTAGTAATATCTTTTACATACACTCCCTCATGCCCTCCTATGTGCATTGAATAGTAATCGCCTGCATGAGCACTACCAAATTTACCAGACCTATCATTTGGTCCCATAGGTCCATAATTACCACATATATAATTAAAGAAATCTCCTCCTTTTTTCTTAACGAGTTTTACATTCTTTTCACCATCTGTATCAGAAAAGTCAAGAATAGTAAGTCTCATAGATTCAACAGGTTTCCCTGAAAATGGGTCAATCTCATTGTTATAAATTTTATTGTCATATAAAGGATTATGAATCAGTTCAAGAGAGCCACCATTTGTTAAATTATATCTAGTATATTGTATTCCATATTCATAGGTCTTATTAGCTAAATCAGAGTTTGTTTTATTAGTAAATACTTCAATATTTTGAATTAACCCCTTTTTTGTAATTGCACTAGATATAGCTTTATGAAAATTTATCATACCCCATTCACCAGTAAATGCTTTTAAATTTCTGTGAGTATTACCTGGACCTACTCTGCCGTAAAATATATCCATAAGATATTGGTCAATCAAATCTGTAGTCAAGTTAGTGTAGTACTCAATATGGGAATCTTCTAGCTGTTCATGCAAACCAGGACCAGTTTCATATCTATATCCATTTTCGTCTTGATAAACATCTCCTTGTCTTCCATACCATCTCATTACTTCTCTTTCCTCTTGCCATTGTTTGTGAAACTCAACCTCAGCATAATTCATCCAAGTTGGGTGTTGGTTTCCATCTCTGTCAGTAAGCGGTACAGCAAGAACTGCTGTTGAAGCATAATCTGTTACTCTGTATTGTTTTCTTGATTTAGCAATTTTATTTCTAAATTTCATTTCCCTACCAAGTTGAGTAGAACCTCCTTTAGTGGCGGCTTCTCCAGAGGCAGAGTAAAGTTTTGACCATTGTTGACCTGGTTTAAGAAGATTTAATGGTAGAAAATCACTATCATTTTGAGTGAGTAGTTGCACCGTATATACATAACCATTACCATCTCTTCTAGGAGCTTCCACAACTATACAGTTATATTTGTTACTAGAAGTACCAGGACTTAGTACATCAGTCTCCATAAACCAATTTTCATCTAATTTAATTTTAAACTTAGATTTGTATTTTCCAGGTGCAGTTACACTAGGGGCATTTACATTTTCAAGAGTGATTAAAGGTCTGGTTGTAGCACCTCTCAGTTCCCATTCATACTCTACACCTCCAATAGTAATTGTGCTCCCTACTTCTGGACCTAAAATATGTGCCAAAGGATTATTTGAATAGTAATTCTTTGAAGCAAAAATTTGGTCAATCTTACCCATCATTTTATGAGGGGCTGTCTTCAACATAGTCCCCAAATGGTTGGAATCTGTCATGTTTTGACCATTATATTCTATCTTTTGGATAGCCATTCTTCCTAGTGTTGCCATAGTTATTATTTTTTTTTTTTTGTTAATTATTTATTTTTATTATAAAAGGTTTAATATATTTTTTCTTTCTACTGTTTTTACTTCTGCTCCTTTTGGTAAACCACTTTTTGAACTAGCTAGTTTTTCTTTCATTTCTTTTGTTACTTCTGTTTTTATATTATTTTTAATTAAAGAAAAATCAAAAGTTCCATCTTTTTTTCTAGTCCTTAGTAGTTGAGCAAGTTGTATTACAGCTTTTTCATCACTCATAACTTCCCATAAATCAGCATGAAGCCTAGTTGATACAGTGCCATTTTCGTACTTTACATTTCTGTCAAGTATGTAATTAGGTATTTCTTTCTTATCAATTTTAGATAATTTCATACCTTCTAAATCTTCTGTTCCTTCAACTCTTGCTGTTAATTTTTTCTTTTCTTCTTTAAATTTATGAATGTTTTCTTGTTTTATAATTTCTTGTCTTTTAAGTAATTCCTTTTGCTCTCCTCTTTGTTTGTCTCTAATTATATTAAATCTTTTTTCTGCAACATCTTTTAATGTGCCTTTATCTTTTAAATTTTCTATCCTACTTTCAATCTCTTCTTCATCCCAATCATCTTTTTTAAGAGAAAATCTAATTATTTTTTCTTGATTTTTTTCATCATTAATATCCATATTTAAATCTATTTCTGATTCTGTAGTACTTAAATATGTTTTTAAATATTCTTCAATACTTCCCCCTTTTGCTGTAAATCTTATAATATCTTTTACATTTTCAGGTAGTTCTTCAATAATTTCTTCTGCCCTTTCTTGAACTGAAGCTTCATATTTTTCTGTTAATAATTCAATTTTATCCTCTTCTGATAAACCTGATAATTCTTCTTTTTCAAAACTTATCAGTTCTTTGTCTTTTAATAAATCAAATATTGAAATAACTTCTGTGTTCTCAGTAGTTTTTTCTATGTCTTCTGCTTCTTCAAAAGCTTTTGACATATCAATATCTTCTGTTATTTTTTCATCTTCAACAGCTCCTTCTTTAGCTGTTTCTACGTTTTTCTCAATTTCAGTTTTACCTATATTTGCAAACACATCTTGCATATTAAGTTCCGTTTCTAAGTTGTCTTCTAGTGCCATGTTTTTATTTATATTACAAAATTAATACTATTATTTAATTTAACTAAGAAAAAATATTAATTAAAATATTTTAACTTAAATAGCGTTTTTTTCATTTTTATTGTTTCTTTACTGTTTTATTTAATTTCTTTTCATCTAACTTTAATTTTTTTTCTCCTAAATCTTTATGAACTTCTAATTTTTTTTCATCTAAATCTAATTTTCTATTTTTAGTTTTTATATCTAAATCATGTTTTGATAATTGAAGAAAATCATTTATACCATCGTTATTTTCATCCTCATCTGGATTAAAAGAGGCTGCTGTTATTGTAGCTTGTAACTCCACTGTTTTTCTTCTTTCTGTTTCTTTTAAAACAATAAGTTCTTTTGTTTGTTCAAATTTTTCTCTCTCAAATTCTCTACCTCTTTCTCCTTCTTCTTTCATTGCTTGATTATTTTCCTGATTTGTTTTATTATCAATATTTCTTTTTCTTTCTTCTGCAACTTTAAGAGTTTCTTCTGCTTCTACAATACCTTCTTGTCTTATTACTGCAATAACATCTGATAATTCAATTTTTTGATTTTGAAGAGCAGCATGAGCAAGTTGTCTGATAACTTCTTTAGCTTCTTCTGCTTTAGCTGAATTAGAAACAAATATACCTAAAGTAGAGTTATTTAATAAGTTTACATCTAAATCTAAAATCTGTTTAGACATATCATCTAAGATATAATTAAGTTTTACATTATTGCTTTTATTATTACTATAAGCTACTTTTGCTGTTTCTATTAAAGCTTGAAGAATATTTCCTTTAACAGTTGCATGTAAATTGAAGTAAGGCTCTAATATATGAGAAGTTTGTACTAAAGATTGTTGTGTATTTTTTACAGCATCATCTGGTCCTATCTGACCTTCAACAGCTTCAGTAATACCGACACTTTTTCCTTGTTGTTGTTTAATATATTCTGCTAAGTTTATATATTTTTGAATATCAGAAGCTAAAGATAAGTCTATTTCTTTTGCTAAAGAACCTACTTGGTCTAAATTTGAGCCTTCTTCTGATGGGTTAACAAACATAACTGGAGAACTTTCCATAAAATACATCCATTTTTTCACATCTATACCAGTAGATTTAGGTATTGCATTAATGTTCATTAATATTTTTTTACCTTTATCAGAAGCTATTAGAATTTCAATCTTATACATTAATATGTTATAAAAATATTGATAAGATTTTAATCTTTCCATCAGAGATGTTTCAACACTATTAAGATTGTCATAAACAGCTCCATAATAAGGCAATTTACATTCATATAAATTATCCATGTCTTTAAATTGACCAGGAACAGGTCTCATGTTTAAATATATATTGTTGTTTATTTTCCAAGTTTCATACACTTCTGGAATGTATTCCCATTTTATTAAAACATCACCTCCTTGTTTATTTAACTTATAATTTTCATCTATAATCATTTCTTGTTCTTCTCCATTAACATCTATATAAGTTAAAAAACCTATTCTTCTTAAAGATTTCCACACACAATGTAAAACTCTAACAGTGTTTATATAACTTCTACCATCTGTAGTATTAATATAAGCATCATTATCATAGTTTTCAAAAGCATATTGCATATCTAAACCTATTGTTGAAGGGTAGGAAAAAGAATATATTTTTTCAATATCTGATGGTGTTAGTTCATTACTGAAATACTTTATTACATCAGATGGTGTCATTCTATACTC
>NZ_JBOFOR010000248.1:0-16297 GCF_051659545.1 Romboutsia sp. | reverse complement strand
CTACCACCATATTCTCCAGAGTTAAATCCTATAGAAAAGTACTGGGCAAAATTAAAAAAGAATTTGAAAAAAATACATAAAAATAATAAGACTCTAGAAGAGTCTATTTACCAACTTTTTAAAGTTATATGACTATAACTGTAGCATTTGGTATACTTACACCACGTACCATTACTGAATTTTGTATAAAAGTTGTTCCAACAGGTATTGTATCTACAAATGTTACGTTAGTTTGCTGGATACCTAATGTTTCTATCCATCCTAGTGTATAAGTTAGTGTATCTCCTACTGTAGCATATTGCTTATCTACTATTTTAAAAGGATTTACGCCTGGATATATAAATGTAGATACTATATTAGTATTATTTACCTTAGTTCCTGTAGTTCCGCTATCTGTATCAATATAGCTATAACTTGTTGTTCCTATATTTGTAGTAGGGTTTGGTACAGGTATTGTATTTACTGTAACTTGGAATGTCAATGTAGCACTTTGATTTACACCTAAATCAGGTATTGTTACTCCGGAAGGTGGATTTAATATACCTCCAGTTATAGTTGTTCCAGTTATATTTACAGAATCATTAATGAATGTTGTACCATTTGGAGTAGTATCTGTAAAGAATATATTATTGGCTGTTGTACTTCCAGTATTCTTAAAACCTATAGTATAGGTAAGTGTATTTCCAACAAATGCTCCTGGTGCATTAACTGATGTTGTAGGTAATATTGTTGCTGCTTTAGTTATAGTAGTGTTTACTATATTACTATTTGCATTACCAGCTGTAGTAGTTACAACACTTGGGTCAACTTGATAGGTAAATGTCGTTGTTGCAGTATTTGTAATACGATTTGGTGATGGTATTGTGTTTACAGTTACTTGGAACGTTACCGTGAAAGTAGAACCTGATGGTATTGTACCTATATTAGTACCTGGAGGTGTAGGATTTACACCAGTTTTAACTACACCATTTACAGTAAATGAATTTGCTACAAATGTTGTTCCTATTGGAATTGTGTCCCTAAAAATTACAGCATTAGCACTTGTAGTTCCTGTATTTGGAATTGTAATAGTATACGTTATTACGTCATTAATAGTTGCAAAATCCTTATCTGTAGCCTTAGTCATATTTGATAAATCAGCTCTATTTATAAAAGTATTTGCAATATTAGTGTTAGAAGAACCACTACCAACTATATTTGGAACTGTAGAATTATCTATGGTGTATTGGAAAATCATTGAAGCGTAGTTTGGTATAGGGTTAGGACTTGGTATAGTAATTACCCTGACTTGGAAAGTTACTGTTGAAGTAACTCCATTTCTTATAGGATTTGGTAGTGTTACTCCTGGAGGATTAGGACTTCCAGCAACAACAGTACTGTCTTGTCTTATTGATCCTGCCACAAGGGTAGTTCCATTTGGTATTGTGTCTATAAATCTTATATTTATAGCTGTTGTATTTCCTGTGTTTCTTATTGGAATTGTATAAGTTATAACATCATTTATATTTGTATAAGTTTTGCTTATTTTACTACTTGAAAGTACAGCTGCTAATATTGTTGTAGTAATATTATTTGAACTTGTCGGAATAGTTGATCCTGCAAAGTTAGCTATCGCAGTATTAGTAAGTGTACTAGGAGAAGGAATTGTACTATTTACTAATACTTGGAACGTAACAGTATTGACAGAACTTGGATTAAAGTCTCCAATATTCACACCTGGAGGTGCAGGATTTCCAGCTATTGTAGCTCCATTTACAGTCATACTATTAGAAATGAATGTAGTTCCATTCGGTATTGTATCCACAAATACTACATTATTCAAGGTTACAGTTGCTGTATTTGCTATTGTTACAGTATAAGTTATTGTAGACCCAACGGTAGCATAAGCTTTGTTTGTAGACTTAGTTAATGCTAAAGGAAGCGAAAAACTAAATACAACTAATCCAGAGCCCCCACCTCCAGAGACCTCTTGTGTTCTATTATCAGGAGGACATATATTAGTTCCACCTGATGCGGCTTCTCCACCACCATAAGTTGGTACTGTTGTACTAGCTAAAGTATATATTTTCCCACCTTCACCAACAATTACTGTTAGTACTTGACCAAGTGTTACAGCTAATCTTCCTTCTGAGTATCCACCAGCTCCTCCTCCTGAAGAAGTCGTTCCAGGAGAAGAACCACCGGCTGCACCCCATTCTTGTATAAATACGCTACCTACTCCAGCTGGAATAGTAAATGTTTGGTCTGCTCCGGTATAATTATATTTTATTGTAGCCAAGCTATAAATCTCCTTTCTATATATATTACATATCTTGAATAAATATATTTTTATTTAAATTAGCACATTAAAGTACCTAACATTATAGTATGATTTTATTGATTTTATTGTTATTATTATATGATTTTGAATCTATTTAAATATTTTAAACCTAGTAAATGCATAAAAAGTTTCTCGTAAAACCTATCACATCAATATAATAGTCTTTAGTGTGACTTTCATGAATAGGATTGTTATAGTTAAAGTAAAATAGCCCTAGAAAGTATCAATATTTAATATACTTCCTAGGGCTTTAATCATATTAATTTACTAACAAATAATTTGAACTTGGAAAAATACTACCGAAGTATCTCCTGCCTGTATAGTTCCAATATTCACATTGGCTGGAGTTCCTCCAACTGGATTTCCATCAACAGTAAGAGAATTATTTACATAAATTGTTCCAGTTGGTATTGTATCACGTAAAACTACGTTAAAAGCATCTACATTTCCACTGTTTGGAATAGATATTGTATATGTTACAATATCTCCACATTGTCCATACTGTTTATCTGTAAATTTTACTATTTTTCCTAAATCAGCATGGTTTACTGTAGTCTCTACTGTATTTGTATTATTAACACCACTTGAAGTCGTTAATAGTGTAGGATCAACTATAAAATTATATCCAACTGTTCCTGTATTAGGTATAGGATTTATGGTTGGAAGTGTATTTACTACTACTTTAAATGTTACAGTTGAAGTTCCTCCTATCGGTATAGTTCCTATAGTCACACCAGGAGGATTTGGAGATACTCCACTTATTGGCAATCCTTTTACTGTTACTGAATTTAAAACAAATGTTGTACCATCAGGTACTGTATCTACAAATACTACATTATTAGCCGTTGTATTTCCGCTATTTACTATAGTAATAGTATAAGTTAAAGTAGTTCCTATATTAGCAAATATTTTATCTACAGCCTTAGTAGTGTTACTTAAATTAGCAAAATTAACTTTGCTAGTTACTGTATTTGTATTTGAACTAATATTATTAACCGTTCCTTGAACAGGGTCTACTATATAATCACCAGTTATATTTCCGGTATTAGGAATAGAATTAGGCGATGGAATAGTATCCACTGAAACTTTAAATATTATTGTAGTAACTGCCCCAGCAGATATTGTTCCTATATCAGCACCTGTTGGTGCATCTGGATTTTCATTTGGTAAAGTTATTCCATCTAGTATAAGGGAACCATCAATAAATGAAGTTCCATTTGGTATTGTATCTAAGAATACTACATTCTCAGCAGTTATATTTCCAGTATTTGCAAGAGTTATAGTATAAGTTAATGTATCTCCTACTGTTGTAAAATTTTTATCTACACTCTTAGTTACTCCTTGCAATCTAGCTAAGTTTATTTGAGTATTTACTATATTTGATACATCACTTTGTTTTCCTACCACTAAAGTAGAACTGTATATAACAGTAGTATCATTTGGCACAGGATTTATAGTTGGTAATGTGTTTACTGTTACCTTAAATGATACTGTCACTAGTTGACTCGCTGCTAATGTTAATGTGTTTATTCCGTTTGGTGCAGTGACTGTAGCACCTGGTTTAGCTACTCCATTTACTGTTACTGAATTGGCTACAAATGTTGTTCCCGTTGGGATTGTATCGACAAATGTTACATTAGTCTCTTGTACTCCTAATGAATTCACCCATCCTAGTATATAAGTTAAGGTATCTCCTACTGTAGCATATTGTTTATCTACAAATTTAAATGGATTATTATCTGGATATACAAATGCTGATGCTATATTTGAATTAGAGGTATTAGTTTTACTTGTTCCAAGTGTTGGATCTGCAATATAGCTATAAGTTGCAACACCTATATTAGGAGTTGGGTTAGGACTTGGAACAGTGTCTATAGTCACTCTGAATGTTACTGTAGCACTTTGATTTATACCTAAGTTTGGTATAGTTACTCCAGGTGGTGGGCTTAGCGTTCCTCCTGTTATAGTTACTCCATTTACTTTTACTGAATTTGTTACAAATGTTGTTCCATTTGGACTTGTATCACTAAAGAATATATTAGTAGCAGTAGTATTTCCTGTATTTTTTAATCCAACAGTATAGGTTAAGATATCACCAACAAATCCAGCACCTGGAAGTACTGTTTTAGCAGGGGATATTATTGCTGAGTTTATCTTAGTTGTAACTGTATTAGTATTATTTCCACCACTACTTCCAGTAGTTCCAAGGCTTGGGTCTACTATAAAATTGTATCCAACTGTTCCTGTGTTAGGAATAGAGTTTGGAGCTGGTATAGTAGTTCCTGTTTGAACTTTAAATGTTATTGTAGTTGTAGCTCCTACTGGTATACTTCCAACACTAAGACCTGTTGGAGGAGCTACTGTAGCACCACTTTGAGTTACGCCATTCACTGTGGCAGAATTTGGTACAAATGTTGTTCCTGTTGGAATGGTATCTTTAAATATTACATTATTAGCAGTAGTACTTCCATTGTTTGTCATTGATATTGTATAAGTTAAAGTATCAGTAGTTCCAGCACTAGTTTTATCTACACTCTTAGTTATATTTTGAAGCCTCGCAGTACTTATCGTAGTACTTACTACATTTGTTATATTACTTCTTCTAGGGTTTACTGCTAATGTAGTAGTATATATAAATGTTGCCACATTTGGTGTAGGATTCGGACTAGGAATTGTATTTACTGTTACTTTGAAAGTTATGGTAATTGTGGTATTTTGATTTAAAGTACCTGCAGCATAACCAGTTGGTGGAGATGGATTTGCCCCAACAACAACTACTCCATTTTTAGTTAATGAATTTGCTATAAATGTTGTTCCATTCGGAATTGTATCTATAAATGTTAATAATGTTTGATTTACATTTAATACATTTCTCCATACTGCGGTATAAGTTATAATATCTCCTACTTTTGCATATATTTTATCTACACTCTTAGTAGGTGATGAGTCTGGATTTATAAATGTTGATACTGTATTTGTACTAAGATTTTGATTTACAATAGTACCTGTTGATGGATCTATTATAAAGTCATAATTTAAAAGACCTGTATTTGGTGTTGGATTTGGCGTTGGAACACTTGTTGCAGTTACTTGGAATGTTAAAGTAGTTGTTTGATTTAATCCTAAGCTTGGGAGTGTCATTCCGCTTGGTGGAGCAGGGTTTGCCCCTGGTACAGTTGAGCTATTAACTACTACTGAATTTGGTATAAATATTGTTCCACCTGGGATGGTATCTTTAAATATCATATTAATAGCCGTAGTATTTCCTGTATTCTTTAAAACTACAGTATATACAATGGTGTCCCCAACAATTACATTGGTTGAATTTACTGATTTTACCGTACTAATTATCGGGCTATTAATTCTTGTTGTTACAATGTTACTATTTGCACTTCCAGCGGTTGTTGCAGGAAGACTTGGGTTTACTTTATAGGTAAAAGTAGTGTTAGCAGAGTTTGGAATAGGGTTTGGTGTTGGTATTGACGTTACTGTTACTTTAAATGTTACCGTGAAAATACCACCAGCTGGTATAGTTCCTATATTAACTCCTGGAGGTACTGGACTTTGACCTATTTTAGTTATACCATTTACTGTAAATGAATTAGTCACAAAAGTTGTTCCGCTAGGTATCGTATCTTTAAACATTACAGCATCTGCACTAACTGTTCCTGTATTTGGGATAGATATCGTATAAGTCAATATATCTCCAGCTACTGCAAAATTTTTATCCACACTTTTGGATATTAAACCAAGCTCTGCTTTATTAACTTGTGTTATTACTGTGTTTGAATTCGTACTATCTGTTTTTGTTGTAGGAATTGAAGGATTTCCTATAAAAGTGAAACTACTCGAAGCATTGTTAGGTATCGTGCTAGGACTTGGTATAGTAATTATAGTTACTTTAAATGTAACTGTTGATGTTTTACCTGGTCCTATAGGATTTGGAATACTTATTCCTGGAGGATTAGGACTTCCTACTATAGCCGTAATATCTTGTTTTAATGAATTAGCTGTAAATGTTGTTCCATTTGGAATAGTATCTACAAACAATATATTACTTGCTGTTGTATTACCTGTATTTTTAATGGCTATAGTGTAAGTTAATATTGTTCCAGTAGTACCAAAGGTATTGTCTACTGTTTTAGATGATGTTAAAGTAGCATAAGCTATAGTAGTAGTTGCTGTATTAGAAATAATAGCAGTTCCAGGTATTGTTCCATAAAATGGATCAAAATAGTCATAAGATAATCCTGCATTATTAGGTGTTGGATTAGGTGTTGGAACTGATTCGACTGTTACATTAAAGGTAAGTGTGTGAGTTCCTACGCTCAAATCAGGGAGAGTTACTCCTGGTGGATTTGGAGAGCCTACTACAGGATTTCCATCAAGATTTATACTTCCATCTATAAAACTTGTTCCATTAGGAATAGTATCTACAAATACTACATTAACTGCAGTATTTGCTCCCATATACTTAATCCCAACAGTATAATTTATAGTATCTCCAACACCAACTAATGGAGTTGAACTTTTTGTTAATCCAAGTAATGGTGAGCTTGCACATCTAGCACCATCTAAGTTACTTCCCGGTGCTTGACCTGTAAAAACTAAATTGTTTGTTACGGTATTTCCAACTATCGTATATTCGTACGTTATTCCAGTATTAGTTATTCCAAATAAATTATTTGGTGGTGCAAAGAAGTTAGCCAATATATTAACTACTGGTGAAGGCGTTGTACTAAGAGTTTGAACATTACCTGTTATAGGGTCTATTTTTAACATTCCACCAGTTGAGTTATCTACTGCATATAATTGTCCATCAAAAGGACTAAAAGCCCAATCTGTTGTATTCATACCTATGCTTAAAGCTGTTCCATAAGGTGCTGTATCTATAGCAAATCCATTTGCTGGATCTACTAATAATCCATACGTTGGTCTATTTGAATCTACATCTATTACATAAAACCTAATTGCACCCGTAAATGGAGAGTTTCCTTGATATATATATAAATAACCATTTCTATTTACATCACCACATGCATAGTTATATCCTACTGCACCAGGATCAAGTGGTAATGGAAAATTTGGTACCGTCGGCAATGATAATACGGTTCTATCAGGTGCTATACGAATTATTCTATTAGTCGTAGTATTTAAACCCCATATAAATCCATCTATATTATTGTATCCTATAGAGTTCATCGATGTTGCAGGTGTAAATCCGCCTAGATTAAGAGTTTGACCATTAACTAAGTCTACTCTATATAAATTGCAAACTCCACCTGGAGTTACAGCTGCAGTTTGCCATCCATATGTTGTACATTCAAATGCTGTTCTGTTATCATGGCCAAAGTTATTGTTAGCTATGGTAGTGCCTGCAGTAATATTTGCAGCTGTTATTGTTACAGTTAATTGTCTTCGTGTAGTAGAATCTGTAAATCCACTTGGTTGAGTAAATTTAGATGGTGGACAAATATCTCCAGCAGGATTTGTTACAGTTTCATATACTGTATATGTTCCTGCCGTATTTATACTAAAACTATAATTCCCACTACCATCTGTTTGTGTATTTATACAAGTTGCGGCGATTGTATCATTCAGAACTACATAAGCACCGGAAATACCAGGCTCGCCAACATTGTATATTCCATCACTGTTTAAGTCATTAAAGACTATACCAGATATAGTTGCTGCCAATTTAATCACTCCCATGAAGAATTATTAAGATGTATCTTTATTTAAAATACTCTTAATGCTCTAGTGTATTCAAATTTTCTAAAAATGACATACAAGTGCTAAAAAGTATATTATAAATACGTTCCAGTACTTATATATTTAATTTGAAACTTCTTTTTCTAATACAGTTATAAGCTCCTTTATATCATTCAGTTCATCATGCCTTACAACAGGATATCTTTCTGGTTTATCTTGTAAATAATCATATATTCTTAAACTTAATAAAGCCTTACTATAATTTCTAATTTGAATATAACTTGCTGCTCTTGTAAAATATATACATTTAAAATCTACAAACTGTTTTAATATCTCATCACAGTACTGTATACATTCTTTATATTGATTATTTGAAAATAAAGAATCTACGAGCCTTTGTGCTAATTGAGTAAAATATGGTTCGCTTTTATCTGCTATATAATAACCTTTTCTAAATATTTCTGACGCTGTATTATGATCATTTACCCTAGTATACTCAGCCCCTAAATGAAAATAATACATTCCATCCCTTTTATCTTCATCTACTAAATTTAGAATTTTCAAATTTCTATCTCTCTTTTTAACTTCTAATTCTTTGTCATTACCATATCCATAATGAATAAAATTTATATGAGCTCTTAGTACTTCTAAATTTTTATTATCTAAATACATCTGTTCATGAATAATACCTTTATATCTATATTCTGGTTTGTTTTTAAATAATCTTAGATGTATAGATGCATAGCTCTCTACCCCATTTATTATATTTACTATATCTATTCCAAAGGCTTCTTGAGTATCATCTGTTACTATCTCCCTTAACTTACCTTTGCTATTTTCAGCTAGTACTTCATCACAATCAATTACCAATATCCATTCATGAGTTGCCATATCTAAAGATTTATTTCTAGCTGCACTAAAGTCGTTATCCCATTTTCTAAAAAATACCTTCGCTCCATATGATTTTGCTACTTCTATAGTTTTATCGCTTGATCCAGTATCTACAAGTATAATTTCATCAACTACATCGGCTATACTTTTTAGGCACGAATCTATATTTTTTTCTTCATTTCTAGCTATTATACACGCACTAATCCCCATGTTAACACTCCTTCGAAATATTAATTTATATGTTAGTTCTAATTATTATATTTATTGAGGTTTTATTCTGAGAATATTATCTTATATTAACAAGATAATATTTTTGCTGCTATTAATATAGTTGCATTGTTGAATACTTCTTTCGAATTTATTAAGTTGTAAGAAATATCTTCTACTATACCTTCAACTTCTATATTGCTGCCTAATACATAATCTAATGGTAGAATTAAAAATTGGCTAAAAAGCGTTTTGAACTCAATCGCAAGTACTGATTGAGTTGGTTCATTTGCTGTATATTCAATTGTCGTTTTTAGTACACCTTTCACTATTAGTTTATATTTATTTAGTTTTTGACCTTCATTGGATGTATACTCTTGAGTTTCTATAACATTAGATGTTGATATTTCAATTTTACCTTCAATATGGTTTATAGATTCTATTTCACACATGTATTCTGGAATTTTAAAGTATTTGTCTATACTTGCTTGTTTAAATGTTGACATATTCATATCAATTACTGAATTCGCTTCTTCTTTATCTAAACTCTCAATAGTACCACTACATCCACCTGGCAGTATATATTTGCAATCTACATGTGCTATGTTTAATATTTTAGCTTTGCAATTTGAGGAAATTACTTTTACTTGATATGTTATTATTACAATATTCGCCGCTCTAATTATAGGCATTTTTATACCTCTAATCAAATCATCTTTAGCTAGATCAATAGATATATTATCTACCATAAAGCTTTGTTTTATTAATGATACAGTAGATGATATATCATCTTTAAATACCACACCTACAAGGTCAATATCTCCATCATTTATAATTTGAATTTTATAGTTTATTGTATCACCTATTGATACTACTTTCTTATCAGCAGTTTTTATAACTTTAACGCTCGGGTTTTTAACATATATATTACTTATATTACTTTGAACATAGTCTTGTCTTGCTGGCAAATCAGAACTAATGATATAGCTATATTCTGCGAATGATTTATTTGATATTATACCATTAGATGGCTTGGATACTATTTTTGCTTCAAAAGTTATAGTCTTAATACTATTTGGATGTATTGTTCCTACGTTAACTCCAGCTCTTATATCCTCATCACTCTTTACATTATCTATTTTTACTGAATCTTTAATAAAGCTTAAATCTGATGTTAATGTATCTGTTACAGTTACATTATCTAACTGAATAGAATTCTTGTTAGTAGCAATTAACATATAGGTTATTATATCTCCTACTGCTGCTTCATTTATATTGCATGTTTGTGATGCCGATGATTTTGATAAATCTAACTTAGTGCATAATAGTGAATATATTTTTACTGTATTTGATAAGATATTTGCATGGATAGGTTCTTGTATTGGACTTTGACTATCAAAACTTAAAGTAGCAGTATTATTTATGATTGTATCACAACAATATACAAATTCTTTAAATGTTACTGTAGAGATACTACCTGATGGCATTCTTCCAATAGAAATTCCTGCTATAGGGTCTTGTGACACTTGAGTTACTCCATTTAATGTTATTGAATCTGGTATGAATATAGTACATCTTGTATTAGGTTCATCCGTTAATACTATGTTACTCATTTCATCCCCATCGGTATTATCAATTACAATAGTATAAGTAATTACATCTCCCCTATTTACATATTTTACATTTGATGATTTAATCAGTTTAGTCATTTATTTCACCTCAGTTTTAAATTAGCAGTTTTATGCCTACTAATTTCATACTATGATAAAATAAGACTTGCAGTGATTATAGTGGTACCAATAATTTCTAAATTTTAGAACTGTTTTTTTAAAGTTTAAAACTTGTTATATTAATGTATATTTAGTATAGATATGATTAATATTATAAATCTCTTAGCATAAGAAAATAGAGTGTTGTATATTTACATTTATATAACAACGCTCTATTTTTTATGCTTTACTCACAACATAATTTATTATATTCATTAAATATTTCAGAAAACTCATTATCTTTTTGTGGTATACCACTTATAGATGGATAATCTCTATTAGCTGACCACATAGAGATTAATCCTATCATATTTTTCTTTGCAAATACTAATGTTTCATTAGCATCACTTTGCATAAAAATTTCACTAACAACGTCATTTTTTCCAATCATAGGTGTAGTTCCTATCATCGCCCAAAGTTCGGCTTCACTCTTGCTACATTTATATAAAGTATTTAGTTGGTCTTTTAATGCTTTTATTGCTTGTATTCCATACATACCCATTTTACCTTTAGGATCTGGAACTACCCCCTCTCCATAATCCATAGTCATCGCATTTACTCCACTGATTTCTACACCTTCATCTAAAGCTAACTGTAAAATTCTTATTCCATCTACAGTCAATCCTGTTGGTAATATAGGAAGTGTAAACCAAACAGATATATTTTCACCTTCAGATTTATAAAAATCTTGTAGCATTTTTATTGCCTTACTATTTTTAATATTATCATTTTTATATGCTACATCTATCCAAATGCCTTCTATATCAAAATCAATTCTTGTTAATTTATATCCCTGTGTAAATAGTTTATATTGTTTAAATAATGATTCTACATTTGGAGCTGTTACATGTATAGGAGTATTAGAACCTCCTCCAAAAGAAACAGATACATCTCCACCCATTTCACGAATTTTTTTAATTTGATCATTTAATGGTCCTTGTTCTGCTGAATAATAAGTCCCCCAAGTTGGTTTACATACTGTAGGGCTTTGAGATACTATAAATCCTAAGTTATAAGCAGGAACTTTTGTTTTTTCAGAAATTTCTGCTAATTTAAGTGGTGGCCATGCTGTAACATCTACATATGGTGCAAATGCTTTTTTAGGCCATAATATTCCTTTACCTACATCAACTGCTGAATAATCTGGATATATTACTGGTATCTCTTTTAATTGATTTGCTTCTTCTAAACTTCCTGTCAAGTCTGAAGATATCAAAGAGCTACTACGAGCATTTATTAATGGGGTTCCATTACTAGCCACTACTGGTATCCAATTTAAGTACGTATTCTTTAAACATCTTATATAATAAACTTGTTCTTTGAAAACATATTTTAATATTACTGTATCTGGACAATCGCAATTGTCCTTGCAATACCAGTTTTTAAAGCAATAATTATCATCACTTATCTGGTATTTATTATTTTCACATTTAGCATCATGCCAGTTAACATCTACGTATTTAATACAATTCATACATATTCCCCCTAATCTATTCAATCTATTTATAATATATATATTCTAATTTAATATCTACATTTTCTCTATATCGTGACACCTACACTTTAAATAGTTAACTGTAATTAGCTTATCAAAATCATGTAGATTATTTAATAAAATATATATATTGACAATATTTATAAAGTGTTACATTGTTAGCATCAAAGAATATCTTAAAAAACAAAATTAAACATGCTAAAAATCTCACATTAAGTGGTTAATTTTAGCATGTTTACATATAAATAATGTCGTTCTAGCAATATTTATGTGTACACTTACATACACAATCTGGTTTACATAGTGAATTTACATTGGCTGCTTTATAACATTCTGTAGCTTTGCATGCATAGAAATTAGATAAGTTTAATAAATTTTCTACCTCTGCTTCTAATTTGCAAGTTTTATCCCATGCAATACGAGCTTGAGATAATAATAATTTTACTTGTTTTTCTAATTCTCTAGCTTGTATTTCTAATTGTTTTGCTTCACAAGATGTACGCTTAGCATCCTCTTGAACACATTGTGCTCTAACATGTAGTTCATCTGCTTTTGCTTTGTATTTTTCACATTCACTTTCACATTCATTTTCGTATTGCTCATAACAGCATCTAGTTTCATTACTCTGACACACATTATTACAAGTATTGTAGCAAGAAGTATTACATGTTGATTTACAATTTTCACTCATTTTATCTACATCCTTATATATATATTTGTATTGGAGCAATACGATTCTAATTATTTTAGATTTGTAAGCTCCTATATATTTATATATGTCATTTTTTTAATAGGTGACACACAAAATTGAATTTAATTTTAGTGTATCACCTATCTTTTAACTTAGATTTTATAACTAAATGCAACACATTAAAAATATAGAAATACTCATTACAATTTAATTATCATTTCCGTCACCAATTAATATTGTATCTAATTCATGTATTTTTAAGTCCATAAAAGAATATACTGAAAAACAATGAGGATGCCTAGCAACATATTTATCTGCATCTATAATAAATATGTTGCCTCTGAGATTTTCCTATGATAACAACTATTTTAATGACTTGTATCAATGTATTACTATATATTACTATAATAAAATTGTAGATAAAATGCTCGAAGACTGTGACTTAAAATTAAATATGAATTCATTTGAATATAGATAAAGTCTAAAAATAAAGCTAAAAATATATTATTTGCAGGTATGATTGATGAGTTTTATGACTATAGATATAGAGGCTCTTTAGATAAATTTCCATATAAAACACAAAAGGCAATCCTTCTAGGGATTACCTTTTTGTATTTTATATAATTCTGTTTGTATATTACCCACCGTATCTTATTCTTAAATATATTCTAGGGCTCTTCAAAGCACCCTCTAAGGCATTTGTTGTTGTCTCTTGATGTTTCTATCATGATTAGTTATATTTTCACTCTTGCTGCCACCAATACATTTGAATTTCTTTTTGATGTTCTTCTTCTTCTTTCCGTTCATTTTTGTAATATTCAATGCGATTTAAGAGAGCTCCTTTGAAATACTGATAAGATCTTGTTTCTATCGTTTCAACATCATCTTTTTCAAAAGTTATAGCTACTGCATCTTCAAATGAATCTAAGTTAATTTTCTCTTTAAAATTATATCCACTAAAATCTTTTTTAAATAATCTCATAGTCCCTTTTGAAAATACATCTTCATCTGGTATAAAAAATAAACTTTCTTCTTCCTTATGAGATTGTTTCTTTTGGTTAGTAACTATTAGTTCTTGCTTATTTATATCTATCTTGTTTTTAGTTAATATTTCTATACTTTCATTTAATAAACTTTGTGAACTGTCAGATGTCGATGTTTCATAAAATTCATTAATTGTATCTGTTTGATCTATATTTTTCTTATCGAAATATCTTCGTTTATCCAAATCTTGTACTAAAAAGTCTAGTGAGTCTACTTTTCGACCAATTTTATTTTCTTTAAAGTCTATTACAAAATACCCAGTTTGATTTAATTCTTTAACCGCAGGAATTATAATTCTCCTCTTAAAATTACCATATTCTGGATAGTTATCTTCGAGTTGAAGATACATTTTTAAATCTGCCACAGTGTAATTTATAACATTTTTCGTTCCGCTCCATAGCCTAAGCAAATCATATAATCTTTGGGCGTAGTAATTTTTCATACTAAATAAAACTGCTAAATTTGCAGGTGTATAACCAGTTTGCAAGTAGGTATTCAATAAGTCATATATCTTTTGAGACGCCTCTATCTTAAAAATACTTGTTTCAACATCAAAGGTAAATCCATTTAAAAATCCGTATTCTCCCCATATTATACCTTTTCCATTTTTCTTTTCCTCCATGAAGAAAATACTCTTTTTTCTAAGGCTACTTAAAGAATTTGAGATACTTTTTACGGTTCTGTCTTTTGTATGTTTTATTACTTGCCTAAATTCCTCATGTGATATTTCACAGCTTAATACCCCTTCACTTTCTCTTTGGAGCTTATACATCATCAATAAAAAAATTCTGTTTTCAACCAAGCTTAAACTATATTTTGCTTGTATTAAAACATTGTTTTTCATAAGTATCTTTGGATTTTCTATATCCATCATATCATGCACTAGTTATCACCTACTTTTTTAGTTTTATTGTTTATCCGATCTAGTCTTTAAAAATTTATTTATATATATAATGACTTATTAACTTTAAAATGTCAATATATTTTTCTAGACACAACATTGTGTTTTCCAAAGTGACATAGTTAAATTTCTAATCTGACATGTTAGGTTTCCAAAGTGACATATTAAATTTCCAATTTGACACAATTAGATTTCCAAAGTGACATATTAAATTTCCAAAGTGACATATTAAATTTCCAATCTGACATATTAAATTTCCAATCTGACATGTTTAGCTTAAATAAACTTAGTTATTTCAACACGTTAACATTGGTCTAAATACTATTAAATACTATTAAATATTTATAAATAAAGAGTAAAGACTAGTAAAGATGTCTCATCTGACCTTTACTAAACTCTTAAAAAGAAAATTAAACCCACTTTGTTAAATTACTTTTTTATTTAGTTAATAAAATTACTTAAATATGGTAAGTATAAAATCAAATATTAAAAACTAAACTTATTTTAAGAAAAATATTAAAAAAGATAACTAGTTAGAAATAAAAAAATTGTGAAAGGATTTAAATCTATTGAAAATCAAAGATGATAAAAAAGATGCAGTATATTATTTAAACTTAGGATCAGAGTATATTAGGCTAGGTGATTATGAAAATGCAACAACCTTATTTGCTCATGCCTATAAAGAAACTAATAAATCTGAAAATTGTTTTATTCAACTAGCGTATAAAACAGCCGATGCCTTTTTTTGTAATAAAGAATATGTAAAATGTATAGCATATTGCAATGATATTATAAAAAACTTTGCGGATTTCAAAAGGATATATTTTTTAAAGGGATTTAGTCATATGCAATTAAGGGAATATCCAGAGGCGTTAAATAGTTTTAGAAATTACAAAAACGCTTCAGCCAATTCTAAATATTCAGACATTAAGTATGAAGATATAAATGATATAGATAAACTCATAAATGTTTTAGAAAATATTAAATAATTATTTACGTAAACATTTACATTTATATAATATTTAAAAAATATATTAAACACATATAAAATACATGATTTTAATACCAAGCCCTCATACATACATATATGAAGACTTGGTATTAAAAAAGTAAAATATATTATGCATCTTTTACCTAATAAGGCGAAATTCCTCTTCCTCACCGTAGGAGGTGGAGGATGTAAGCCTACCGTTAGGTTATTTTTGATTTTCATAAAAAGATGTTATATAATAGAGTCAGTAGTAAATAATAATAAGGAGATAAAACA
>NZ_JBOFOR010000247.1:0-27660 GCF_051659545.1 Romboutsia sp. | reverse complement strand
GGAACTTGCATCTACTGAGTTTTCAATTAACTCTTTAGCTACAGAAGAAGGCCTCTCAACAACCTCTCCTGCAGCTATTTTATTTATAGTCAAATCATCTAATATATTAATTTTCTTCATATATACCTCCCCCCGTCTGATTTTACGACATAGGGTTATTTAGTGTTGCTCTTTGCTTTTTTTTGTAGCATATATAGTGCATTCATAGCATCTAATGGCGTCATAGTTAAGATATCTAGGTTTATAATTTCATCACATAAATTATTGTCCTCTATGCTATCAAATGACATTTGTGTTAAAGCTACTTCTTGTACACTTTCTACGCTATTTATTTGCTCATTTAACTTTTTGTTTTCTTTTGTTAATTTTTCTTTTTCATTTTTTGCACTTTTGTAAGTTTTAAGTAAAGCTTCATGCTCTATTTTTAAAGTTTCATATTCATTTTTAAAGTTATTTTCACTTATGGATACATTGTTACCACTTTCATTTATTGCTACGCTGTTGTAAATGTGATTTTTTTCTAAGTCCTTAAGTATAACTCTTGATCTATCTATTACACCATCTGGAAGTTTCGCTAGTTTCGCAACATATATACCGTAACTTTTATCTGCTCCTCCAGGTATTATTTTTCTTAGGAATATTATACCTTCATTATCTTCTTTTACTGCTACTGAATAGTTTTTGACATCATCAAATTCATTTTCTAAGTCTGTAAGTTCATGGTAATGTGTTGCAAACAATGTTTTACACTTTATTTCACTTTGTATATACTCAACTATAGACCATGCAAGACTTATACCATCATAAGTACTTGTTCCTCTTCCTATTTCATCAAGTATTACTAAACTTTTGTCTGTAGCATTTTTTAGTATATGACTTACTTCACTCATTTCTACCATAAATGTAGATTGACCTTGTGCTAAATCATCACTAGCTCCAACTCTAGTAAAGATCCTATCTAGTATTGGTACGTTAGCATATTCTGCTGGAACAAAAGATCCTATATGTGCCATTAAAGCTATTACAGCAGTTTGTCTCATATAAGTAGACTTACCTGCCATATTTGGTCCTGTAATTATATTTATTATGTTTTCACCACTATTTAGATACGTATCATTAGGAACAAAGTTTTCTTCTCCTACAATATTTTCTATAACTGGATGACGCCCATTTTTTATATCTAATTTGTTTGCTTCATTTATAACAGGTTTAACATAGTTATGCATATAAGCTACGGTTGCTAAACCTACAAATACATCTATATTTGCAATAGTTTTAGCTACTTTTTGTATTCTATCTATATTTTTGTAAATTTGATTTCTTATACTTACAAAAATTTCATATTCTAAGCTTTTTATTTTTTCTTCAGCATTAAGTATTTTATCTTCTATTTCCTTAAGTTCTGGTGTTATAAATCTTTCTGCATTGCTTAGAGTTTGTTTTCTTATATAAGTTTCATCTAGTTTTGCTGTAGATAAATTTGCTCTAGTTATTTCTATATAGTATCCAAACACTTTGTTAAATCCTATTTTTAAAGATTTAACACCCGTTTTTTCTTTTTCACGATTTTCTATTTCCTTTATCATAAAGGCTCCGTTTTTAGAGATATCACGAAGTTCCTTTAAGCCATCGTTAAAATCTGACTTAATTATATTTCCATCCTTTATAGTTAAAGCTGGTTCTTCAAGTATAGCTTCGTTTATAAGCTCGTAAATATCATTTAAGTCCTCCATTTCTTCAACATAGTTTTTTAAGATTTTAGCATTTGATAAATTAATAGTTTCCTTAAGCTCTGGAAGCTTTTCTATAGAATTTCTAAGGTGTATCATTTCCTTTGGTGTAACTTTTTCAAAAGCTATTTTCCCACAGATTCTCTCTATATCATAGACATTTTTAAGAGTCTCATTTAAATCTTCTCTTAACATAAAGTCTTCTTTAATTTCTTCTATAACATTTAATCTTTCTTCTATTTTTGTTTTATTTACAAGTGGCTCTTCTACATATTTTCTCATCATTCTACCGCCCATTGCAGTAGAGGTTTTATCTAGTACATGAAGTAATGAGCCTTTCTTTTTGTTTCCTCTTATGGTTCCTGTTAATTCTAAGTTTACCCTTGTAAACATATCTAGAACCATATACTCCGTAGAGTTATATACATTTATATTATTAATATTTGAAGTTACTTGTTTTTGAGTATTGTATATATAGTTAAGTAGTATTGATAAACTATTTTTTATTAAGTTCTTTTCATCAAACTTAGTGTTCTCTAAGTAATCTGTACTGAAATACTGTTTTAATATACTGTTCTCTAAATAACTTTCATTAAAGTTTTGATTTATATATATGTTACTTAAGGTTGCGATACTATTTAAACGAGGTATAAATTCTAAATCATTTAATATTATTTCAGTAGGATGAACCTTTGCTATTTCCTCTACTACTTTATCGGTATTTAAAAAAGTAGCATTTACTTCTCCTGTACTTATATCTACATATGTTAGTCCAGCAGTTTCTCCTTCTATATATAAAGACATAAGGTAATTATTTTTTTTGTTTTCTAGTAAGCTTCCTTCAAGTACTGTTCCAGGTGTTACTACTCTTATAACATCACGCTTTACTAATCCTTTTGCAGTAGATGGATCTTCTAATTGTTCTCCTATAGCTACTTTGTATCCATTTTCCACTAATTTTGATATATATGAGTTTGCACTATGAAATGGTATCCCACACATTGGTGCACGTTCTTCTAATCCACAAGACTTTCCTGTTAATGCTATTTCTAAAGTTTTTGAAGCTACTATTGCATCTTCAAAGAACATTTCGTAAAAATCTCCTAATCTAAAGAACAGTATACAATCTGAGTATCTATCCTTTACTTCTAGGTACTGTTTCATCATTGGTGTTAATTTATTTCTATCTATATTCATAATAAGGAGTCCTCCTTTATTTCTTTATTATTTTTGTTTTTGTCTAATTTATTATTATAACATAATTAAGAATTATTATTAAGAATTAATAATGTTTTCTTTACAAAAAAGAACACACTGATATATTTATCAATATGTTCTTTATTTAACCGGTTTTTATTAAATTTTCTAACCTAATCTGTGTACTAGACAATCCATTGTTGTTCTCATATCTACAGCTGATTTTCTTGAAACATATTCTTTAGTATATTTTTCTGCATGTACTAAATTTCTATACTCTCTAGCTGTATGCATAATCTCTTTTTCATTTTCATCTATAATATTAGTATTATAGGCCTTTTCAATACGTTCAAAAAATGATTTATCTTGTGTATTAGTAAAATACAATAACCCCTCGTAAATAGCCGCACACATTAGTGAATAGGTTAACCAGGCTTTATTTTCAAAAGATTTTTCTCCTTCATAATAATATTGCCCTAATCTTTGTGCCAATTCGTTATTTTCTTTTAATATATTTGGAAACAATAATTTATAGTCCCTAATTTCCTTATAATTAATTACTAATATAGATATTTCTTCTAATCTTGAATATGTTTTAGCATATCCTTTTAAAATTAATCTGCCATCCTTTAATAAGAAGTCACTCTCTAGTTCATTAGAAATAGAACCATTATAAAAAGTATATGATATTATTCCAAATGCATTGGTTATTGGCAAATCATAAACTATATCATTCTTATTTAAATATGTATCTTTTTTATGTAATTTAAGTATAAAATCTTTCATAAAACACCCCTCAAATTATATAATACTATTTTTTATTATATTTTTAAATACCTATTTGTTGATAATGCGCGATTGTTATCTAATGCAAAGTAATGGTACTTTTGATATCATATATGTAAATAGGAATTTGTAAATAAGATTAAGTTAAAAATACAAATGTTCTCAATTGTTATGTAATGCGAATTGAAAGTATAAGCTTTTGAATAGATAAATAAAAATTAGGGAGGTAAAATATTGATTAAAGACAAAGTGAAAAAACTTAAGTTTTTTATATGTGTAAATATAATTTTGGCTACTATAATAGGTGTGTATGCTCAAAATATTACATTCTATATAGTAGGAGATTCTTTAGTAAGGAATCCAATTTTATATTGGTTAACTATTTTAACAGTACTAAGTATAGCATTATTCGTAGTAACACCAATAGTGATATACAGATTTATTAAAAAATCATCAGTTGAGAAACGAGTATTTATTCCATATCTAATTACTAATGGTTTAATAGGTATTCTAACTTCGATGTTTTCAATATTTATTTTAGTTATGAGTTGGGGATAACAATAATTACATAAGGTAACAAAAATATATAGAAAAAGAACACCTATAGGTTATGGGGATTTTATAAAAATGGTCTTTAATTATTAACTCGTATTATCAATATAATGTGAACCATAGTAAATAGATAAACTTCAATTTAGTGAGTAGATTTAATAAACAGCATTAATATATTACGAATAAAAAAGCAACTATACTAGATATAAAATATCTCACATAGTTGCTTTTTAGTATGAACACGATTCATGTCCTTTTTTATTTAAGCTTTTAATATCCTTTTAAACTTTTTAGAATATAAAACAACTAATAAAAAACTAGAAATTGGCGTTGCTAAAAATACTGCAAATTGCGGTGTAATATTCATAATATTATATTTTGAAAATATAATAGGAAGTATTATTGATAATGGTATAAGCAACAATATCTGTCTTGTCAGTTCTAATTTACTTGCACTTTGCTCTTCTCCTGAAACCTGCATAAAAGTAATTAAAGTATATATTATCCCTAAGAATGGGAATGCTACAACTATTATTTTTACTATAGGTATTGCCAAACTTATTATGCCTAAATCAGAAGTAAATATTTTAGCTATTTTATCTGCAAATATGAATACTAAAATTGTTACACTTATAGCATAAGTCATACTATATTTAACAGTTTTCCCTTTTACAATGCCTTCTTTAGTTTTATCCTTGCTTCCATGGAAATAAGCAATAACAGATTGAACTCCTTGTGTTAATCCTATTAATGGCAACAATATAACCATATTTATATTGCTACAAATAGACCATGCTCCTATATATGAAACACTTCCGTAGGTTATCAAAACTTTATTAATAACAAAACTACTTACACTATTCAATGATTGCATTAAAAATTGTACAAACCCTATTTTAACTAAGGATATTAGTATTTCTTTGCCTTCTTCAAAACTTAAATTACTTTTCTTTATCCATAATCCTTTTTTCTTTAGGAATGCAAAAGTAATTAAAAAGTAGTAAACTTCACTAACTAAAGTTGATAGTGCAATACCTCTAATTCCCATATTAAATCCAAAGGTAAAAATCACATTAAACACTATATGAATAATAGTTGCTGATACTCCAACAAAAACTTCTACTCTCGGGTACCCGAATGCTCTAATATTATTTACTAACATATATCCTACCGAGCTGAAAACATTAAATACTATAGCTATGTTTAAAAATTCTTTTGCAAGTACCTTTACTTCACCAGTTGCTCCAAGAATGTTTAATAGAGGATCTTGTAATAAAAATATTAATAAAGATATTATGAAACTAGATACAAAACTAGCATAAAACCCTACTTTAAAAGTATTATTAACCTTATCTTTATTATTTTCACCAAGTCTTTTAGATATTACTATACTTGTAGATACTCCAAATATTAATTGTGCTGCAATTAATAAAAGTAGTATTGGACTTAGCATTCCCATAGCAGATAATGCAACATTACTTATAGTTCCTAAATGTCCTGCAAATGCAGTATCTATCATAGATGCTAATGACTCAAGAACTAAAGAGCATATAGTTGGAAAAGAAAATAATACTATTAGCTGTTGTATAGATTTTTTTTCAAATATATTATCACTATGCATTTTTAATCTCCATCTCTGATAAATTTATTGCTTCTTTCTTATTATATTTCTTCGTATTTCTTATATTCAATTTCATACCTATTTCTCCTTAAAATCAGCTATTCTCTAGCTATATGTGGGTACTATCTTTTTATGCACTTAAATGTAATACCTCTTAATAAAATAATAAACCTGTGTGTAACACACAGGTCAATATTTTTTTTTATTTTTATTTTATAGGTATATATACTTCATAATAATCCATCGCAACATCATTATCATATTCTGTAAGCATCATTCGTCCTAATATTGGTCCGCCTACTTTTATATTATTTTCTAATACTATATCTTTTATTCTCTCAAGCCAATCATCGTAATCTGTATCATCTAATACTAATACTGTGTAAATATACTTATTTTTAGGTATAAATTCTACTTTTTTATTTAAAATAATATCTTCTGAAAATTTATAGCTTTGTCTTAATGTAACTCCCCACTTAACTTTTTTACCTCCATCTTTTTCAAATAATCCTCCTTCTTCAATTAAAAATGTGAAGTTGATATATTCTAAAAAGTTTTTGTTAAGTACTTCTACTCCCTCAACGAGGTTTACCATTCCTTCTATTATATCTATAAAATCGTTAAAGTTATTTTTCTTCGCTATTTCTATAAACAGTAAATTTTCTTTTTCTTCTCTAATTTCTAATTTGTTCAAATTATTAATACAAGCTTTTACGTTTAATTTCATTGCTCGTAATGTTTTCTCCAGTTCTTTTAACTTTTTCATTTCTTCTTGAAGATGTTTTTCTTTATCTTTAATAATTTCTAATATATCCGATGGTGTTGAATTTTTTATTGCCTTTTTTATATCTGTAAGTGGTAAATTAAGTTTTTTCAAAAACAGTATATCAGTTAAGCAATTTAAATCTTCTATATCATAATACCTATAACCATTATTATCGTCTTTTTTAGGACTTATAAGCCCTAGTTTTTCATAATGTACTAATGTGTCACGAGTAGTATTAAATAACTTACATACTTCTCCAATTAAATATTTGTCCTTCATAAATCTCCCTTAACTTACTGTTAATTATTTTATTACTATTTTCATAAGCTTACTTAATTCAATAGCTTGCTCTAGTGAAAACACACCTTTTTCAACATCTTTAATTCCTACTTCTATTCCCTCAATAGTACTCGTAGTAAAATCTACATCCTTTAAGGAAGTTCCTGTAAAAACTGATGAAGTAAGATTTGTATTTTCTAATTCAAGTTTTTCATTTTCTACTCCTTGGAAAACTGCTCCCTCAAAGTCTGAATCAACAAATTTCACACCTTTAAATTTAGAGAACGAAAAATTAGAATATTTACCTAAACTGTCTTTGAATACTATGCTTTTTAATGTTGAGTCTTCAAATCTTGCACCTATTAATTTACAATTTTTAAACTCAATTCTATATATTCCACTATCACTAAAAATTACATTTGATAAATTACAATTTTCAAATATTACATCTACCATATCTATTTTTCTAAAATCACAATTTTCAAAAGTTACGTTCCTAAAGATACACGAATCAATTCTAACTCTTACATCCATAATTCCATCTATTGTAATATTTTCTATTAAACTATTTTCTATAACTTCTTCCTCTAACATTTTATCTATTGCATCATCAATACTTTCTAACTCACTGCTTATTTTAGGAGTTTGTATTATATTTTTTTTACTCATATGTTTTATTCCCTACTTTACTATTTTTTTATTAAACTTTTCATTCCTAATTTTACAAATATTTCTTCCATCTTATCTTTATCTATATTTAATATAAAGTTATCTACCTCTAAATTTTGAATTTCTTCTATATCAGTTTTAATTGTAGCTAGCTTCTTACTTATAATTGCCTCTTCCTTATAAGTCAATAAATTCTTTATTGGAGATCTTTTAATTCCAAGTTCATCTTTAAAGAATGTTGCTAATTCTTTTTCGCCTTTAGAATCTAAATTAGCTAGATTTTCATAAATTCCTTCTAATGAACCATAATGAGCAACTAAGGGTCTTGATGATGTAGGTCCAACTCCTTTTACACCTTTTATATTATCTGATTTATCACCTTCTATAGCTTTTATATCTATTATTTGTATTGGATCTACTCCTTTAAAATGCTTAACATATTTAGGCTCGTATTCAAATACTCCACTTGGTAGATTTAATGTGGATTTGTTTATTGATAACTCTTCATACATGGCATCTGCCTTACCAGTTACCATCCACAATTTAGTATAATCTGATACTAATTGAAGGTAATCCTCATCTTTTGTATGAAGTATTATAGGTATTTCTTTTTCAAATTTTTTAGCTAAACTTCCTGCAAAATCATCTGCCTCATAGTCCGCATGTGAAAATATCTTAATGTTTATATCTGAAAGTATCTCTGTTAATAATTTAAATTGTTCTTTTAGAGGCTTTGGTGTTTCACTTCTAGTAGCTTTGTACTCTGGATCGATTTGTCTTCTAAAAGTATCTCTACTTCTATCTAATACTATTGCTAAATGAGTTATTTGATATTTTTCCAGTAATGGTAATAGCGTTCTAAAAAACATATACACTCCATTTGTATATACACCATCACTAGTTTGCATTAATTTTGTATATGCTATTTCTTTTTGCTCTTCTGTTTTTGCAAATAATAAGTCTCTTGCTGTTGCGTAGAAACTCGTAGATAATAAAGATGAACCATCCACTATTAAGAATTTATCTTCTTCAATTTCTTTATCTATATTAACTAAATTCAAAGTTTCACTATTACTACAATCTTCTTTGATATTTATCTTTTCTTCTATTTTTTCTTTATTTATATTATCTTTTTGTCTAAAATCAGTATTCATTCTAGACCCAACATAACTATTTAATCTTATATAATCAGAACTTTCTTGTTTTTTATTGTTTATATCTTCATTAGATTGACTTTCTTGTTTGATTTGATTTTCTAGAAAATCGAATAAATTATCCATAGTGCCTCCTGGTTGATTTGTTTTATATCTCTTATTATAATAAATTACTTTGTAAAAAAATACTACCTGTCAAATATTTATGTCATATTTTAAGGTAAATATCCTATAATAATATATATGGTATATTTTTACCATATATAGGAGGAGCTATGATTAATACTATAAAAAATAAACTAAAGGACTATAATCCTTATATAAATGGATACCAAAGTATGAAAATATCTTCTGTTCTTATACCAATAGTAAAAAAGGACAATATTTATCATATATTATTTCAAGTTAGATCTAAGAATCTAAAGTTTCAACCTAGTGAAATATCTTTCCCTGGAGGTGGTGTTGAACCAAATGAAACTCCATACGATGCTGTCATTAGAGAAACAGTAGAGGAACTTGGCATAAATAAAACTGATATAGATATTATATCTGAAGTGGATTTACTTGTAACCCATTCAAATATGATAATCCACCCTTTTGTTGGATATATTGATAGTTTAGATAATTTAAATATAAATAAAGACGAAGTAGATCATATTTTCTTGGTTCCAATTTCTTATTTACTAGATTTTTCTCCTAGTGAATATAAAAATGAAGTTAAAATTGTTCCTTCAGAGGATTTTCCTTATGAGATCATTCCAAATAAAAATAATTATAAATTTATTTCAGGCTATGAGTCTACAATATTTTATGAATACAACAATTATGTTATTTGGGGTATAACTGCAAAAATATTAAATAATTTTCTACGCTTTATATCATCTTAAATAATAAACGCCCCCTCTGGCAAAAACCTTAGGGGGCATTTATATTATTATTTTATTAATTCACCTTGAAGCGAGAAGGTTCTAGGATCAGTTATTTTTACTTGAACTAACTTACCAATTAAATCTATATCCCCTCCAGAGAAGTTTACTAGTTTACTTTGTCTAGTTCTTCCTGTTAATATATTTTCATCAGTTTTGCTTTTTCCTTCAACTAAAACTTCAACTACTTTACCTCTATATTCTTCATTTATCTCTGCAACTACTTTATTTACCTCTGCTAGTACTCTATTAAATCTTTCGTGCTTAACACTTTCATCTATCTGGTCTTCCATCTCTGCAGCTGGAGTTCCTTTTCTCTTTGAGTATATAAATGTAAATGCAGAATCATATCTAGCTTTATGAATTACATCTATTGTGTCTAATAAATCATCTTCTATTTCACCAGGGAAACCTATCATTAAATCTGTAGAAAAAGATATGTCTGGAACTTCTTTTCTAGCTTTTTCTATTATTCTTAGATAATCTTCCTTAGAGTAGTGTCTATTCATTTTCTTCAGTAATCTAGTACTTCCACATTGCACAGGTAAGTGTAGATATTCACATACTTTATCACAATCTCTTATAGCATATATAACTTCATCAGATATATCCTTAGGGTGAGATGTCATAAATCTTATTCTTTCTATTCCTTCTATTTCATTTACCATTCTAAGTAACTCTGCAAATGTTATATCTATATCTAAGGTCTTACCGTATGAGTCAACATTTTGACCAAGTAATGTTATTTCTTTTGTTCCATTTGCTGCTAAGTCTTTTATTTCATTTATTATATCTTCCGGAGTTCTACTTCTTTCTCTCCCTCTAGTATATGGTACTATGCAGTACGTGCAGAAGTTGTTGCATCCGTACATTATATTTACAAAGGCTTTTAGCTCAAACTTTCTAGTACTTCTTAACCCTTCTATTACTTCACCATCTACATCCCAAACATCAACTAACATTTTTTTAGCATCCATTGAATTTACTAACAGTTCTGGAAATTTATAAAGATTATGCGTTCCAAATACTAAATCTACATGTCTGTATTTAGACTTTAATTCTTTAACTACATGTGGTTGTTGCATCATACATCCACAAACAGCTATTTTCAAATCTGGATTTTTCCTTTTTTGTAACTTAAGTTGTCCTAAGTTTCCATAAACTTTAAGTTCAGCATTCTCTCTTACTGCACATGTGTTATATATTATTAATTCACATTCTTCTACAAATATACTTCTTTCATAACCCATCTCATCTAGCATTGCACATAATTTTTCTGAATCATGCTCATTCATCTGACATCCAAACGTCTGAATCATATACTTAGGTTTATTTTGATGTATGGCATAAAATCTAGAATTTATCTCAGTTACAGCCTCAATAAATCTATCTTGTTCACGTATTTTTTCTATAGGAACTTGTGCTTGTTTTCTTTTACTCATTATTTCTCCTCCTTGCTAATTGCTTAATATATCTAATCTTTCTAATGTATCTCATTATATCAAATTTAAATAAGATTTAAAAGATACTTAGTTTAAAGTTTTAAGAATCTATAAAAGAATATTGGAAATAATAATTTATTATAAGGCTTTTAGAGGTGATGTTATGCTTATAGTTTTAATAAGAAGTATTATCTTATATATAGCAGTTTTAATAGCTCTTAGAGTCATGGGTAAAGGTGAAATTGCCGAAATGAATTCCTTTGATTTAGTAATTACTTTTCTTCTTGCAGAAGTAGCATCGATTCCTATGGAGAACAATAATATCCCTATGTTTTATGGTATTGCATCTATAACTGGCCTTGTTTTTATGCAAACTATAATTTCATATTTATCTTTAAAGTGTCGAAAGGTAAGTTCTTTTTTTTGTGGTAAGCCTTCAATACTAATCAATAAGGGCATAATTGATTATAACGAATTAAAAAAAGAAAGAATAACTATAGATGAACTTTTAGAGCAACTTCGAATAAATGGATTTTTTAGTATTAAAGATGTTCAATATGCAATACTAGAAACAGGTGGGGAGTTAAGTATTTTACCCTCTCCATCTTATAAGTCAACTACATCTAAAAACTATAAACATTTACCACTATCTTTAGTTCTCGATGGTAAAATATTAAAATCAAGCCTTGAACAGTTAGACAAAGATGAACATTGGCTTTTAGGTATTTTAAATTCTCATCATATCGATAATGTAAAAGATGTGCTTATTTGTGTATTAGATGAAGATGACAAAATATTTATTCAAAAAAGGAACAATTAATCATAACGAGGTGTCTATATTGAAATCTTTTATCTATGTTATACTTTGGACTTTGCTATTTACCTGTTTTGGTTTTTATATTAATAAGGAAATCTACGATTTTACAAATACCTATACATCTAAAGTTGAAATTATTGAAAACCATATAGAGAATGATGACTTAGATTCGGCTAAAGAGTCTCTAACAAATTTTTCTAAGTCCTGGCATAAAGATAGATCCCCTTGGTACAAAATATTAAACCACGATAATTTTGATACAATTTGCTTGTATTTAAATATATTAGAAAAAAGTATAAATGTTAACGATAAGTCAAAAGCCTATGAGTATATCATAAGAATAAAAACAACTTTAGATAATATTCTTGAAAGTGAAAAGTTTGATTTAAATCACATTATGTAAAATCATAAAAATAGACTGAGCAATCAGTCTATTTTTATGATTTTACATAATGTGATCAGCAGCTACTTCCTCTTTATAAGTATCATTAATTGCCTTCATTGACTTAATCTTAAGTGGTAATGTAAATAAGTTTATGAAGCCCTCTGCATCCTTATGATCATAAAGTTCACTATCTCCAAAAGAAGATATTGATTGTTCATAAAGAGCATGCTGTGTAAATATTCCTGCTGGTTTTAAACATCCTTTGTAAAGTTTAACCTTTACAGTTCCACATACATTATCTTGAGTTTCTTCTATAAACGCATCTATTGCTTCTCTTACTTTAGAGTACCAAAGACCATTATAAACTAGCTCTCCATATTTTAAAGCTACCACTTGCTTAAAGTGTAATGTTTCTTTGTCTAATGTAGCACTTTCTAATATATTATGTGCTTCATAAAGTATAGTTCCACCTGGAGTTTCATATATTCCTCTTGATTTCATACCCACTAATCGGTTTTCAACTATATCAATTACACCTACTCCATGTTTTGCTCCTATATCATTTAAAGCTTTCACTATACCTACAGGAGAAAGCTCTTTTCCATTTACTTTCTTCGGAGTTCCTTTTTCAAAGTATATTTCAACATATTCAGCTTCATCTGGTGTTTCTTCTAATGGTGTACATTTTTTATAGACATGGTTTTGATGTTCATTTTCTAGATATTCTATATCTCCACCTTCGGTAGATATATGCCAAAGGTTAGCATCTACAGAGTATATCTTCTCCTTTGTTGCTGTTATTTTTATGTTATTTTTATTAGCGTATTCTATTGCATCTTCTCTCGATTTTATATCCCACATTCTCCAAGGCGCTATTACCTTAATAGTTGGGTCTAATGCCGCTATTGAGGCTTCGAATCTTACTTGGTCATTTCCTTTACCTGTGCATCCATGACAAATGTATTTCGCACCTTCCATATGAGCTACTTTAACTAATTTTTTAGATATTATTGGTCTTGCTAAAGATGTTCCTAATAAATATTTACCTTCATATTTAGCTTCTGCCTTTATTGCTTTAAAGATAGTTTCTGTTACAAATTCTTCGCTTACATCCTCTACATAAGCTTTGCTCGCTCCGCTTTTTAGTGCCTTTTCATATATTTCATCCATATCCTCTTCTTGCCCTACATTAGCACACACTGCGATTACTTCTATATCATAGTTTTCCTTTAGCCAAGGTATTATAATTGAAGTATCTAAACCTCCTGAATATGCTAATACTACTTTCTCTTTACTATTTTTCATTGTACTTCCTCCTGTAAATTTTATTTTTATTTTTAATACTTTTAATTTAATTTCCTAATAGTTTATTTTAAGATAAACTTATATAAAAAATAACGCCTCTTAGTATTAAAATACTAAGAGGCGTTTTATCCGCGGTACCACTCTTATTGATAAATTTATCATTTCAATTATGGTTAAAACTTGCTTTAATATAAAGGCAAGTTTATTGGTAAAATAAAAAACGCCCCTTAGTTAAAAAACTAAGAGACGAATATTATCCGCGTTACCACTCTAATTGATAAGATAAACTTATCCACTCTTTCTCTTAAGGCGAGACTAACCTACTATTTTACTATTAGTTCAAATAGTATTCTCCAAAGCTCTCTTCACTCAAATTTCTTTGTTGGGCTTCCACCATCCCCAACTCTCTGTAAAATAGATTTAAGCTACTCTCTTTTTCTTAGAATTTCTTTTATTTATTTATCTTGTTATAATAATAGTGTAATTATTTTCCAATGTCAACTAAATAAATTATTTTTTATGTTAATATTTTACTTTATATAAATGTAGACCTTTAGCTAAAGCAGTATCTGAAGCTTGGCTTCTATCTTTTTGTTCTAACATATCTTCTATATCTTGAGAAGTTTTTCTTCCACTTCCAACATCTATTAAAGCTCCTACTATTATTCTAACCATATTGTATAAGAATCCATCACCTTCAACAAAAATTTCTATTAACTCATTTTTTTGATTTATTTCTATTGAGTGTATGTTTCTTACATTAGATTTTTTCTTTGATTTTGCAGCAGCAAAACTAGTAAAATCATGTTCTCCTACTAAGTACTGGCTAGCATCTTTCATAGCATCTATATCTAATTTTTTAGCTACATGGTTAGTGTACTTTCTTAAAAATGGATCATGAACTTCAGCATTGTATATTTTATATAAGTATACTTTCGACTTAGCATTGTATCTACTGTGGAATCTTTCTTCTACTTCTTCCATTTGAGATACTACTATATCTTCTGGTAAGTATTCATATAAATAAGCTTTCATTTTTCTTATAGACATATCAGAGTTAGTTTTGAAGTTTGCAACTTGACCGTAAGCATGTACACCCATATCAGTTCTTCCTGAACCTATTATTTCTATCTCTTCATCAGTCATTTTGTTAAGTACAGCTTCAATTTTTCCTTGTATTGTCATGTCGTTGTCTTTTAATCTTTGAAAGCCCTTGTATCTTGAGCCGTCATAATTCATTGTCATTTTTATATTTCTCATATTATTATGCCTCTTTCTAGTAGCTAATATTCATCTATATCGATTCTATAAGCTTATTTTTTATAGTTATAGTAATCAAGGTTCCTACACCTTTTTTACTTTGTATTGTCATATTACCTCCATGTAATTTGACAATTTCATTACTTATGGCAAGTCCTAATCCACTACCTGCCTTATTATAATCTTCTTGGAAGAATTTATCCAGTACTTTTTCTAAGTTTTCTTTTTCTATACCATTTCCGTTGTCTAAAACTTTAATGGTTGTGAACTCACTATCTTGGGCTACTCTAACGATTATGTACCCTCCCTCAGCTGTAAACTTTAAGGAATTTTGTATAAGATTTATTAAAACTTGTCTTAATCTATCTTTATCACCATGTACATTTTCTATATGCTCATTTTCAAACTCTGTTTTAAGTCTGATATCTTTTTCTATTGCTTTTATAATAAGTTGATTTACAACACCTTTAGTTAAAGCTTCAATATCTACAATGTCTATTTTTAATTTAATTCTGTCTGATGCTAGTCTTGAGAAATCTAATAATTCCTCAACTAACTTTATAAGTCTTTCTGTTTCATCTTGTATAATTGTAAGACCTAAATCTAGCTCATCCTTAGTTATACCTTCATAACCTAAAGTTTCACTCCAACCTTTTATAGAAGTAAGTGGAGTTCTAAGCTCGTGAGATACAGATGATATGAATTCTTCTTTTAATTTTTCACTTTTATCTATTTCTTCTGCCATATGCACAAAAGTTTTTGCCAAGTCTCCGATTTCGTCATCTGGTATATTAGTATTTTTAAGCTTTATACTATAATTCCCATGAGCTAATTCATTGGCAAATTGCTTTAACTCTCTAAGCGGCTGAATTAATGTTTGAGCAAATCTAAGACTTAAAGATATTCCTATAATTAGTATACATATTCCTGCTATAATAAGCCCTAAAACTAATTTGAAAATAGTAGCATCAATTTTATCCAAAGAGACTGTATATCTTATAGCACCTTCTATTACATTATTTATCTTAATTGGCACAGATATACTCATAACGTGTTCATTGGTTTTTTCTAATCTATAAGTATAAGGCGATAAATCATTGGCATCTCTTAATGCTCTCTCCACATCTTCAAAATTAGCTTTTTGATTACTTTTAAATCCATATTGATCTAACAGTATGTTTCTATTTTTATCTATTACTTGAATTCCAAATTTAGGATTACTAGAATTACTAATTACGCTTTGCTTTTCAATAATACTTTTTGCTTTCTTTTCAAAAGTATCACTTTCAATATTTATACTACTATTATATCCATCTATTGTATAATCTACTTGATTTTTTAAACTTTGTTTTACGTAGTCATAATAGTAATTTTGAATATAAAATATAAATAGTCCTTCAAATAATGCAACAGTTATTATTATAATTATAAAATAATTTTTAATTACTCTTTTTCTTAACCCTTCAAAATGTAGCACTCTTATTCTTCCTTTCTAAAGCAGTATCCGTACCCCCAAACAGTTTGTATATATTTAGGCTTTGATGGGTCGTCTTCTATTTTATTTCTTATTCTTCTTATATTTACATCTACAATTTTAAAATCATAAAGGTAATTAGTTCCCCATACTTCATCAAGTATTTGATCTCTACTTAAAGACTGCTTAGCATTAGTCATTAAGTATTTTACTATTGAAAATTCAGTTGGAGTTAACTCTATTTCTTGACTATTTTTAAATAACTTTCTCTTGTCTAAATCTAGTAAAAATGGTGGTGAGGTTATCTTGCTATTGCTAGAATTATTTGTATCTTTTTTTATTCTTCTAAGTAGTGCTGATACCCTAAATAATAACTCCTTGATACTAAAAGGTTTTATGATATAATCATCTGCACCAGATATAAACCCTTCTATTTTGTCATCTTCTTGAGCCTTAGCAGTAAGCATTATTATACCTATCTGGTCAAAATTTTGTCTTATATATTTACAAACTTCTATTCCACTTATATCAGGAAGCATAACATCTAGTAATGCTAAGCTTATATCACTTTCACTATTCATTTTTTCTATTGCTTCTTGGCCTGTACCAGCTTCTATTACATCGTATCCTTCTCTTTTTAAGTTTATACTTACAAAGCTTCTTATACCAATTTCATCTTCTAGTATTAATATTTTTTCCTTCATTTATATTTCCTCCCAATAACTTAATATATTAATGAAAAATACTCTTTAAGTGCTTCCACTGTAATGTTTAATTCTTCTAATTTTTTGGCGTTATTTTTATATAAGTTGAAAGTATAATCATAAGTTTCACCAAGCATTAATCCGCTTTGATTATTCATATTTTTATTATCTTCTACTATATTTTTAGGCACTGCACTTATAGTAAATATATTTTTGGGTTTTGACTCTGTATCATAATAGAAAAATTTGAATAATATATGTTCTCCTGAATATTCTTGTTCTATATAAAATTTACCAACTAATTCGTTCGGTATCCAAAGCTTATAATTATATTTATAATTATAGTATATTTGGCTAATAAATACTAAACGTGCATCTTCGTTGTATTTACCATTCCATTTATACCAGCTAACATTTGAAGAAGAATTTAAGCTATATACATTTGAACTTCCATTTGCTATAGGTATATCTAATATTTTATCCTTATTTGCATCCTCTACCGGTATATAATAAGGCTTAACTATATTTTTATCATAATCACTAAAAACTTTATTAAGCTTGTTATTTTCTACATATAGTATTTGAGTTATGTAACTATTATCTTTAATAATAGGAATATCTAGTATTATTCCTTGCCTATCTTTAGATACTTGTCCTATTGTGATATATAAATTTTTTATATTTCTCACATTTTCGAACTCTATAAAATCAATAAGCTTAAAGTTTTTTTTCAAATTAACTAAACTTACATAAGCCTTTCCTACTTTGGAATCATAGTTTATTAAAAGTATATCTAAAATATTATCATCATTTATGTATCCTATTTTAATTTTTGTATCTACTAAATCTTCTCTATCTGATATCCAAGACGGATCTAATTTTGTAAGTAAGTTTATTTTATCTTCTTTAAATTCATATACATATAAATCTGTTTTGTCTTTATTTTTTATTAATAATACTATTTCTAAATGTCCATCAGAATTCAAATCATAAAAATTTGCGTACTCTATAGAATTTCCTTCTTGAAGGAAGTTCCCTTTATCACTATATCTTCCATCTTTGTTTTTAGTTAAAACCATAAATCCAACTTCGGTTTTATTTTCATTTACATTTTCCTTTTTTTCAAACGCAACTAACTCATCTTCTCCATCTCTATTTAAATCCACTTCATTTATTATACCTACTTCTTTTGAATTTCCTGGAAGTATTAAACTAGCGTATCTAGATAATAATTGATCGATACCTTCATAAATATCTTTCTTATTTTCATCGTAAATAGGTTTCTCTTTTATAAGCTGATCTGGAGATTCTGAGTCTATACTACACCCTGTTGTAAAAAGTGTTAATAAACTTATAATAGCCATTAACTTAAATAATTTCATTACAGCCTCCTAATCTAATTTTTCTTTAAAGTACTCTTTAAATTTTTCTATTCTATTTTCTTCAAGTTCAATAGTGTCAGGTGTTAATTCTCCCCTACCTAGTCTATCACATAATGATAATAATGCCACCTCTTTATATTCTACATCATTTATCATATCTTTAGGATTAAAAAAAGGAAGATTTTTATCAAAAAATAAAGGTTGCATATGCCATCTTACTAATTTAGCTACTTTTTCTTTAAATTTTACATTATATGTCAATTTTTCCAAAAAGTTCATAGCTATTTTTTCACCTTCTACATCATGATTATATGAAGTTATTTTATTTCTTCTAACCTTAGTAGTTGTTAATTTTCCTATGTCATGTAGTAAGGATGCCCACATAAATACTTCTTCGTTATTAGAATATTGTTTTACTTGACTGGCTTTATCTACCACTAATAGTACGTGGTTTAAAGCACTTCCTTCTGGATGATATTTAGGATTTTGTTCTATTTGATCTAGTTTTTTTATTTTATTAAAGGGCTCTATATTAAACTCTCCCCCTATTATTAGACGCTTAATTTGCTCAGAGGGTTTCATGCTTTCTAATAAAATTTTGTTTACTGTATTAAATAACTCTCTGTTGTTCATATAAATCCTCCTATTAGTTTAATTTATAATATTTTTCTACTTTTATTTTATTAAAATAGACAAAATAAAAGCCTAGTATTTATCACTAAGCCCTTATTTATATTTTAACACTATTTTGTTATTTAATTATTTATTTTTTGGAAATTTATCTTCTGACCAAACTAGATTTTCAAATTTAGTTTTTTCTTCTTTTCTCTCTAGTTCTAGATTTTCTTTATTATCTTCATAACTTCTAAAACCTAAAGTATCTGTATTTTCACTTTCACCTATATTATCATTAACTTCTTCTTTTGTATCTCCTAATATATCCTTGCTCATACTTCTCTTATTTTCTTCTTCTGATGTAACTCTTCTTCTTCTTTTTGGCTTTATAACTTTACTCGGTGTGCTATTATTATTGTTGTTTACTTCTTCAACAACTTTAGGTTCTTCTATATCGCTTTTAGATGGTTTTGAGTTTTTAGACTTTTGAGACTCTTTTGTAGTTTTTTTACTTTTAGTCCCTTTATTTTTATTTTGACCTTTATCTGTACTTTTTTCATTGTTTTTACTTGTTTTCTTATTTGTTTTTTTATTTGTAGTGTTTTCATCTTCTACTTTTTTACTTGGTTTTTTACCATGTTCCTTTTCACCTTTAGACTTCTCTGTTTCAGCTTTTGATCCTTGTTTTGTATTATTTTTCTTTGATCCTAAACCAAAGTTTAGCTTTAGTCCTGTAGCTTTTTTAGGTGGAGTGCTTTCTAACCCAAATTCACTTCTTTTTTCTTCTGGTACTAAGTCATTCAAAATCACGTCATTGTAATTTTCTTCATAGGCTTGCTTTTTATGATTATCACTATTTTTTTGAACTTGATTTGAATTTTTGTTTTGAGTAGTTTTCTTACGATTTTTATTTAATCTTAACATTATTACACCCCCTTAAAATACTCTTTATATTATGTATATTATATTAAGGGGGTAATTATCATAGATTTTAAGAATTATTTCTTGGAGGTCTTGGTCCTATATATTGGTACAAGTTAGTCTTTAACATACCATTATATAATTTTCTTCTTCTATCTGCTTCTTTTCCAAATTCATTTTCAAAATCTTCATATGAAGTTATTAAATAGTAAGACCAGTTTTTTAACTCTCTAAAAGTGTATCCTAGGTGTTTATAAAGAGTTTGAACACTTTCTTTGTCTTCTAGTCTTTCTCCATAAGGAGGGTTTGTAACTATAAATCCGTACTCTTCTTCACTTTTGAAATCAAGAGCATTTCCTACATTAAATTCTATGTAATCTTCTACTCCTGCTATTTCTGCATTCTCACGTGCTATTTCTATTGCTTCTTCGTCTATATCGTAACCGTAAATTTTAAATTCTATATCATTATCGATTTTATCAAAGGCATCTTTTCTAATATCCCACCAGATTTTTTTATCTAGAGTTCTCCATTTTTCAGATATAAACTCTCTATTGACTCCAGGAGCCATATTTATTCCCATCATAGCAGCCTCTATTAAAAGAGTTCCAGAACCACACATTGGGTCAACTAAAGTTCTACCTGGTCTCCAAGGAGTTAGGTACATTATACCTGCTGCTAATGTTTCTCTTATTGGAGCCTTATTAGCTTTTTCTCTGTATCCTCTTTTATGAAGAGCATCTCCTGTTGTGTCGATTGATATTGTTACTTTATCCTTGTTTATGAATACATATATTGGGTATTTTTCTTTATCTTCTTTTATCATTCCAGTTTCTAGATAACTTTTCTTTAAGCTATCAACCACAGCCTTTTTAACTATTGATTGTATATCTGTTGTACTGTATAACTTTGATTTAATTGAAGATGCCTTAGATACCGGGAATTGTGCTCCATATGGTATAAAACTTGCCCAATTTATTCTTTTAGTTCCTTCAAAGAGTTCATCAAAAGTTCTCGCTTCGAATTCTGCTACTTTAAGATGAACTCTTTCTGCACATCTAAGCCACATATTAGCTTTAGCTATACCGTCTTCACCTGTTTTATAAGTTATTCTTCCGTCTTCTGTTGTTATTATTTCAAATCCTAAGTCTTTTATCTCTCTTGCTAACATTTTCTCCATACCAAAAAAGCAAGGTGACATTAATGTATAATTTTTCATTGTTTCCTCCTATGTTTCGATTACCTTGTTCATACTTCCCATTGAATATCCATTCATATCCAATGTAGTATATTTAAATCCTATTTCTCTAAATTTATTATTTGTTTTTTCTAGAATATCATTACTAAAGAATTTATGTATTTCAGCCTTTTCCACTTCAATTCTTGCAATCTCTCCGTGGTGTCTTACTCTAAATTGAGTAAAGCCTAATTCTATTAAATATTGTTCTCCTTTTTCTACCATTCTAAGCATTTCATTATTAATTCTAGTTCCATATGGAATTCTAGTTGCTAGACAAGCAAAGGCAGGTTTATTATGAGTAACAAGTCCTATTTCCTTAGATAAGGCTCTTATATCATCTTTTGTTAATCCGCTTTCTTTTAGGGGACTTACTATGTTTAATTCTTCTAGAGCCTTTAAACCGGGTCTAAAGTCTCCTAAATCACTTAAATTAGTTCCATCAGCTACATATTTAATGTTATTCTCTTTTGCTACTTCTAGTACTTTTGTAAAAACTGCACTCTTACAATAATAACATCTTTGAGGGCCATTTTGTAAAAATTCTTCTACATCAAAGTTTTCTATATTTACTATAACATGTTTTACTCCAAAACTTTTGGCATATTCTTTAGCTTCTTCTATTTCTATATTAGAATGCATCATAGCGTGCATTGTTACAGCTATAACATTATCTCCTAAAGTATCTTTTGCTATTCTAAGTAAAAAATTGCTATCTACTCCACCTGAATATGCAACTGCAATGCTTCCTAACTCTTTTAACCTTGTTTTTAAATTTTCTAATTTTGTACTAAGTTCCATAGAATCCCTCCAAAGCATAATAAACTTATTATATAAAAGATGGGTATATAAATCAATTTAAATTTCCCTAGTATATATGTTTATAAATTGATAATTTATGGTATTTATTGTATTATAAATTTATCATAAGGGGGAGTCATGATGAAGATAAACTACGATATATTAAAGAATTTGATTAGATGCAACAAAGGAATGAAATTAGAATTTAGAGATAACACTAATGTACTAGATATATCTATTAATCATGTGATTATTTTAAGTATAGAACTAAAAAATAATAGTATCGAAGAAAATAGTGAACTAATTTATAGTTCTATTGTAAGTTTAGATAATATTACTTTATATGTACCTAAGATTTACATGAAGTAAAAATAAACACTTAAGGGCTAGAATAAAATCTAGCCCTTACCTGTTACCACTTACCTATGTCTAAAAAGATTTTTGCTCTATTTTCTGCTCTTTCAACTATATCTTCGTCATAACCCATAAACTCTAATAATTTAATTGCATTTCTAGTTTGAGCTCTTCCTTTGTGCAGTCTATAATCAAACTCTATATCTTTATTAGTTATAATCTCCTCAAAATGGTAGTTATCAAATTTCTCCTCCAATAAGTGTGTAAGCTCAATATCATGTGTTGCTGCAAAGCAAATACAATTACTTTGGCCTAAAAAACTAAGCACTTCGCAAGAAGAAGATATACGCTCTACAGTATTAGTTCCTCTAAGTATTTCATCCACAAAACATAAACAAGGCACATCTTCTTTCATATTATCTAATATTCTTTTTAAAGATTTAATCTCTACAATATAATAACTTTCACTTCTAAAAATATCATCCTTAAGAGCCATAGATGTATAAATATTAAAATAAGAAGAATTATAATCTCTTGCTGTAGTAGTGTATATAGTTTGTGCTAAAATCGCATTAACTGCCACTGTTTTTATAAAAGTTGACTTTCCAGAAGCATTTGACCCTGTAAGTAATATTCCTCTTTCAAATTTTCCACTATTAGGTACTGGTGATTTTATTAATGGATGATAAATATCTGTAAATTCTAAAGTATTTTCACCCTTAGAACTAGTCTTAATTAAACTTGGTATACAGTAGTAATCTAAACTATCTCTAAAAGAAGCTACCCCTATAAGTGCATCTATACTACCTATAAATTGATAAATTGCATCTAAGTGCTTGGCTTTTTTTATTACTGTATTTTTTACTTTTTCATAGTTTTTTAAATCAGTAAGGAATATCAGTTTTGTATACTCACTAAATACGCTAATATCTGAGGTTAAATTTTGATTTCCATATCCGATATTTTTATTTTTTATATCTTTAACTGCTTCTAAATCTTCTTCAATAGATTCTAGATTATCCTCTAATTCTCTTATTCCTAAACTTTTTATTTTATTGGCAGTTTTTACAACAGATAGCATATAAGTAAAACCATCTATATTATACTGATACTTTTTGTTATTTTGACTTATATAAAAATTTAATATTAATGACCCTACTAATAATATGAAAAAATATCCACTTACAGATATTAAAAGTAAACTTACTATTGGAAGATATGATAATAATCTGTATTTAAGTAGTTTATTTTCACTTGTATCACCCTGGTTAAATAAACAATTAGAAGTAAATAAATCATTACTTTCCCCTAGTTTTCCTATAGTGTATTGTACTTCTCTTCTTATTTTTTCATTGTTTCTAAAGTATTCTATTAAATTATTTCTTTTTTCTAGTTTTGATTTTTCGTATAATGGATTTCTTAATATATCATATAATACTTCTGCCCCTGCTGTACTCTGAGTATTATTTATTTTTTTGAAAATATCATCCATACTAAGGTCATTCCAAGTAATATCATCGATTGTAGACTTTTCATTTTTATTTCTAAAATAACTCGATACACTATTCATCTTTATCATTACTTCATCTAAGTCAATTTCTTTTCCATAGTTGTTAAGTATTTTTTGTTTTATGTACTTTAATTTATTCATTTGATCGTATGCAGCTACAGCTAATGACATTAAAATCATTGCTCCAATTCCTAATATAAATGCAATAAAATTGTTCATTATGTCCTCGCCCCCTTTGTGTGTATGTATTTCTAATACTAATTATATAGTATTTTCTCTTTAATTTCTTAATATGGTGAATTTAATACATACAAATAAAAACTATATAGAATTTATTTCTGTAATTCCATATAGCTTTATTGTACTTTAATAGTTAGACTTCTATATACTGTATATTATTAGTGAATTAAACTAATTCTTTCTTATTATATCTTCTAAATTTACTTTGTCATAAACTACGTCTTCTCCAAATACTTCAAAAGCAGATTTCATATCAGCTGTTAATCCATCAAATCCAAATGAATTTTCATTATATGATAATAATGTTTTTTTAGTGTCATTATCTAATAATGATTTTTTACCTCTAATAATACTATGACTGTCTAATATACTATCTTTTTCACCTTTTAAAATTATTATTCCTTTGTATATAAATACCAAATAGTCTCCAACTTTATCTAAATCCGATGTTATATGAGTAGAATAAAATACTGTTGCTTCTTCTTTTTCAATATGTTCTTGTAGTATTTCTAAAAATTCATTTTATACATTTTTTCAACAAAAAAAAGCTGGAATCTCCAGCTTTTTCACTTTTATAATTATTCTTTTGTATATGCAATAATAAATGTATCCTCATATCCTAATTGTTTTAGCTCTTCTACTCTCTCTTCTGCATAAACTCTATTATTAAAAGAGCCACAAACTACTCTATAAAATGTATTCGTATCTACTACTGGTGGTATTTCTCCACCACTTCCACTATCCGGCTTATACTCTATACCTAGATATTTACATATACCTTTAGCCACACCTAGTGCTAGGTCATCTTGTCTTGTAGTTAGTATTTTAGCATCTTCTTTATTATCTATAAAAGCAAGTTCTATAAGAGCAGCTCTCATATTTGTATGCTTTAATACATAAAAACTAGCAGTTTTAGTTCCTCTATTTACAGTATATGCTCCAGTTTTAATAACTTCAGAGTGGACATCCTTTGCTAAATTACTAGTTGATTCAGTATAAGAAAAAGTTTCTATTCCATGAGCAGCTGTATTATATGCATTACAGTGTATAGATACAAAACAATCTGCCTTCCAATTATTTGCTGCAGTAGTTCTTTGCTCTAAGCTAACTGTAGTATCACTTTCTCTACTTAATTTCACTTCTAAACCCTGCTTGATTAGCAAATCTTTTACTTTTTTAGCTACTGATAAATTTATATTCTTTTCTAATAATTTATCAACACCTACCGCTCCACTATCATTACCTCCATGACCTGGATCAATAAACACTTTTTTAGCCATATTATCATTCCTTTTCCATAATATTAACTATTTTTAATAGTTTTTATATACTATGAATTTAGTGTTTATTTTGACTCTAAATCTAATAGTATTTCCTTTATACCAATTTTATCTCCTGCATATCCTACCATTCCACCATTTTTGCCTATTACTCTATGACATGGTATAATTATAGGTATATTATTTAATCTATTGGCTTGTCCTACAGCTCTTACAGCTTTTTCATTATTTATTGCCTTGGCAATATCACTATAGCTTCTCGTCTCTCCATAAGGAATATTTAAAAGTTCTTTATATACCTTTGTTCTAAACTCTGTGCTTTCTATATTTATGGGTAAGTCGAAGTATTCTCTTTTTCTATTAAAATACTCATCTAACTGCTTTATAGTTTCACTACACATGTCTTTGTTTCTATATATATTTACATTATACTTTTTTAAATATTCTTCAAAATCTTCTTTAGATAAATATACTCTTTCTACCCCTTTAGAGCTTACTACTATGTATATAGTTCCCAATATGCAATTGTAAGTGTCATATCCTATTTTATTCATAACAATTCCATCCTTATTCTTTAGACTTCTTTTTATAATAATATACCTGAATTATTCATGAACGCATTTAATTTTATCAATTTTAATAAAATTAGATGTGTTTATTTTGTTTATGTTAAATCTAGCAAATTTCTAATTTATTTACCTAAAAAAGAATACACTTTCTCTAAGGTCCAGGATACAATCCTTTTTTCAGAATATTAAATTAAATACTTTTTAAATTTTTAACTCGTATATATTGTCTAGTATATTTAGTAAAATATGCTTATTAGGAAAGCTACTACAAATTTTCAAGACTATATTCCGTGAACTTTTTATTACTCTTGCTGCTACCTTGATAAGTTGAGTACGTATAGTATCTATCCTCATTTTCTTAATATTATCAGGAAAACACAATCGTCTTAGCCAATTTATTATATTGTATGCAAGTGTTACTTGCTGAAGTTTATTTGCATTTACTATAAAATCTCTGCTACTCATATGTTCAAAGAAGAATCCATTTTTACATTCTTTTATAAAGTTTTCCATTGTGCCCCTTTTACTATAAAATTTAACTACTTCCTTAGGCGAAGCCTCCATATTTGTAACTATAAATGTATGACTTAATGTAATTTGACCTTGTGGCTTTTCAATTTTAACAACAACCCTACGGGATTTATTCCACTTATCAGCTTTATAATAAAATTCCTTGTAAACACATTTATACTCACTTAAATTATCTTTACATTCATCTAATAACTCATCTGAAAAATGACTAGCATTTTTATATAGTCGAGCATTAGCTTTAAGTCGTATAGCGTATAGCATATTATTTTCTTCGGCCAATTCATATAGACCAGGAACAGCAAAACCACTATCTCCCCTTATTACTTTAAGAATATGATCATAGTTAGAACCATGGTATTTTAGATATGACTGCATAAATTCAACAACATTTGAAGATGTATAACAGCTACCAGTTCTTAATTGAGATTTTAGTAAATCGCCAGTAATTCCATCAAACATAAGTAGTGGATGGTATCCATTTGCTTGGTAATGGTAGTTAAAATTAGCATCTTCTTGTAAGCCATAAGTTTTTAGATTTGTAGAATCTAAATCAAGAATTATATGATCGGGTTCTTCTATAGAATACATTCTATGCAATAGTAATACGTTTATATATTCTAATTGTGTTATATTTTCTTCAGTTAGCCTATCTTTTAATCTGCACATAGTTGGTTGTGATGCTAATTTGCTTTTGCCTAATATTTTAGTTAATAAAGGCTCTATTTTTAAATCATCACAGTTATCATCTGTATAATATCCAGCAATATATTGATATATTCTTTGAATTAATAACTCATAGTTCTTATGAGTTCTGACAGCTTTATCGTCAGAAATATTAAAATATTTTCTTATAGTCTCACTAAATCCTATTTTATTATCAAATTCTTTGATTGCTATAAGGCCAACATCTGATGTTAAATCTCCACCATCAAAATTAAATTTAATATTAGAGTTGAATTTTAAGTTATTATTTAATATACTAGTCATATAAAGTCTCTCCTTTGTTTGGTGTTTTTTTTCGCAAATTAACAATAACAAATTTGAGACTTTTTTCATATACTTTTTCACTTTTTAGGTGAAAATTTTTAATATCTGGACATTAGTGGCTACGCCTTTTTAAGCGTAGCTTTAATTATTTAATGAATAATTCAGG
>NZ_JBOFOR010000246.1:0-3859 GCF_051659545.1 Romboutsia sp. | reverse complement strand
TCTACCGTTTGAGCGACCTGTCGGCGAACAACTTTAAGGTAGTAGTGGCGAAGACACCGTCTATTTTGCTTGGCTTTGTAACAACCTCTGATTATATCGTTTAGGTGTGATTAAGTCGTTAGCCACCAAGAATCCCTCTACTTTAGCTGTAGGGAGTGTGTCAATGTCAGCGGCTTTTATTGAGTAATAAACTATACTACATAAAATATATGTTCATAAAAATCAATAAAATGGTAGAATATACATATATAATGTGGAAAGGGTGAAGTTATTATTGAAAAAAGTATACGTTGACTTTGAAATGAATATGCCGGCTGTAAAGACAAAAAAGGATATGTTAGATGCAGACATAATAGCAATAGGGGCGATACAATATGATACTAAAACAGGTAAAATTGAAGAATTTAAATCTTTAATTAAACCTATAACTAATTTAAATATATATCCTCATATAGAAGAGCTAACCCAAATATCTCAGTCTGATTTAGAAGACGCACCTAGCTATGAAGAGGTAATGAGAAAATTTAAAACATGGTTAGGAACTTTTTCTCAAATCGAGGGTATTTACACATTTGGGAACTTAGACTTTACATGCTTTAATAATACAGATAAAAAAAGTGCTCAAAAAAATAATCATCCAAGGTTTATTAATAATATAAAAGGTCTATTTGTAGATATTAAAGATAAATATATATCTTGTGGGATTAAGTGTATGAACTACATATCTTTAAAAAATTTGTTAAGTTGTGCTAATGTAGAATTTGAAGGAGATGCACATGATCCACTATATGATGCATATAATTTGTTTATATTAGATAAAACATTAGAAAATGATGAAGATATTAGAGGTATTTTAGTCATTCAAGATATTATAAGGCAACCTTTTACGGTTATTAATGAAAACTTAGAAGAGTGCTTTGAAAAATATAAAGAATATTTTTATAAAAATAAAGGTGACTATACAGAAGATGATATATCCATAGAAATATTAAAGACAATAAGGTCTTATGCAATATCTATAAAGGAAATAGATATATACAATATAGAAGTATTAAGAGATATAAGTAGAAAATTAGATACTATAGACAAAATAAAGAAAGTAAAGATGGGCCGTTTTTATATTTTAGAAAATTTTTATCTCGATATGAAGGAATTATTAAGTGACTTAATGTTATATAGATTAAATCAAAACCAATACAAAGAGGAAATTGAAAATATAATTAATTTATTTGAAGAAGATTTATTATTTGAAGGAATCGACTTTAGTAAAATTTTAAAGGAAAGCTGTTGATAAAATATTTTATTGACAGCTTTTTTGCGTAGCAGGCAGAGTCATTAGCGACAGGTCATTCAAATGAATCGAAATTTTGGCATGTGAGTAATAACTAAAAGTAGTATAAATGCAGTAAGGGTTAAATATAAATTAATATGTTTATATTTAATAGAAGTGAAAGGAGTATTTTATAGGATGAATCAAATAACTCGCTACCTAATTACAGTTTTGACTGTATTTGTGTTTTTGACAGCTGTATTTTTGGTTCTAGTTATTACAAAATTTATTATTAAGGCAAAGAAAAATGACTTTAAAGGTAAATTAGCATTTAGAGGAAAACCAGAACAAATAGATATAAATAAAAATATACATAATTTAAAACATAATAGTTATAGAAACATAGACGAAAGTCCAATAAAAGGTGAAAAAATTTATAAATATGACAATGGAGATGTTTATAAAGGTGAATTTATAAATGAAAAAAGAAATGGCTTTGGAGTATGCATATTTAATAATAAAGAAAGATATGAAGGACTTTGGAAAGACGACAAAATGCATTGTGTAGGAAAATACACATACAATGATGGTTCAGTTTATAGTGGGGATTTTAAGCATGGCTTAATAGAAGGTATGGGAAGGTACAGATATGCAAATGAAGAAATTTACAAAGGCTACTTTATAAACAATAAAAGAAATGGAAAAGGCTCTTTGTATTATAGAGATGGAAGCAAATACATAGGCATGTGGGAAAATGATGCTCAATGTGGGGAAGGCAAGCTTACAAAGCCTAATGGAGATGTGTATAAAGGTGAATTTAAAGATGGTAAGTTTAACGGTAAGGGAGAGTATACGTTTTTAAATGGAAGTAAATATACAGGTGAATTCAAAGATAATGTATATCATGGACATGGATGTTATGTAGAAATAAATGGAGATATATATGAAGGTGAGTATAGATATGGATGTAAAAGGGGATACGGAATATTGAAGACAAGGTCAAATGGAACCTATGATGGCGAGTTTAAGGATGACTTATTTAATGGAAGAGGTAGATATACATATATGGATAAAAGCATATATGAAGGGGATTTTAAAGACCATAAAAGAGATGGGATAGGAACATATATCTGCCAGAGTTACAAATACATAGGAGAATGGAAACATGATGCTAAAGGGCAAGTAGGAAGCTATTATTTAAGTTCGCAAGTAGTTATTGATGTTATTATAGAAAACAACAAAATAACAGAGGGGATATATAAGTTTAAAGATGAGGAAGAACAGTATTTATACAATATTGAATTAAGTAATGAAGAGTATATTTTTGAAAATATAGAAACGTACTTAAAAAGAAAAAACAAAAAACTTGAGAAGTCTTACGAATAATATTAATCATCATAATCAAGGTTCATATATATAATTTAGTATAGAACATATTATGGAGTGATAACTATGAAAAGCAAATATGATGATTTAGAAGTCAAATTATTACCATTTGTCATGAGTAGAGAAGTTAGGGGAATACAAGCAAAAACTCCATATGGAGTAGAGATGATAAAGGCTAAAAATATTTGGGAAGATTCAGGAAAAGGAGAAGGTATAAAAATAGCTGTCATAGATTCAGGTTGTGACATAGAACATGAATCTTTAAAAAATAATATTGTGGGAGTTAGAAATTTTACAAATGAAGATGGTAGCAATCATAATATAGTTATTGATAGAGTAGGTCATGGAACTCATGTAACAGGGACTATTGTAGCCAATGGAAATAACAACACAATATTAGGGGTAGCTCCAAAATCACAAGTATATGTACTAAAAGCAATAGATAGAACCGGATCAGGAAAGTTAAGTTGGGTAATTAATGCAATATATTATGCAATAGAAAAAAACGTAGATATAATATCTATGTCGCTAGGTCTTGGGAGCAGTAGTGAAAAACTAGAAAAAGCAGTAAAAGAAGCTGTCAAAAACAATATAGCAGTAGTTTGTGCAGCTGGTAATGAAGGAGATGGAAATTCAAACGATTTTGAATACTCATATCCAGCAGCCTATGTAGATGTTATATCTGTAGGAGCTGTAGACAAAAAAGGTGTTCCAGCTAGATTTAGCAATGCAAATCTTGTAATAGATGTGGTGGCTCCTGGTGTAGATATATTGTCAACTTATCCTGATAATCAATTTGCGGTACTAAGTGGAACTAGTATGGCTACTCCTCATGTAAGTGGTAGCTTAGCTTTACTAAAGAATTGGTCTAGAAAAGTATTTAAAAGAGAATTAACTCAAGAGGAATTATACGCTCAGTTAATAAAACATACAAAGCTATTAGAATACCCAAGAACGGTACAAGGAAATGGGTTAGTATTTTTAAAAAGTAAACAAGAAAGTAAAAAATCTAAATATTAATATATATAGAAAGTCTTAATATAGTTCTTTGTATAAAAGAAATTTATATTGTTATACGGCGAATTATTCTAACCTTCAAAAATTACTTTAAATTATCCTATTTTTCATAAATTTAAGGAGATTGAATAATTTGCCTCTATTAATTATATAATTTTGGTCAAATTATATAATCTTTAAGATAAT
>NZ_JBOFOR010000245.1:0-3657 GCF_051659545.1 Romboutsia sp. | reverse complement strand
AATCAGTCTTCTCTAAATTAAATCCTGTTTTTTTATTAATCATAGGTTCTTTAGATTTTAGTTCAACATCTTGTTCTTTTGCATTTTCAACTAATTTTCTAATATTCTTATTTATTATTTCTACATCTGCTGTTGTATCGTAATCTGGATACTCAATATCTATAAATTCAACTCTTTCCTTATCTATTTTAAATCCCTTCCCTTCTTAATATTTGTTCCCAAGTAAATTGCTTATAATAACCCCATGTATTTTGTAGTAAGTTACCCCAAGTTCTATATCTAAATATATATTCTACAGGTAAATGTGCTGGTTTCGCTTCTTCTACCGCTCCTTTTAGAGTAGCTATATCTCTTGGAATTCCTACTATTGAAATAAATATTATCTTTATACAAGCATTTGTAAATAACACTGCTACTTCACCATTTCTCCATGAATTAGCTATTATTTGAAGCAGTTTTAAATCACACTTACCTGAAGTTTTCCATCTTGCTTCTAACTCTTCTCTTTTCCCTTCTAAAGTATTACTCATAGTATTATATGCAAGTTGCTCTTCTAAAATAGCTATTCCTAAAGCTGACATAGTATCAAACCAAAATTCCTTCTCTAATCCTTCAGCTTTTTTTTCATAGTTATCCAATCTCTCTCCAGCTACTCCTAATAAGTTATTTATATAAGAATCACTTCTAAATATTTTATGTAAATTATTTACTATTTGTACTTTATGAGACACTTAAGTTCACACTCCCCAATACAGCTACTTCTTTTTCTTCTGTTTTTATATTTTCTTGATTACCATTTATAGTAAACGTTGTCCATTCTTGAACTCCATCAATATTTAATATCCAACTTGACAAAAGAGCATATGATACACTATTTTTTTTGAATGCAATACTTTTCAAATATTTTTTTATTTCATCTTCAATCAAAGGTTTTATCAAATCTAGTTCATACCCTTTTTCTAAAATTAATTCACATTCTATATTGATAGTCTTAGCTGTAGCTGTATTAACTGTACAATATGCTCCTATAGGAGCTGCTCCAGAGCCTGTTCCCCAAGTTCTATCATTTGTACCTTTAGGGTCTATATATTCCTGCACTCTGTTTATTAGCTCTTGATTTGCTACAACTTTATTATCATCTATTATTACTATTTGAACAGTATTATTTCCATTCCACAAAGGAAAAACTCTTACATCTCCCACACCTACAACTTCTCTTCCCCACTGCATATAATGGTAAACATTCCCACTTGTTGAAGGTTTTTGAATTTCAATCAAGTATCTTTCTCTTAATGAATCATCAGTTTCTTCATCATATCCATCTATCAATTGAGCTTTATTTGTAACTTTTTCAATTCCTTGAATTGTTACTGGAATAAAAACAATTGAATTAGCTCCTACATTTCCAGTACTTCCTGGTTCAATCGCTTCTATATTTACAATACCTACTTTATCTATAGCAACTTCTTCAGTTGTTTTATATCTATTTCCTGATGCTGTTTCAAATACATCTCCAATTTTAATAGTTCCTGTTCCTTCAACTGTTAAAACTCCTTTAGCTGGATTTGCACTTTTCCTATGAAGTCCTTTTCTCTGTTCAACAAATTTAGTAAGCTCATTCTCAATTAAATTATAAATATCTAATTTTTTATAATATTCTTCTAATTTCTTTTCAAATTTATGAGACTCTATAGCATATGTTCTTATCATATCTCTTGTAAAAGTTCCAATATCTTTTACGTAATCATCAGATATATTATTTAACATCTCCTCTTCTATCTCATCTATTGTAGGAACTTTATATTCTATCACTCTATACTCACCTCACTTGTAAGAGTTTCACCACTTTTTAATTTCACTGTGACCTCTATATTTAGGCTATTAAATTGTACTCTTGAAGCTATATCTATTATTTCTTGAACTTCTTTTTTATTCATAATTTTTTCTTTAATTTCACGCTCTAATTCCATTACTCCAAATGGTGTATTAAATATATTATGACCTCTTAAATTGTATAAATCAGTCATACCAAATTCTGTATCTTCATATACTTTGTATTTATTTACTTGAGTTGATATCAGAAGTTGAATCCATTGACGAACTTGCTCAACTTCAGTCGCTTCTTTTGTTTTTCCATCAACTATAACAATCTTTTTAGCTTTAAAATCAAATAAAATCTCTTTTTTTCCATTCTTTTTTTTTTCTTCTTTCACATCTAAAACTTCATTAAATACAGGAAAAATACTCATTCTTTTACCTTCCTATACTTAGAATCAATAAACCACTTCTGCCCTTTTTCTGTTGGAATTACCTTTACATAATCTCCAATTATAAGTGTATCTGTATTTATAATTGTTCCTATAGCTTTATACTTTCCTTTTCCCTCTATTGTTCCATGACTATGCTTATGAGGACCTGGTCCTGCATCTATATTACTTGATGTGGTTTGTATAGCTATTTCTGTTATCTCTCCATCTATATCAAAGTTTCTTGTATAGTCATCATACAACCTGTCATTCATATATAATTGATGTGGATATAAAATAACTTGTCCATCCCAAATACTTATAGTTGTCTCTGGTGGTGCTTTGATGACTTGTCCGATGCAAGCTTCAAATTCAATCTCTTTATTTTCATTTACTTTAAACATTTTGGCTAACATTAACTGATAATTCATCAATCCACCTCTAGCTCTAAACTACAAATATGATTCCCCTTTGGAAATGTATGAGTACAACTTTTTATTAAAAACTCCTCTTTTATTCCAAATTCTTTAATCTCAACATCTAAAAGTCTTCCAGCCTTCAATTCATCATTTCCTAAAACACTTAAACTTGAAGTGGTTAAAACTTTATTTAGTTCTTTTAATTTTGTATTAGCTATATTTCTAACTTTTGAAATGTCATCTTTATTAGGATCAACTTCTATTATCTCTTGAAGCATTCCATATTTTTTTACACTATTTTTGTCTTCAGCCTTTGCATAAATACTCTCATCTTCTGAATCATTTGAAACTACCAATACAATATTTTTCATATCTGTTATACTTTCTGTTAAAGTTGGCATTCCAAAAATATTTTTAGTCACTTGAACTTTTATTTTTTTATATGGAACCAGACTAAATGTTGTATCTTCAATCTCCAAAAGATATTTTTTGCCTGTTTCTTCATTTACAATTTTTAAAATATCATCTATTATTTCTGCTACAGTATTATTTTTATATATTTTATCAATTGAAGTTGCTATGCTTGTTATAGTCCCTACTTTAGCTCCTACGCTCTTTAATAAGTTTTCTATACAAGCTGATGCATTCAAATTCTTAAACTGCTTTATAAGCTTATTCTTATTTAAGTAAAAATAAAAATCAAAACACTTTATCTCTTTTGAAAATTTAAGAGTATCTATATCTATAATCATTCCTGTAAATAAATTTTTTGTATTTTCAAATTTAATAATATCTCCAGTTTTTATTATTTCTGTTAATTTATAATTTTTATCTTTAAAGCTTCTTGGAATACTGAACTCAAACATTGCTCCCAACGCATCTACACTTGTATTAAAATTTATGTTCCCAACCATATTTGTTATATCTGTAATTTTATCTTCTTGAATCAATTTTAATTTATGCACTACTTCCTCCAATCTTATTAGGATCTA
>NZ_JBOFOR010000244.1:0-3455 GCF_051659545.1 Romboutsia sp. | reverse complement strand
TTAAATTATCTTAAAGATTATATAATTTGACCAAAATTATATAATTAATAGAGGCAAATTATTCAATCTCCTTAAATTTATGAAAAATAGGATAATTTAAAGTAATTTTTGAAGGTTAGAATAATTCGCCGTATAACACTAAAGTATGAAATTATTTCACTTGCATTCACTTTACTATTATTTATTTTACATATTAAAGCTGTAAAAAACTCTGAATCAGTCCATATACTCTTATCTATGCTCCAAAAGTCTTGTTCTTTATTTTCATTGTAAAATTCTTCATAACATATATGTTCCATATTATACACCTCTCTAATATATTATTTTAAATTCACAAGTATTATCTATATCATCAAAAGGAAAATAACCTTCACCATAAAGCATTTCTATTTTATAGTCTCTCAGTGGTTTTATGTTATTATCAGTATCTACTATACTGTTATATATAAATTCTCCCATTTCTATAATGTACTCACTTCCTAGTAATAAGGATGTAATGGCTATGTTACTTCCATTATAGATTGAATAACCAAACATAGTTTTTGCATATTTTTTTATTTCTTCTCCTAGATGTTTTATTGAGTTTGCAAGGTTTTCTACTTTGTCGTGGAATAGTTGTCTATCAATATTCATTTCATTCAGTGTTAGATCTAGGTCTATTAAGTCAGCGATATACCCTTGACCTAATTTATCTGTGTCAAATTCAGTTTCTTCATCATCTGCACTACTGATTATGTCGAAGTTGTAGTTTATGCTTTTGCATAGGTTTTTGAAGTCTTGTATGTTTGATAGGTATTCTATGTCTTCTGTAGATAGTGAGTTTTTTTGATGGATATGTGCTTCTTTGTTTTCTAGAGCTTTTATATAGGTATTTTGGCAGATTTCTAGTAGCTCGTTGCAGCATTTGTCAAATTGGTTGGATTCTATTCCTCCTCTTTGTATGATTCTTGTGTATATTGTGAATTTTATTGCGTCTGTAAGGTATGTGTTACCTCTTTGAGAATTTATGAAGTTTATACCTTTTTCTTCAAGAGAGCCTTTTTCATAGCCTGGTTTATGTACTTTTTGTTCGTTAAATAGCATATTTTACACTCCTTTATTTATTATTAAGATAGTAGATAGTCTATCTTTTCTCCAAATGAGTTTAGTGTGTCATAAGTTATGATTTCTTTTTCTATGGTACCATCAAAGCATATATGCTCTATTTCATCGTTTTTTTCCATATTGGTTAATTCTACATCTTCATTGCTACTTATATAGTTAAGTATAAATTGTACTGCTGATTTTACACTTTCGAACTCAATAACCTGCGAAGCCAGTTCTGTTCCTATCATCATTAGATATGTTTTAACTGATAGATCATCTCGCAGTACTCTAAATATTGCTTCATCCGTTTCATACTTAATTCTAAAGGTTACATCTCTACTTACTGCTATATACTTATCGTATTTATCTTCATCTTCTATACAGTCAATGTCATAGTCACTAGTGTAGGAACGTTCGTCTATCATGTTATATATTTCATCTGAGAGAAAAAGTACTTTGGTTTGTTCTTTGTTCATTCTTATTTTCTCCATTTCCAATTTAATTTTGTACTTTACAACTTGGTCTTTGTAGTTATCTATTTGTCTTATTAATAGTTGTATTTTTTCTTTGTAATTGTGTTCTGTTTCTAGTCCTGCTAATAATAGGTCACAAAACTTTATGAATTCTTGTTTGTAGCTTTCTTTTTCTACTATGTTATTTAATGATATATTTTTTAATGTTCTCATTTTTCTTTTTATATCTTCTGGAAATTTTTTTGCGTATTGTTTTTCTTTTATTTGTTCTTTTTCTTCTTTTATTGATAGTGATTTGCATCCTTTTTCTAGGCATTTTCCTATGTTTGCATCATTCCATCCTAGTCTTTGTTTTGTTTCTGCTATTATTATGTTTATTACTTTGTCTGTAAGTTTCATTTTTTCTTTTCCTTTCTACATTATAAGTGTAAGATAATTTTTAAAATAAATATAGAGGCGTAGGAGGCGCCTCTAATTTTAATTATATTTGTGTTTTGAAATTTCTTAATATTTAAAATTAATTTCATATTAAACTCCATAAAATATTTTTGTTCTTCATTTGTGTATTTTTTTCGTCTTGATCCTCATCATTTACTTTAGGTAAAAAATATATATGTGCAATTTTAATGTCTTTCACTTCAATTGTGGCAATAACTTGACAAAATAAGTCAAGTTCCGCACCCCCTAGGGTTTTTGAGGGAAATAAAGTTTACCTCTTTCTAAGATAATGATACGAAATTTTAGGTTGGCTTTCAATAGTTTGCCTACTGTTGCCTATTTTGAATTGAAAGTATTGGAAAATGCACCTTCTTAGAAGGTCGCTGCATTTTAGTTTTTTTGCCAGATTTATTTATTGTTTTTTGATTAGACTAAGTCATCATTCCAGTCTAGTAATGTTTTGTATGAACTACTATCAAAATCAATATCTTCATATTTATCTGCTAGTAAATTCTTAGAAAGTTTAGTTTTGATGAATCTGTTTAAAAATTCTAGGCAGTAAACTTTGTTAGCTAGGTTATAATAATTGCTTTCTTCAAGGTATTTATTTCTATTATTAACCATATCGTCTTTGAATCTATCTCTTACAATTTCAGTAGCTTCTTTTAACTTATTGATTTCTAAATCAAAGTTTTTAGTTGTATTATTATCAAAGGTGAAGTCCTCTAAAGAGTAATCATTATATCTAAATAAATTTTCTAGGTTATCAATGTCTTTAAGTATATTTTTTGAAAGTTCTCTTAATATTTTACTATTTTCAGTAGTTGGGTTTTCTAAGAAATTTGCGTAGTTTATTATATTTGATGAGCATTTCTTAAATTTTCTTACTTCGATTAGCTTATATATTTTTAATCTAACTTTCTATATTGTAAATATACTAAATATTTGAGGGAGTTTATTATTTAACCTAGAATTGCCTATTTTGCTTATATTATATAAAAATACACCTATCTTTATTTATAGGTGCATTTTTATATTATTTAATACTATTTTGACTATGTAATTTATAAAACTATTAGCTTATTAGTTACATACTAATTCTAAATTAATTAAGTAATTTAATTTTTCCCATATCTTTACCATAGCCAATGTGTCTAGTTCACAATATTTTAATAAGTCTTTTCGTATTGCTTCTTTTTCTGTCTCTTCTTTTAGATGTAATTTTGCAAAAACATCCATTGCTTGACTACCATTTTGGATATTTAATTTTTTATAATTTAAAGCTTCATCATTTGGACATAATGCTGGTAATACATATTTAATAGAATAGCTACCTTTCATCTCTTTAATATAATAATGTCTTTTTTCAAAGATTTCCATTAAATCTTTTATATTATCATGTAAGCATAGAAGGTGATTTTTATACTCTTCATAGTTATTCGCTAGTTCTCTTATTCT
>NZ_JBOFOR010000243.1:0-8574 GCF_051659545.1 Romboutsia sp. | reverse complement strand
ATTATCTTAAAGATTATATAATTTGACCAAAATTATATAATTAATAGAGGCAAATTATTCAATCTCCTTAAATTTATGAAAAATAGGATAATTTAAAGTAATTTTTGAAGGTTAGAATAATTCGCCGTATAACAATATAGAGACCGCTCGAGAAGGATTATATAAGCCTTCCTCCAGGCATTCGCAATGTCGGTACGGCTTATATAATCCCCCTCTTCGCTCATAATCTATATATTTTAGATGGCGCTACTAGAAAAATTCCTATACTTAGTTTTCAATTTTTTTTATTTTTAATTCAATATATTAATAAATATAAAAATAAGCCATAGCATTTTGCTATGACTTATTTTTATTAACTTAGTTAAAATTTTTCTTATCACTATTATTTATATTCAAGGAAATAATTAACTGAATTTTTAATTTGAGTATCAATTAATTTCTTAACTGAATGATATCCTATAGCGTATTTACCATCCTTTGGTTGCCAAACCATATATTCTTTTAATCCCTCTATGATGCTATTTTTTTCAGCATTTGTGCTTGGATAAGCTGCATATAACTTTACATTTTTATTCTTAGCTATAAATTCATCAGCTAAATAAGGCTCTACATGAAGATATAACTTACTTATCTTTTTATTATCATATAATTCTTTTGCTGCTACACCTAGACCTAAATGATCTGTATGTGTTCTTTTGCTAAAAGGTGAATAATAGAAAGTGTGTACTGCTGCATTTGGATACTTGTCTAAATACTCCATCATACCTTTAATCGTTGTATCCTTCTTTACACCCAAATCTTCTTGCACAAAACTAGAAATGTGTATATTGTCTTTTCTTAATCCTAGCTTTTGTAACGCTCTAGTATATTCATCATTTCTACACTGTACTGTATTAGCTCTAGTAAATGTATTGATGCTAACTCCATTTACTTTAGCCCCATCTTTTTTAGGATTGTGTACTACATTATGAATTTTGCAAACTCCATTAGTTCCATTTATAACTTTTTCAAGACCAGCCCAAGATCCATCTGTCATTAAAACTACATTTACATTAAACCCTTTGTCTACATATTGTTTTATAACAGTTGAAAAACTTAACATTTCATCATCTTGATGTGGTATAAAAAATAGAACATCTTTACTTGTATTTTGATTGTCAAATAATGGATCATATTTTAAACCATTTACTATAGTGTTAAAAGCTCCGTCTTGTACATAATTTCCTAATTTATATATTTTATTAGTATACTTTTGGTTTAAGACTTGGCTTTGTGTAGCATTTACATTATTTTTATCTACTATAACTAAGGGTGATTTAAGTTTTATTCCTAACGGAATTGCCATAAGTGCAGTTTCATAATCGTTTACATTGGTTACTAGAGCACTGTTTAGCTCCTTGTTACTATAAAACTTTTCTATTAGTTTTCCATTAGTTTCAAATCTATCTTTTCCCCAAACTCTATTTTCGGTTACATTGTTGCTAGTTATATTGTTTACGCTACTTATTACGTTATTTGAAATAACAGCTTCCCCACCTATAAAATAAGCATTTGACAATTGTTTAGTAGCCAACCAGTCGTATAGGTTTTGTGGTATTGCCTCTTTTTTAGCTAAGATAATAGGTGTTTTTTCTTCTCCCGATTTACTTGCTATAGATATTAAATCAGCCTCTGAATTTCCATAGCCTACATATATTTTTTCTACCTTAAACTGTGTATCTATTTTCTTAGCTATTAATAGTGAAGTATCATATCTATCTTTTCCACCAATTCTTTCTATATTGACATTGCCTAAAAGACTTTGAATAGCTTTTTTAACATTATTTGATACTATATTTTCTCCACCTATAATTATTACATTTTTAGGTTTTAATTTCGTAAGTTGAGCTTTAGTTTCTGGTTTTAAATTATCTTTATCTGATAAAAGTACTGGTGCATTGTAAATACCTGATAAAGGTGTTGCTAAGATGCCATCTATTACAGCTTTACTATTTAATATAATTACTGTATCTGCAGAATTTCCCCATCCTTCTTGTACTATTTTGTTTGCTATATCTTTGCCTGTAAAATCTTTTATTTGCATAATGTCTTCTGCATACGCATTATTTGCTAGCAAGCTCACAAACATCACTCCAAGTATTAGAGATAACTTCATATTTTTAATTAGTTTTCCCATTATATAGTCCCCCATTTTTTAATACTATTGTAGTTTGATTATAAATCTCCATCTCCTTACCTTTATGTTTTAACTTTACTTTTATTTACAATTTTAGTAATTAATGTAATTATAACAATTCAAAGGTAAATTTACTTTTAAATTAATGTTAAAAGTTGATGACTATTTTGTAACCCTAGACTGTGGTTTATATATTAAAATATACTTTTTAACTCTTCAAAAGCACTTTCATTTCCATTTCCTCCAACTTTAGTTACTTTGCTTGGTTTCTTAGTTGATAAGGCTAATTTTTGTGTACTATCTAAAGTTCTGCTTACTATTAAGACTGGTGAATCTCGTTTAGCTGCAAACACTCCTATAGATAAAGCGTCTATTAAGTCATTACTTTTAACTCTACCGTCTTTAGCTGCAGCTTGTTTTTCTTGTGTTGTTGCAGTTTTTGTAAGTAATACTTGTCCTAAATGTTTAAAATCTGATTGAGAATACAAGCCTTCTGTCAAAGCATTATAGAAGATTCTTCCCATAGTATCTTCACCTAGTTGCTGGGCTATTAGATATCCTAATTTTGTAACTCCCCTTGCCATCAAAAGCTGCTATAGGCTCCTTGCCTCTAGTGGTATCTATAAAATAATAGCTATTTTTTAAGTTTGCTTCTCCATTTATATAAGTTAGTTGTAGAGGTTTATTATCTCCAAATACACCTTGTCCCGTTACTGTTTTAGGTTGAATTATCTTGTTTATATTATCATATTTACTTATAATTTTAAAATTTGAATCTACTTGTAATTTTTTTAGATATTGCTACGTATTCTCCCCCATTCTATTCATCCTAGTAATATTATACAAATTCTTACAAGGTTTAGATATTAAAAACCTTGTAAAAACTTAATTGTATAGTTAATTGGCAGCTTCATAGCTTGATCAAATATGCTACTTACTGAATGATAGCCTATTGCCATCTTTCCATTTTGTGGTTCCCATATACAATACTCCCTCATTGCTTCTATGATACTTTGTTCAGCATTTTTGCTTTCTGCATATTCTACCAATACATTTTCTTTTAATCCACTATTTAAAAATTTATCATATAAATATGGCTCTATATGATAACACAAGTTTTTAATTTTACCTTGACTATACAGTTCTCTAGCTACTACTCCTAAGATAACATGGTCACTGTGATTTTCCTTGCTATAAGACTTGTCGTAAAAAGTATGCACACTAGCATTTGGATATTTTTCTAAAAACTCCATCATTCCTCGAGTAACCATAGCTTTAGATAGTTTTTTATCTGGTTCTTTATATCTAGAAAAATGAATATTTTCTTCTTTTAAACCTAGCTTTAATAAAGCTCTTTTAAATTCATCATTTCTGTATTTAGTAAACTGCAGGTCATTTACGTAACTAATTGACATATTGTCACATTTATAATTTTCTTTGTAAGGACTATGAATATATTTGTGTAGGTTACAGACTATCCCTTCTCCATTTAAAATTTCTCTAACTCCTGACTGTGAGCCATCAGTCATTAAAATTACATTTACGTTATAACCCTTATCTATGTACTTCTTGATTTCATTTGAAAAACTTATAATTTCATCATCTTGATGTGGTACAAAAAATAAAATATCTTTACTAATACCATTGTCTGAGGTATCTTCTTTATACGTTAAAGTGTTTACTATTTTATTTATAGTAGAATCATTAATATTGCTACCTATTGTATAGATAGTATTCGTATATTTACTACTTAGAACTTTCTCCTGTGTTGTATCTAATCCATTATCTCCTACTAGTATCATAGGTGATTTTAATTTTGATGCTAAAGGCGTTGCCATTAAAGCTGTTTCATAAGCTTTAGAGTTTGTTATTAAAGGACTTTCTAGTTTTTTGTTATAGTAAAACTTTTCTATCACTTTTGCATTTGTTTCAAATCTATTAGCTCCAGAAATTCTATTTTTAGTTACATCATTATTACTAATGCTATTTATGCTGGTTATTACTTCTTCTTGAATTACTGATTCACCACCTATAAAATAGGCATTATCAATTTTCTTACTAGCTAACCATTCATAGGTCGTATTTTCTAGGAAATTTTTATTGGTTAAGATAATAGGTTGTTTTTTTTCTCCTGCTTTACAGGCTATAGATAGTAAATCCGCTTCTGAACCTCCATAGCCTATATAGATTTCCTTAATATTTTGCTTTTCATTTATTTTTTTTGCTACCATTAAAGAAGTTTCATATCTATTTTCTCCACCTATTCTTTCTATGGCTGTACTTGGAAGAAAGGTTTTTATATCATTTATAACTTGACTAGATACCATAGTTTCTCCACCTATTATTATTAGATTTTTAGGTTTTAGTCTAAGTAATTCTTTTTTCATTTCTGTAGGTAAATTGTCTTGGTTTGTTAAAAGTATTGGTGCATCATAGATACTAGCCAAAGGTGAAGCTACTATACCATCTATAATTGCTTTACTATTTAGTAGTACTACAGTATTTGCTGTAGATTTCCAGCCTTCTTGGCTTATTTTTGTTCCTGTTTCATATATGTTCTCACCCATTATTTTTTTTATTTGGATGTTTTCATTTGCCTCAACTTTGTATAAAGGTAAATTGACAAATAGAATTGCTACAACTAATAAGATGCTTATTTTTTTCATTATATTTCCCCCGTATTTTAGTCTGATACTTATATGTTAGTACATATAAGTATCAGATTTCTACTCATAAAGTATAATTTTGGAAATAATTTTAAATTTTCTATCTAAATTAGTGTATTTTGGTAGGTTATAAGATTATATTATTAATTTTATTTTAGCTTGTATATATATTCTGCTACTTTAGATGATACTCCATATCCAACTTGTAGCTTATTGTCTTTTGATTTTAATTCAGTTAAAACATCTTCTTGGTCATAGGTTAAGCTATCTGTAGCTAGTACTATAGGAGCATTTATTTTATCTCCTAGTATTCCTGCTGCTAGAGAATCTACTAGTCCTTCATCAGTAGATTTAGAAATTATAATACCTCCATTATTGTAGAGTTCTTTTCCATTTGTGTAAAACTCTTTTATAACTGCTGCATTTGTATCTTGTCTTCTTTCTCCTTCTATTCTTTTTACGCTTAAGTTTAGATTTAATATATCTTGTGCTACTGTATTTGCTACTATATTTGTACCACCTATTATATAAGCTTTGCTTGTATTTTCATGTAAAAAGTATCTAGCATCGTAAGACAGGTTCTCCTTAGGCGTAAGAATTATTGGAGATTGCTTACTTGCGGCTAAGGAAGATATCGATAATGCATCTGCTTGTCCATTTCCTCCCACTATGAATGTATCTAATTTTTGCTTTTTATTTTTAACTAGTTCATCTGCTACAGCTATAGAGGTTTCATATCTATCTTTTCCATAGATTCGCTTTATATTTTTTCCATAGTATCTATCTAATTTATTATATACTTTTTGAGAGATTACACTTTCGCCTCCAATTATGTATATGTTTTTGGCTTTTAGTCTTTCTATTTCTTCTATGGTTTCTTTAGGTATTTCATCCTTTTTTGTAAGAAGTATTGGTGCATTTAAACTAGCAGCTAAAGGCGTTGAGGTTAACCCATCTACTAAAGATTGACTTTCACCTGATACAAGGATTACATTATCAGTAGTTTGTTTGTAGGCTACTTTGCTCACTTGTACTGCTGTTTCATATCTATTTAGTCCAGCATGAGTTTGTATAGGAGGATTCTCTATTAGTAGTTTAACTAGAGTATCAAGTCCTGCTTTTCTAGTAGGTTTTATTATTAGTTTATTTATTATGTGTTTGTTATCTGTAGTTTTTTCTTCTATTATAATATTCATGCTTGATAAATCCTGAGTATTTACTTCTATATTATTATTAATATATCTTAGGACTATATTGTTATTGTCACTTTTATCTATATATAGTTTACTTGGTTCATCAGTTATTTTGTTTGTTCCTTCTAGACTTATTAAATAGTTATTGTTCTGAAGACTTTTTAATAGTTCATTTCCTTTTATAGTAAGTCTCCCCGTATTTGGTTCGTAAATATCTTCTACTGTTAGTTTTTGTGTATTTATGATGTCTGCATATTTTACTATTGCATCTGTGTTTTGTATTTTGTCCTCTTCGCCTAGTGATATTTTGGTGTCTTCATAGCATCCATCTATTACTCCATTAGGTAATGTTTGTATGGTTTCTATTATATTGTTATCTACTTTTTTTATAGTGTAGCCATTACTATCTATGTAATATCCATTTTTTTGCCTGAATATTGGTTTATTTATATCTAGTAAGGTATCTCCTATTTTTACATAGATAAACCTAGGTTCTTGTGTAGTTGTATCTGGGGATATAATTATTTTTCCTTGTTTAGTTCCATCCTCTAGTGTTTTCCAGATTACTTCTTTTTCATTTCCAGTGTATTTTTGTTGTTTGTAGTCTACTAATTCTCCATTTGATAGAGTTCTACTTATTGTAGAGTATTTTACTATTATTTTTTGAGTATAGGTAAGGTTTGAGTATTTTTGATTAAAATTTTTCTCAAATTCTGCATAACTAGTCAGATAAGGTGAACTATCTATAGTTTCTAGGTTATCAGAGATTTGTATTTTGTAAGCAGTTTTTCCTAAATTATTAGAATTGCTAATTAGAGATTTGTTGCTTGTATATTTTGTATTGAAGAATTTATATATTTCTTTTTTTAGTTCTGTTATTTTTTGTTCTTCTGTTGAGTCTATTACTAAATATGGTGTAGCTATTGCATTTGATAGTGTTGTTGTAACTGTTATTGCCCCTATTGTTAGCAAAGTTATGCCTTTGTATTTTGTCATTTTACCCTCCGAATATATATCTCATATTCGTATTTCTCACTTGAAAATTATACCATATTATTATATATTTTGCATATCGTTATAACCTTTATTGTCTAAAACAACAAAAGCCGTAAGTTCTAGGATTTTTTTCCTGGCATACGGCTTTCCATCTAATTTTCTAGATTTTCTAACTCTAAACTTTTGTTTTTAAATACATCTTTAAGTTTTTCTAAAGCAGGAACTAAGGTGCATCCTATAGCAAAAAATACCACACTAAAAGTTGACGTACTCATAGCTAGTCTAGGTACTTCAAGTGATGTAGGTCCCATTATAACTGCATATATAGAACCTATCATAAGACCTATTATGCAATATATAGTCTGTGATCTAAAAGTTCTAAGTAAATATCTTACAACTCTTACAGTTACTAAAATGCCCACTATTATTCCTGAACCAAATATTAATATAGCTGGCAAATATTCAAAGTTTAACTTAAGAACTTGTTTTATAGCATTAAGTATCGGTACATATAATCCAAATATTAATAGTATAGTAGACCCTGATATACCAGGTAGTACCATTGCTGATATAGCTATCATTCCAGTTATAAATATATATGCTATATACAATAAATTTAAATTCTCTGATTTGATAGAAAAGCTATTTCCATTACCTTTGGCTGGATTAAAGTAGGTCATAGAACATACTATTATAATTCCAATTATTAAAAATAATATATTTTTCTTGTTATTTAATAATGTTTTTATTTCAGATTTGACTATTAAAGGAATAGATGCTATTATAAAGCCTAAAAATAACGAGCTTATTTCATATATATTTTTTTCAAATATTGAAGTTATAAATAATACCGATAGTATAAATCCTGTTATCCATCCTATTCCTATTTTATATAAAAATTTTAGTGCAGTCATTCTTTCTATTTTACTTCCCGATATTAGATTATTTAATGAGTTTACAAAATCATCGTAGAAACCTAATATAAATGCTATAGTACCTCCAGATACACCTGGTATACTATCTGCTAGTGCCATGCAGAATCCTCTAATAAAATTTAAGATATACACAGTTCCCTCCCTAAATTTATTTTTGTGACAATAGAACTATTATATATGAACTTATGATTACATATGTATTATTATAACATATATTTTTTCCCTTATCTTTATTTTTACATAGATAAACCTGGGATCTTGTAGATTTATCGCCTGATTCTGCACACCTGGTGTCTAGCTTGGGAAAAATAGTCCTCCTACTTGTTTCACTGAGCCATCTACCTCCATCTCAAATAGCAATTGTTCTAGGCTACACTCCTTTAATCCTGTTTTTAACTTTATAAAATCAATTGTAGTCCCATTTTTATTAAGAAGTGACAATATTATATTTTCTCTTTCATCTATTGTTTTAGTTATTTTTAATTCATTATTTTCTATTATATCTTTTGGTGATAGATATGTTTTTATTCCTTCTCTTATTAATCTATTGCATCCTTCACTATATCTGCTTTTTATACTACCTGGTACTGCATATATCTCTTTTTCAT
>NZ_JBOFOR010000242.1:0-14400 GCF_051659545.1 Romboutsia sp. | reverse complement strand
ATGCGACTATATGCAGAAAATCATCATAAGATATAATTAAAGGTATTGCAAAATATAAAGTAAATAAAGAAATGAGTGGATATAGTTATCAAGAGTATAATTTAATAATTATTTAAAATACTTGTATGTAATATACTATATATGTATAATATGTTATTGAAAATATAAAAACCAATAAATTTTATTGGTTTTTATATTTACTAATATTATTTTTTCCTTGTCTTTTTAAATATTTTTTTCCATTCATCTCCTGAAAAGAAAGTAATTATTAAATCAACAATTTTTACTAAAGCATCTCCTATTCCCAAATGCGTACCTCCTTTATAAAATTATTTTATATTACCATTATACAACTATAATTGTTTATATATATCAGCATAGTTAACTTTAAGTTGCTCTTTAAGTTCTTTGTTATCTTCTTCAAGTCTTTTGATTTTCCTTTTTAAACTTGCAATAATTGAATCTTTATTATTATCATTCATTTCTCTTTTAACCTGTGATGGAGTAGGAACTTGAGATTGTTGATGTCTAAGAGTTTCAATCCGTTCTCTAATATCTTTATTATCATATAAAGTTTTTTTAGTAACTCCACTTTCACTTGCAACACTATTAAAATTAATAGGCTTTTGAGTTTTTATAAGGATTTGTATTGCCTTATCGACCTTCTCTTGTGTCATAGCCTTTCGTTTGCTATGCAATTCTTTTAAATGTTCTGTACGATTGTAATTGCTCAATTAATTCACCTTCTTTTTCAACTTATCTATTCTACTGTAAATCATGTTTCCTTGTGATATTTTAGAGTAAACATCTTCATATAATTTCAGTAACTCTTCATTTTCACATACCATTTCAGTTCTATTATACATTTTAGCATTTTCAATCATATTTTTAGTTGAATTTATTAGTATTTCATACTTAACGGTATCACCTTCAAATGCACCAACACATAAATCTTTACATGGTTTTCCACTATTGCAAGTTAAACAAGGTGGTTGTTTAGCATAACTACACTTACCATTAGTTCTTTGCATACAGGTACCATATGGAGTATCAAGAGCATTTAATTTGTGATTAGTATAAAGCATATCTATAATATCAGATGGTATCTCACCATCATTTTCCTCTATTAACTTATCACTTTCATTGAAACTAAATATACCTTGTTTTACTGCTTTATCAAAAGTCTTTCTTTTAGTATCATCAAGTAATTTAGCATACCTCATAGTCATTTCTGGTGAGGCGTGAGCCAGTAATTCTTGAACAGTAAGTATGTCAGCACCACCATTAAGAAGTTTTATTGCATAAGTATGCCTAAAAGCATGGTTTTTAAAATGATATCTCTTTCCAAGTTCATCAGTTATATTATAATCTATTGCTAACAAATTAAGTTTATTTCGAATCCACTCTTGACCATATGGCTTACCTTTTCGAGAACCTTTATATCTAACAAATATATAATTTTCTGGGTTATTATCTTGATTACTATATTGCTTAGAACTATCAATTAAAATCGCTAACATATTAGCAAGTTCATCATCAATGGGTATTCTGTGACCTTCTACATAAACTTTTTCTATATCTGTAGTTATCCAATACTTATTATTCAATTTAACTAAACAATCATGAGTTAATTCTAAAGCATCCGATACTCTAAGTCCTGTTTTGAACATCACATAAACAACTGGAATAATATCTTTATGAAGATTATTTATATTATCAAATAATTGCTCTAATACGAAGTCTGGAACATAATCAATTTGGTCATTAGATTTTTTGGGGACTTTAGGTTTATCTTCTGGAAGTATCAAAACTCTAACATTTTTTATAGGAGCAATGTCATATTCTCTAAGTTGAATATCTGATAAAAACTTTTGAATACACTCCAATGACCTTGCTATATATAACTTAGAATTAGAATCTTTTCGTGTTAAATTCTCTTTAGCATATATATTCAACCACTCTATATACTTTAATATATGTTGCCTTTCTAAGCTTTTTAAATCATTCCATAAAGGCTCTGCTTCATTTATATAATTTAAAAATGGAGGAATAAATTTCAAATAATTCATTGCCGTATTCCAAGAAAATTTATTGTTAGAAATTAGTCTTTGTTTTATATATTTTTTTACTTCTTCTCTTATTTTAAGATTATTTATTTTTTCAAAACTTAGATAATGGTGTTGAGAAGACTTACTATAAGTTATTCCATACTGCTCTAAATTTCTAACATCCCATATATCTTTTTCCCATTCTTCTCTTTCATCTGTTAATTGGTTAAACGAACTTATTGTATTTCCTAAAAAGTTAACAGAAGGGGTTTTACAAAAATAATCTTTTTCACTTAATTTTGTAAATCCATTATTTTTTGTTATAGTGGCTATATTATTACTACTTAACCAATCTATCCATTGAATATTTGCTTTTTCTAAATCTAATTCTTTAAATGAGTTTATATTAGGATATTTTTCATTGATAAACTTTGATAATCGTCTAATAAATTGCATTTGACTCATTAAAATTGCTTGCAATCCCCATTCATCAGAAAATAATTTATTATATACTATAAACTTCATTTCTTTATTTATATTTTCATTGTGAAATGGAAAGGATATATTCTTATTAGAAAATTTGTAGTTTTGAACTTGTTCTTTAAATTGTTCTATCTCACCTAAAAAGTCTATATGCCATTTATCATTGTCTAAAAAATAAGGTGTTAGTACTTCTGTATAAGTTACTGATTTATCTTCATTTATTGTTTTTTCAATATATTTAGATAAACTTTTAGTTATTTTGTCATTAGAATTATTTACTGTATCATGTCTAAAAATACTTGTTATATTATTTGTCATTAGTACCTCCCTTAATTATCTTAAATGATGATTGTGCTATCTCCCAATTAGACCTTATATCTTCGTCAGAAGGGTGTAGATACATATTAATAGTAGTTTGTATTTGTGAGTGTCCCAATCTCTCTTGTACCTGCTTTATATCCTTTGTAGTCTGATAATAAATAGTAGCGTGAGTATGTCTTAAAAGGTGAGCATGAACATCTATTCCAGTTTTCTTTTTAATCCTTTTAAATAAATCACTAACATCTTGATATTCTAAAGGCTGTCCTTTATTTTTACCTTTTAATTTTACGAAAACAAAATTCGTATCTATCTCTAATTCATCTAAAATATCATAAGCATAGTCATCAAATAAATCTATCAACTCTTGAGATATATGTATTTCTCTTTCGCCTGTTTTTAGCATTGCTCCATTAGAAAGTTCCCCTCTATCAGCTAATTTGATTCTGTGTCCTCTATTATGGTCAAATACAATATCTTCAATGAATAAAGACAAGGCTTCGCCTATTCTAAGACCTGTTTCATACAATAATTTAATTAAAAATTCATCTCTTACATTAGTAGTAGCATCATATACCTTTTGCATTTCTTCTTTAGTCAGAATTTTAACTTTACGTCTTGGTTCTTTTATTTTTAATATGTTCTTGCTTGATGACTTATCTTTATTTACATGGTGTAAAAAGTCTTTGTAATGCTTGTGTCCTCCTGTAAATACTTGCTTTATAAGTTTCTCCACCATATCATTATTGATTTCTTCTGTTCTATATAAATAGTCGTAGAAATTTGTTACAACTGTGATAGTTAAATTGACTGTTTTTTCTGTTCTCTTAGCCTTAGTAGGTTTAAGAGTAACAACTTTATTGTTTTCATATGGATTTCTAAGCCATCCTACAAAATTAGATAATATGTTGATATTAATATTTCTATAATCTACATTTATTTCTTCAAGGTATTCAAAGTATAGTTTTAAAGAATAAGCATAGGTCTTTTGAGTATTAAAACTCTTTTCGCTATTATCTAAATATTTCAAATATCTTGCTACTGGTATTAAAGGTAATCCCTTATCCTCAATCAATAAATACCTTCTTTGGTTATTATCTAATTTTACTTCTTGTACTTTCATCTTTGGTTCACCTTCTTCTTGCTTAGTTTGTTCTATCTATCTCATATTTATACTAAACATAATATACTATTTATACTAACTACATTTAGTAATTAACTTATATAAAAAAAGATATGAGATTTAGTAATATTTTATACTAACTATCCCATATCTATAATACTATATTTAAATAAATTTATTCACTCATTTTTATTATTTTCATAAATTAAATATAAAAATAGGTTTAGATTAGGAGGATAAGTTATGAAGTGTTGTTCATATAAGACAGGTGTTATAGTAGAAATAGTAGAAAGTTCAAACGAAAAATTTAAATATATAACAATAGCAAAAAATCCAAAAGATATTTATACTTTTACTAGGTTAGTATATAGTGATGAAACATTAATAGTAGACTGTGAATATAGTGAAATCTCAATAGATGATTTAAATGTAGGAGATATAATCGTTGCATATCATTCAAATATTATGACGATGAGTATTCCACCTCAAACTTCAGTTTATATAATAGAGTTAAAGTAATTAGTAAAAAACTAAATATGCTCTTCTAAAAGCTGTTGAGACATTAATGGCTTTTTAAAGGGTGATTTATCTCGATTTGGAGCAAATGAAGTTTCTATGGAATTTGATATAAATCAAAGTTTAACTAATGAGATAATTAGAACGGCTACTAGTAAAGGAATTTTGGTAGCTCCTTTAGATAAAAAGACATATGAAAACTATGGAGTAAAATTAGAGTTAGACCATGGAGCAATAATACCACTATATTATATTGCAAAGGATAAAAAATATAAATTAGTACATATAACCTATGGGATTTTACCAAAACTAAAACTTTACAAATTTGAAGTAACAATAAGTGAAAGTGGAATTTGTATTCCTAGAAAAGCTATAAGAGATGAAAGTGGAGAAACTATACTAGTTAACTACAACTATGAAGCCATAACATCAATTGCAGTTGATCCAATAGAAAAAAAGCCATTATACAATTTTTATCCAGGAAATAACATACTATCGGTGGGAACTTTTGGATGTAATTTTAAATGTTCATTTTGTCAAAATTATAATATTTCACAGCAAGAAGTTGACTATAAAAGGGTAATCAGTGAAGAACTTGTTGATGCGATAATCAGTGTACCAAACAATATAAGAGTTGCATTTACCTACAATGAACCATTTATATGGTATGAATATATACTAGAAACTGCAAAACTGCTAAAAGAAAAGAACAAGGACAAAAAAGTTGTTTTAGTAATCAATGGATATGTAAATAAAGAACCTTTAGAAAATATAATTCCATATATAGATGCAATGAATATTGACTTAAAAGGCAATGAAAAGTACTATAAATCTTTATGCAAGGCTACCCTAGAACCAGTACTTAAAACCATAGAAATAGTTTATCAAAAAGGCATTCATATAGAAGTAACAACTTTACTTGTAAGTGATGAAAATACAGATGAAGAAAGTATAATAGCTATTAGAGATTATTTAAGTGATTTGGATACAAATATTCCTCTTCATATAAAAATTTTGTTTTATTTTTGAAATTAGGATTGGTTATAAAATTTAGATAAATTATAAAAATTTTGTATATGAAAAAAGTGTTGACATTTAACACTTTTTTTATTTTTTAAAAAAATTATATAAAGGATTCTGTATACATTTAACGTGTACTTAACAAACTATTTATTTATAATGTATACAATATTAGTAGGGGTAAATTTTATAAGAGGAGATGGATTATGAATTTATTAGATAACCATGTTCATACAAGTTTTTCTAGTGATGGAAAAGATACTATGGAATCTATAATAAAAAGAAGTGTAGAAATAGGTGTAAGCCACCTAACATTTACAGATCATTTAGAATATAAAAAAGGAAAAATTAGTATTGATTGTAAAAAATATTGCGAGAAAATTGAGGGGTATAAAGAAAAATATAATAATGATATAGAACTATTAACGGGAATAGAAGTTGGATTTCAAAAACACGCTCAAAAAGAGCTTGAGAATATAATCGCTACAACACCTTTCGATTTTGTATTGTGTTCTACACACGCTGTTGATAAAGTTAGCGTATCAAGACCACAATACTATAGAGGGTATAGTAAAAAAGAAGCCTATCAAAAATACTTTGAAAGCATCATAGAGGCTACAAAACTTTTTAAAAACTTCGATTCATATGGTCATCTAGACTATATAATAAGATATGCTATATACGAAGATAATAAGTTAGCATATAGTGACTACAAAAACGTTATAGATGAAGTTTTGAAAAATATTATATCATCAGGAAAAGGAATAGAGCTAAATACTTCAGGATATCGATATGGGTTGGATAGTATACACCCAAACGTGGATATAGTAAAAAGATACAAAGAGTTAGGTGGAGAAATAATTACCGTAGGTTCGGATTCGCATAGGGCTATAGATGTGTGTAAGGATTTTGATAAAGCATATGATATGTTAAGTTACTTAGGATTTAAGTATGTATGCTTGTTTAAAAATAGAGCACCAATATTCTTACCTTTAGACAAAGAGAGAGAAAGTTCTATAGCATAAAAATTATAAGCTTCAAGTCGAATCGGTCGAACAAATCGAATAATATCGTGTAAATAAAAATAACCTATACAGGAATGATTAAATAATTATTCTGTATAGGTTATTTTATATTTAAATTAACTTATTTTTTCATATATTCAGTTCCATTTATAACAAGTGAAGATGCTATATTATTTTTTAATAATATATCAAAGTATAATTCTCCTTTAGAAGGCACTTCTACGCTTCCTTGAGCATATATAGATGTTCCATTTCTATGCATAGTCTTTGTACTAACCTCGCTGTTTGAACTTAACTTCAAGGCATTCTGAACCTGTAAAGATACTATTTTAGAAGTGTTTTTAAATTCTGCTGGAGTTAATACTCTTTTTGAAGTAGTAGAGTTTGAAAGTGTATGTTTAGAATTCAAACCATTATCATTAAGCTTTGATTCTCTATTAATAAAGGACATAAGAGAAAGAGCAAATGCTATTATAGCAACTATTAAAAGAGGTTTATTGTGTTTAACAAATTTAGCTCCATTTTTCTTTTTCTTTCTATATTTAGGGTAAGGTATAACCTTATTGGTAGACAGAGTCTTATTTTTAGTATTAATCTTATAATATTTTGAAACCTTTTTTTCTTCGCCCCTTTGTTTAAATGGAATAGTTTTATTAGCTGTTGTTTTCACTTAACTTCCCCCTTTTACATTAATACACCTTTCTTTTAGATAATATTAATACTATATATTAAAATATACAATAGAAGGTAACTGACAAGATAATACATAATTATATAAAATTAGACTATACTCCAATCCTTAAATGGTAAAAAAAGTAATTTATTGATGAAAAACATCTAAAAAACAGTAAACGCGGAGCTAAATTAAAAAAATTTAACAATATTAAAAATCTGTGTAATTCTTAAAGGTATAAGTCTCTTTCTCCTTTAGATAAAGCAACCATATTATTAGATACAATATCTTTAATATCTACTCTTTCTATTTTTGCTATTTCTTTAGCTATTAATTCATCCCCCATAGCTATTAACTCTTCATCACCATAATCTAATAAAAATTCTTTCAAAGTAGTAAGAGCATTTGGAGTGCAAACGTTGTGTATTTGACCACTCTTAGCTAAACTCATAAATCTATCTCCAGTTCTTCCCATTCTGTAGCAAGCAGTGCAGTAACTAGGAATATAACCATCACTTATAAGTTCTTTTAGTATTTGTATAGGTGTTCTATGATCTTCTAATTTAAATTGGTCAACATTTCTACCTTCTTCTTCTTCTTTGTATCCTCCAACACCAGTATTAGAACCAGCACTAACTTGAGAAACACCATACTTTAATAGTTCTCTTCTCATTTCTCCACTTTCTCTAGTTGACATTATTATTCCAGTAAAAGGTACTGCTAATCTAGTGATTGCAACTATTTTTTTAAACATAAAATCGTCTACTAAATGTGGGTAATCTTCTAATGTCATACCTTCTGCAGGTTTTAATCTAGGGAAGGAAATAGTATGAAATCCAACTCCAAAATTTTCTTCAAGATGAGCATTATGCATCATAAGACCTAGCACTTCAAATTTAGGGTTAGCTAATCCAAATAATACTCCAGCCCCAACATCATCCACTCCAGCTTCCATAGCTCTATCAAAAGCCGTCAAGTGGTAGTAGTAGTCATTCTTTATAGAATTACCATGTTGTCTTATATAAGTTGGTTTGTGATAAGTTTCTTGGAATAATATATAAGTACCTATTCCTTTTTCTTTTAATTTTTTATAATTCTCAACAGTAGTAGCAGCAATATTAACATTAGCTCTTCTTATACTTCCGTTGTCATTAGATGTAGAGTAAATAGCATCAAGACACTCTAGTATATAATCTATAGAACAGTTATGAGGATCTTCTCCTGCTTCTAAAGCAAGTCTTTTATGACCCATTTTTTCTAGTATTTTAACTTCTTTTCTTACTTCATCCATAGTTAATTTTTTACGGTTAAATTTGTTAGAACATTTATAACCACAGTAAGCACATTCGTTTACACAATAGTTTGAAACATATAAAGGTGCAAATAAAACAACTCTATTTCCGTAGATTTCGTTTTTGATTTCACCAGCAATTTTAAATAATCTATCTAATTGAGACTTATCTTCCATTTCAAGAAGTATAGCAATATCTTTATAGTCAAGTTTCTCTCTTTTGTTAGCTTTATCAAGTACATCATTAATATCTTTCGTAGTAGCAAACTTTGCTTCCTTTAATAATTGATTTATAAGTTCATGATTTATAAACATTTTATATTCCTCCAATTTATATTATCACCACGAGAGTAATCTATTTTAAGACCAATACTGTTTACAGTTTTTTCTAAACTATTATGGTATTCACAAGCTTCTTCCCCTGTAGATAGCTTGTTATCATAAAGAGAGTATTTATTTCTTAGTTCCATAGGTGAAAGGTTAGGCATAATTACATTACATCCAGCCATTAGACCAGCATTTCTTCCATTAGAATCAATAGAGGCTAGAGCTGTAGTAGCAGGAAGTAAGCAATCAGGCAATAAAAGTCTAGTAAGGGCTAATATTAAAAGAGTTTTATCAAGTCTACCACTAGGGTAATCTTTAAAAGGAGTATCTTGGTGAGGTATAAAAGGTCCTATACCTACCATATGTGGATTTAACTCTTTTAGATAAAGTAAATCTTCAACTAGATTAGTATCCTCCTGGTAAGGAGAATCCACCATAAGTCCAGCACCTACTTGATAGCCAATACTTTTTAAATTATTTAGGCACTCTTTTCTATTTTCAATTGTTAAATTTGAGGGGTGAAGTTTATTATAATGATTAGCATTAGAAGTTTCATGTCTAAGTAAATATCTATCAGCTCCACTTTCAAAAAGATTTTTATAAGATTCAAAGTCTTTTTCTCCAATGGATAAAGTTATAGCACAATCAGGATAAAGTTGTTTTATAGAGGAAATAATCTCGCACATTTTATCCTCAGTGAAATATGGATCTTCACCACTTTGTATAACGAATGTTCGATATCCAATTTTGTAGCCTATTTCACAACAGCTTAAAACATCTTCTTTACTCAATCTGTATCTTTCAACGTTTTTATTAGAACATCTTATACCACAATAGTAACAGTCGTTTTTACAGTAATTACTAAGTTCTATAAGTCCTCTTAGAAAAACCTTGTTTTCATAATGAGCGTTTCTAGTTAAGCAAGCTTTCTCGTAGAGATAAGCTCTATTTTGGGCACTATTATCAGGAGTATTATCAATATTTTTTATTATATAAAGTAGTTCATCCTGATATAGAGAGTTTGTGTGATAGAGTTTTTTTATTAAAGATTTTATATCCATATTATTCAACCGTTTGTAGCAATTTTTCAGATTCAAGTATTTTAAGTGGATCCAAAGTTCTATCTAAAATACCATTTAAGTAAGCTATTAGTATACCGTAATTTACAATTGGTATATTAAGCTCCTTAGCTTTTTCAATTCTAGCCATCATTGCAGCTCTATTCATCATACAGGCACCACAGTGAACTATTAAGGCATATTGTTCTAAATTTTTCCCCATAGTTATTCCAGAGGTAAAATCAAAAGTAAGTTTTTTACCAGTTTTTTCAGTAATCCATTTAGGAATTTTAAAAGTACCTATATCATCATCCTGTCTATGGTGAGTACAACCTTCAGCAACAAGAATTTTATCTCCATCTTTTAAATTATTTATAGCATAGGCTCCTTTAACTAATTCATTAAGGTCACCCTTTTGTCTTGCAAATAGTATAGAAAATGATGTAAGTAGAATATCGTCAGGTGTGTCTTCTTTAACTTTATAAAAGGCTTGAGAGTCGGTAATAACCAATTTTGGTTTTTTGTTAAGATTAGCAATAGTTTCTTTTAAACTGTCTTCTTTTGTAATAACAGCTATAGCACCGTGGTCTAGAATATCTCTAGTCACTTGTTGTTGAGGTAAAATTAATCTTCCTTTTGGAGCAGCTTTATCTATTGGGATTACTAAAACTATAATATCCTCAGCGTTTATTAAATCGCCTAATAATTTAAAATCACCAGCATCTTCAGGAAGTGTATTTATTATTTCTTGCTTTAAATTTTCGATACCTATTTTATTAGTTGCAGAAACACAAGCCACTGGACACTTAGCTAACTTTTTAGTTTCACCAAGAACTTCAGCTTGATTTTCAACGGTATCTATTTTATTTAATACTAAAACATGAGGTATTTTTTTTACTTTAAATTTTTCTATTAAAGATAAATCTTCTTCACTTAATCCAATACTACTATCTACTATAAGTAGGGCAATGTCTGTTTTGCTTAAAACATCTAAGCTTTTATTTATTCTAAGTTCACCCAAGGACCCAACATCATCAAGTCCAGCTGTATCAATAAGTACACAAGGTCCTATAGGTAGTATCTCCATCGGTCTGAATACTGGGTCAGTAGTAGTACCAGCAACCTCTGAAACTATAGCAGCATCTTGATTCGTTATTGCATTTATTACACTAGATTTACCTGCATTTCTTTTACCGAAGAGACCTATATGCACTCTAACGGATTGGGGTGTGGAATTAAGACTCATTGCTATTCCCCTCCTATAAATTCTTTTTTTGATATACTAGTTTTTACTAATACATTTGGTATATTTCCTAGTTTTCCTGTTAAACTATTTATAGAGTCCATATCTCCAACAACTGCTAGACATATAATTGATACGCCTTCGCTATCACAAGGTATCCCCATTCTTCCTTTAACCAATCCCTTGAAACTGGAAACAACCTCGTTGAATTTTTGTTGACACTTATCAGGTTCTTCTAAAATAGCACTTATAACAGCAATTTTTTTCATTAAATCCCTCCGAAGTTTATAGATTCCCCATATAGCTAAGAATATAAAAAAACTTTCCTCCTAAAGAAATCTTTAAAAGAAAAGTTAGTAAATGCATAACAAAAAATTACGTTAAGCTATAACTAATTTCCTTACAGATTAGAGTATTCTTTTCTGGTAGGGTTAGTCTATAAAATTTAATAATCAACAATTAACTAAAGAAATATAAATTAATATATAACTAAAGAAAACTGAAGTTAGTTATATTGTAGTAAGAACAATCCATTAAATCTACAATAAAATTAATTTTATATATAAAAACATATTTGAAGTAGCTATACATATACAAAATGCTCATATAGGTATTACATAAAATGTAATTTTTAATAAAAAAAAGAAGAAAATTTTCTTTTTATGTTGAAAACGAACAACCGTTTGAGTTATAATTAAAAATACAGGAACGAGTGTTTTGAAAAGTAAAAATAAAAAATTGCAAATTAGTAATAAATAAAATAAATTAGTAATAAATTAGATAAATAGTAAATATAATAGGGTATAAAAAAATTTAAGAGGAGTGGTAGCAAATGATAATCATGCAAAGAAATATACAAGATATTACTTTAGCGAATTTAAAAAATGGGGAAGTAACTTTAATAGAGCTAGATGAAATATATAAAAGAACAGGATTCATATTTGTTGCAAATCAAGGAAAATTTACAAGAATAAAAAAAGAAATAAAACACTAATATATAATAAATAGTTTTTTAAATAGATAATTCAAAGGAAACCGAGCTTAGAAGTAAAATTTTACACTGAGCTAGGTTTATTTTATATTAAAAATTATAGAATTGAATAGAATATATAGGAGGAATTAGTTTGAAAGTAGTAACTTATAATATCCATAAGGGTATGGATATTAATAATAAATTTACTTTAAATAAAGTAGGAGATTATTTAAAAACATTAGACTGTGATATTATTTGTTTACAAGAAGTATTGTACCCCCAATTTATAGCCTTAAAGAAAATTTTAAAATATAATGGTGTATTTGCTACTAATGTAAATAAACCAGTAATGAAGTATGGTATATGTATTATATGTAAAAATGGCATATGCAATTACGAACATATTTTTCTGACTAGTAAAAATGAACAAAGAGGATTTTTGTTTGCGAACGTATTTTCTCAATATGAGAAAATTAATATTATAAATACTCATTTAGGATTAGATAGATATGAAAGATACAATCAAATAAGTGAAATACTAGATTATACAGAAAATTTAGTAGATAAAACAATAGTATGTGGAGATTTTAATGAAAAAAATATAAATATAGATGAATTTAATGATGCAGCAGTAGTTACTAATAATTGCAATATATGTACTTTTGAAAAAAGTAACTCAAGAATTGATTATATATTTATAGATAAGACTATTAACATAAAAAAATATTCAGTAAATAAAGTAAATTTGTCAGATCATTATCCAGTTATTGTAGAAATACAATAAAAAGATAAAAATGTGTAACAATATAGTTACATATACACCTTAAACCTTGTTTAATTAAAAATATTAAAATATAATTTAAACATGAGTGAAAAATGAGGTGGGGTAATGAGTAAAAAAAGATCAAAAAAAACTGAAACAAAAAAGCAAAAAAAAAGGAATATTGTTATTTTTACGATGATTGTACTTTTTATGGGTGGATTTACTATAGACCATTTTAATCAAACCTATATATACAGTAATACTATAGCTAATAATATATTTATTGAAGGTATAGATGTATCAGAGTTAACTAAAGAAAAAGCAGTTCAGCTACTTTCAGAGAAAAATACTCCTAAAGATATAACATTAAAATATGAAGGTAATACATATAAGGTACCGCCAAATGAAATTGATTTAAAATATAATATACAAGAATCAGTAAATGAGGCTTATAATTACACGAAAACAGAATCGTATTTTGATAATGTAAAAAGATATTTTGATTTAAAAGAGAATAAGCATGAATTGGAGCTAACTCCATCTTATGACGAAACTAAATTAAGCGAAGCTATACAAAAAATTTCAGACAGTATAAAGGTAGAAACTGCAAATGCTAAAGTATGGATTTCTGATACGGGTAGTATTAGCTTTTCACCATCAACTACAGGTAAAGAATTAGATATAGTAAAAACTAAAGAAGCTATATATGATACGATTAAAAGCAAAAAGTATGAAGAAATACAATTAAAAGTTAATCTTAAAGAGCCGAAAGTAAGTACAGAAAATGCTAAAAGTGTAAATACATTATTAGGAGAGTACAAAACGACTTTTTCAACGAAAGATCCAAATAGAGTTGAAAATATAAGATTGTCATCAAAAAGAACAAGTAATATACTTTTAATGCCAGGAGAAGAATTCTCATACAATGATTTAATCTTAGCAACAACAAAATCTAATGGGTATAAGAATGCACCTGTCATTTTAAATGGTGTTTTAGTAGAAGGTTTAGGTGGTGGAGTTTGCCAAGTTTCTAGTACTTTATTCAACGCAGTACTTTATTCAGGATTAGACATAACATCAAGAAGTAATCACTCATTAAAATCAAGTTATGTACCTGTTGGAAGAGATGCTATGGTTAATGACTCTGGAACCAATTTTAGATTTAAAAATCCATATTCAAATCCAATATATGTTAAAACAACAGTAGGGAATGGAGTATTAATATCTAAAATTTATGGAAGCTCATCAGATAAGAAAAATATATCTATTAAAGTTGATGAATTTACTCAAAATGGATTAGAAGCAGCAAAAACGTATATACAATATAAAGATGATAATGGAAATTTATTAAGTACAAAATATGTTGCAAAAAGTGTTTATAAAAAACCAAAGAAATAATAATATGCTTAATTGCAATATCAAATTGAACTATTTTTTAAAATATGAAAAATAATCTAAATATTAGGCTGCATATATAGAATCTAATTGTTCTTCAAATAGTTTCTCAGGCGTATTGTAGCCTAATATTTTTCTTGGTAA
>NZ_JBOFOR010000241.1:0-4456 GCF_051659545.1 Romboutsia sp. | reverse complement strand
GCATTTGCCAATGGGATAGAGGATGTAGGGTTACATCCAATTAGAGTTAATATTATTTAATTATAGTGTTATGTACTAATAAAGATATTTTATTAAACTTTTTAATAATTTAAATAAGTTTATATTAATATTATAACCTAGCAGTATAATATAAATAATGGAAATAGGAAGGAGATAAGATGGGATATTATTTAGTAATTGTAAATATAATTGGATTTATTTTTATGTGGTTGGATAAAAAATATGCAATACATAGAAAGAGAAGAATTTCTGAAAAAAACTTAATTTTAGTAGCTATTTTAGGTGGCTCACTTGGAAGTATTATAGGTATGTATAGCTTTAGGCATAAAACTAAACATAAGAAGTTTACTCTAGGATTACCTTTAATATTGGTAGTGCAGATTATTTTAATATTTTTAGTAGGTAAAGCGTAGTTATTACATATGATTTATATTTATAGAATCATGAAGGTTTTTTAATATTATTGTCTAAATATTTAATATAGACTAAATATTTGGAGGTAAAGTATTGAATAAAACAATAGAGATGATAAACAATAGAGTATCACTAAGAAAATATGAAGAAAAGCCAATATCTAAAGAGCATTTAGACCTAATAATAAAAAGTGCAATTAAAGCTCCCACTGCAGGAAATATGATGATGTACTCTATTTTGAAAATAACAGATGCTGAAATTAAAGAAAAGTTAAGTAAAACTTGTGATAATCAGCCATTTATAAAAAATACACCTGTTGTATTAATATTTTTAGCTGATTTACATAAGTGGTTTAAATACTTTGAGCTAAGTGGAATTGAAAATGTAAAAAGTCCAGGTATGAACGATTTTATGTTAGGAGTAAATGATGCAGTAATAGCTGCTCAGAATGCAGTTATAGCAGCAGAAAGTCTTGGAATAGGAAGTTGTTATATAGGTGATATTATGGAAAATTATGAAACTCATAAAGAGTTACTAAATTTACCTAATTACACATTCCCAGCAGCTATGCTTACACTTGGCTACTATCCAGAAAATTACAATAGAAAATTTGTAGGAAGATTTGATGAAGAATTTGTAGTTTTTGATGAAAAATATAAAAACATAAAGGATGAAGAATTAAAAGCTATGTTTGAATTAAAAGAAGGAACATTCCCTAAAACCAACCCTTTTAATGCTAAAAATCATGGAGAATTAATTTACAAAAGAAAGACTACAGCTGATTTTTCTGTGGAAATGGAAAGGTCTATTAAAGAAAATTTAGAGTATTTTCTTGGTAACAAAAAATGATTCAGAAAATAAATATAATAAAAAAAATTAGAAATTAATTGACAATATATGCCAGAGTGTATATTATATTAAATATACAAAAGAAAAAAATAAAAACGAAAATAAAAATAAAATATTCCTTATCAAGAGAGGTGGAGGGACTGGCCCTATGAAACCCGGCAACCAGTATATTTAATATACATTGGTGCTAAATCCTGCAGCAAAAATGCTGATAGATGAGTATAACGTGCTTATAAAGCCTAAGTTTATACTTAGGCTTTTATTTATTTTAAAAAACAAATTGAGGGGAATATTATTAAAGAGAATAGGGGGACTAGACAATGATAAGTATTCAAAATGTCAACAAATACTATGGAGACACAAAGGTATTAGACAATGTAAATATGAAAATCGAAGAAGGAGAAATATTTGGAATAATCGGTCACAGTGGTGCTGGTAAATCTACATTACTTAGATGTATAAATGGATTAGAGGATTATAGAGAAGGTAGTGTAGTTGTTAAAGATAAGGTGGTAAAAAACTTAAGTGAGTTGGAATTAAGAAATTTAAGAAAAGATTTAGGGATGATATTTCAACATTTTTCATTACTAGAAAGAAAAACTGTATTTGAAAATGTAGCACTGCCTCTTCAGTGTTTTAAATATTCCAATAATGAAATAAATAAAAGGGTTTTAGAGCTTTTAGACCTAGTAGGGATAAAAGACAAGAAGGATGTAAAGCCAAGAAATTTAAGTGGAGGACAAAAACAAAGAGTTGCAATAGCAAGAGCATTAGCTTTAAACCCAAAAGTTCTTCTATGTGATGAAGCTACATCAGCGCTAGACCCAAATACTACAAAATCAATACTATCACTGATAGAAGATATAAATAAAAAATTAAATATAACAGTAATAATGGTTACACATCAAATGGAAGTTATAAAACAAATATGTACTAAAGTAGCAATAATGGAACATGGAGAAGTTCTTGAAATAGGAGATACAGAAGAAATATTTTTACAAAATACTAAGGGACTAAGAAAGTTAATCGGAGAAGAAAATATAGTTTTACCAGAAGGTACTAATATAAAAATATTATTTCCAAAAGATGTTTCAAATGACAGTGTTATTACAAGTATGGCAAGAGAATTAGATATTGATTTCTCTATAGTATTTGGACGACTAGAAAAGTTTAGAGAAGATATACTAGGATCTTTAATTATAAATACAGAAGTTGAAAATAGCAAAAAGGTTAAAGCATATTTAAGTAGTAAGGGAATGAGATGGGAGGAAATATTAAATGACTAGTTTAAGCGAATTTTTAAGTGATATATTATTAGATGCACTATTAGAAACATTATATATGATTGCTATACCAACAATATTAGCAACATTAATAGGATTTATATTAGCAATAATCCTTGTAATAACAAAGGCAGATGGATTAAAGCCAAACAGTACTATAAATACATGTTTAGGATTTGTAGTAAATACTATAAGAAGTTTTCCTTTTATGATACTTATTGTGGCACTAATTCCTTTTACTAGGATTATAGTAGGTACTTCTATAGGTGCAACAGCAGCAATAGTACCTATAACTATAGGTGCAGCACCATTTATAGCTAGAATAATAGAAGGTGCATTAAATGAAGTAGATAAAGGATTAATAGAAGCTGCAAAATCCTTTGGAGCTACCAAAACTCAAATAATATTTAAAGTAATGATAATAGAAGCAATGCCATCTATTGTATCGGGAATAACTTTATCGGTAATATCAATACTTGGATATACTGCAATGGCTGGTGCAGTAGGAGCAGGTGGACTTGGAACAGTAGCACTTACTTACGGACATCAAAGGTTTGATACAGCTGTTATGATATATACAGTAATCACACTTATAATATTAGTTCAATTGTTACAGTGGATAGGAAACTTATCATATAACAAATTAAAATATGGAGAGAATTTAAAAGTTAAGAAACATAAGATTAAAGTGGTTAATAATCCACTAGTAGTAGAAGCAATAAAAGTAGAAACAATTTCAAAATAAAATAAATTTTGATTTAGTGATATGTATAAACAATGAAAATTATTATATAAAAAATAGGGGGAAAACAAAATGAAATTAAAAAGAATAATAACATTAGCATTAGCAACAGTAGTTGCAACATCTGCAGTAGGGTGCTCATCAAATAAAGATGACAAGAAAATAGTAGTAGGTGCATCAGCAACACCACATGCAGAAATTTTAGAAGTAATAAAGCCACAATTAGAAAAAGAAGGATATGAATTAGAAATTAAAGTATTTGATGATTATGTACTTCCTAATACAGGATTAAATGAAGGTTCACTAGATGCTAACTACTTCCAACATGTACCATACTTAGAAGAAACTAATAAAGAAAAAGGCTATAAATTAACGTACACAGCAAAAATACATTTAGAGCCAATGGGACTATATTCAAAAAAAATAAAGAATTTGAATGAAATAAAAGAAGGTGCAACAATAGCTATTCCAAATGATGCAACAAATGGTGCTAGAGCACTTAAACTTCTAGCTCAAAATGGACTTATAGAATTAAAAGAAGGGGAACTTGTCGGAGTAAAAGATATTAAATCAAATCCTAAAAATATTAAAGTAAAAGAATTAAATGCAGAACAATTACCATCAGTACTACCAGATGTTGATGCAGCAGTAATAAATACAAACTACGCATTAAGTGCAAAGTTAAATCCTACAAAAGATGCAATAGTAATAGAATCAAAAGATTCTCCTTACTCAAATATTTTAGCAGTTAGAGAAGATAATAGAGATGATGAAAAAATTAAAGCTTTAACAAAAGCATTAACAAGTGAAGAAGCAAAAACATTCATAAATGAAAAATACAAAGGAAGTATTATACCTTCATTTTAAGAATAGTTGATATAAATAATAGCTTTATGCAAAGCATAAGTATATAAAAATTAAATAAATTAATTTATAGCAAAAAAGTAGCAAATAGGGTAAAACATAACCACCTATTTGCTATTTTTTTTACGGTATTAAAGAATAGAATAACCTGAATTATTCATGAACGCATTTAATTTTATCAATTTTAATAAAATTAGATGTGTTTATTTTGTTTATGTTAAATCTAGCAAATTTCTAATTTATTTACCTAAAAAAGAATACACTTTCTCTAAGGTCCAGGATA
>NZ_JBOFOR010000240.1:0-18077 GCF_051659545.1 Romboutsia sp. | reverse complement strand
AATGGTGCACCTATTAAGGTTGTAAATATTCCTATTGGAACTTCATAAGTCATTAAACTCCTTGAAAACATATCTACAAAGGTTAAATAGGTAGAACCTAAAATTATACTAAACGGTATTACAATTCTATTATCTGCTCCAAATACCATTCTAATTATATGAGGTATCATAATCCCAACTAAACTTATAATACCTCCTACTGCAACTGATGAGGTAGCTAACAAGCTTGCAAATATTATCAAAATAATCTTGTCTCTTTTTATATTAACACCTAAGTATCTAGCTTCTTTATCTTCTAATGACAATAAGTTTAGTCTCCATCTATACCTGATAATAACTAATAAAGAGATTATCATAAGTGGCATGGCACTAAATACTTTATTCCACGATGCAGTATGAAAAGATCCCATCATCCAATAAACCATACCTTGTAGTTTAAGTGGGTCCATCATTAATTGTAACAAAGAAAATAATGCTGTAAATACTGAAGATACCATAACCCCTGATAAAATCAATGCAAGAGTTGATATTTCATCATTATTTTGTGATAGAAAATAGCATAAACAAACTCCTAATAGCCCAAAGATAAAGGCTGCTAACTGTATTGGTATAATTGGCATATAAAGAGAAAGTGCCACTCCAAAAGCTGCTCCTGCTGATAATCCTAGTGTATAAGGATCTACTAGAGGATTTTTTAGTATAGATTGAAAAGTTGCCCCTGATACAGCTAGACTAGCCCCTACTAATAAAGTAAGTATTATCCTTGGTAACCTAATATTCATTAAAATATTTATATTATTTGAAGTTAGTTCTGAATTAAATATTGTATAACCTGAAAGTTTGTACAATATAGTATCTATAACTTCCATAGGATTTATAGCTTGCGCTCCTGTGCATATAGCTAGAAAAAATATAATAACTGGGCTTAAGATGAATATGTACTTTAATGATTTTTTCATTTATTAATTTCCTTTTCTATATTTCTTTATTGTATAAGAATTTCATTAAATCCTTTTGCTCTTTTTCTATATTTTTATTTCCCATTTCCTCTGGATAGAAAGTATTTGCTACTATATTTATAGCATTTAGATACTTAACTGTCCATAAGTCACAGTAGAATGCACTTGGCATTTGAACTATCTTCTTATTTTTAACACCTTCTACGTCTTTCCATTTAATATCATTATAGTAAGTTTCTGGAGTAACCTCTTGACTATTCCATATTACTATTGACTCAGGATTCCATTTTACTGCATTTTCCATAGATGCAACAAAATGTTCCTTAGTTACTTCTTTAGCAGCATTTTCAAGTCCACTGTATTCAAGTATAGTATTTCCTGTACTATCATTACCTGCAAAGTCTAAATCTGTTGGACCCCAAGTAAATACACTAGTTAATTTTTTATCTTCAGGTATACTAGAAACTATGTTTTTAGTTTCATCTAATTTTTTATTAGTATAATCAATTATTTCCTTTGCTCTGTCTTCTTTGCCTACAATTTGTCCTATTAAGTTCATCTTTGTCTCTACATCTTTAAAGTTATTTACTTGAACCCCTACTACCTTTATTCCTTGTTCTTCTAGTGCTTTGATTTCTTCACTTTCTGACCAAGCTATTACGACATCTGGCTTTAAAGCTACTATTTTCTCTACACTTCCATCTACAGCAGGTAGGCTTTTGTCAGCTACTCTTTCATCAAGTTTTGATGTTATATTGTAGATTTCTTCAGTATCATAAGTCCATTTATCTATTCCAACTACTGCATCTTTCGCTCCTAACATGTATATATCATTTAATCCACTGTTTAATAAGCATACTACTCTTTTTGCTGGATAATTTATTGTTACATCTTTTCCTCTAAAATCTGTTACTGTAATTGTTTCTTTGCTTTCTTTTTCATCTTTTACTTCTCCCTTTTGGCAACCTGCTAACATAAATATGGCTGCTGTTGCAATTAACAATACGCTGACTAACTTCTTTTTCATTTGAATTCCCCCTAATTTTTGTGATTATTAGTTTCCTATTCTAATTATTTTAATTTTTTACAAAAAAAGTCATGAAAGCTCAGATAAGCCTTCATGACTTTGATTAAATTAATTTAACTATTTTTAGTGTAATATATTTGTTACATGCGTGTCAATATAAATTGTTAAATTTTTACTTATACGCTTTAAATCCTTTTAATCTAAGTGCATTACTTACAACTGATACTGAACTTAAACTCATAGCTGCTGCTGCAAACATTGGATTTAGTAAAGGACCTCCAAAGATATATAATAATCCAGCTGCTATTGGTATACCTATTACATTGTATCCAAATGCCCAGAATAGATTTTGTTTAATATTTTTAATAGTTTCATTACTTAATTTAATAGCACTTGGTACATCCATTAAATCACTTTTCATTAAAACTATATTAGCAGACTCCATAGCTACATCTGTACCACTTCCTATAGCAATACCTATATTGGCTTTTGCAAGAGCTGGAGCATCATTTATTCCATCTCCTACCATAGCTACAAACTTACCTTGTTTTTGAAGTTTTTCCACCTCTTTTGATTTGTCCTGAGGCAATACTTCTGAAATTACTATATCTATTCCAACTTCTTTAGCTATAGCATCTGCAGTTTTTTTGTTGTCTCCTGTTACCATTGCTACCTTTATTCCCATTTCATGTAACTTTTCTATAGCTTTTTTACTATTTACTTTTACTGTGTCTGCAACTGCTATTATACCAGCTATTTGATTTTCAATTGCTATATACATTGGTGTTTTTCCAAGAGATGCTAGTTCATCACTTTTATTTTGTAAATCTTCTAAACTTATATTTCTATCTTCCATAAGCTTCTTGTTTCCAAGTAATATATTTTTATTATCTATACTAACTTCTATACCATAACCAGGTATAGCTTTAAAGTTTTCAGGCTTTTTAAATTCTATCTTATTCTCTTCTCCGTACTTAACTATAGCTTCTCCTAATGGATGTTCTGAACCTTTTTCACTACTTGCAGCTATTTGCATTAGATAAGCTTCATCTACACCATTAACTGTTATAATGTCCGTTACTTTTGGCTTACCTTCTGTTATTGTTCCTGTTTTATCAAATATTACTGTATCTACTTTATGTGCTGATTCTAATGCTTCTCCACCTTTTATTAGTATTCCATTTTCTGCTCCCTTACCTGTTCCAACCATTATAGCCGTTGGTGTAGCAAGACCTAATGCGCATGGACAAGCTATTACCAATATTGATACGAATATTGTAAGTACAAATTCTATATCCTTACCTCCAACAAAGTACCAAAGAAGTGCTGAAACTACAGCTATAGTAATAACTACAGGTACAAAGTATCCACTTACAGTATCTGCTAGTTTTGCTATTGGTGCTTTTTTGCCTTGTGCATCTTCTACAAGTTTTATTATTTGAGCTAGAGCAGTGTCACTTCCTATTTTTTCTGCCTTAAATTTTATTACTCCGTTTTTGTTTATACTAGCCCCTGTAACCTTATCACCTATATTTTTTTCTACAGGTATACTTTCTCCTGTAAGCATAGACTCATCTACAGATGTATGTCCTTCTACTACTATACCATCTACAGGTATTTTACTACCTGGCTTTACTAATATTATATCGTTAACTTCTACTTCTTCTAAGGCAACCTCTACTTCTTCATTATTTTTTATTATTATTGCTGTCTTAGGCTGAAGTCCCATTAGTTTTCTTATAGCTTCACCTGTTTTTCCCTTTGATCTTGATTCTAAGTATTTTCCAAGAAGTATTAAGGCTATTATAATACCTGCACTTTCAAAATATAATTGATGATGTCCTTGTGATACATGTAAACTTTCATTTACAATTTTTATAGTTGTGTATACACTGTAAATAAATGCTGCACTTGTACCTATTGCAACTAAAGTATCCATATTGGGATTTCTATTTATAAGTGATTTAAATCCATTAGTGTAAAACTTATATCCCGCTATCATAACTGGTATTACAAGAATTAGTTGTATAAATGCATAGTTTAAAGAATTATGCATAGGATCTATTATCATTGGTACAGGCCAAGGTCCAAAAGGTTTTGGTATCATTGTACCCATAGAAATATAAAATAATGGAATAGAAAATCCTATTGCTATTATAAATTTAGTTAATAGAGTTTTCATCTCTTTTTCTTTTCTTAATTTGTCTTCATCTACCATTTCTTTTTTTTCTTCTATAATTGTATAACCCGCTTTTTCTATTACTTGCTTTATTTGAGATATTCTAATTTTAGATGGATCGTATTCTATATTTGCTTTTTCAGTAGCTATATTAACACTACTATTTTCTACTCCATCTAGTTTTTTTGTTACTCTCTCTACTGCTTTAGAGCATGCAGCACAAGTCATTCCTCCTATTTTTAATTCTAGTATTTTATTTTGATTTTCGTTGATGACTGTGTACCCTGCCTTTTCTATTGAAGATTTTATTACTTCAAAATTTGTTTTAGATGAATCAAACTGAATATCTAGCTTTTCTGTAGCTATATTAACGCTACTACTTTCTACTCCATCTAGTTTTTTCGTTACTCTCTCTACTGCCTTTGCACATGCTGCACAGGTCATGCCTCCTATTTTATAACTATCTATTTTTAAATTTGACATTTATTTCTCCTTTCAGATTCTTTATGGTTATTGTTTAATACATACCCCCCATAGGTATATATTAAACAATATTTTTTATTATTTCAATAATTTTTTTCACTCCAATTATTAAATAGTTTTGCTAAAGTTAAAGAAATCTATATAATACTCCTTATTTAAAGTGGATTTCAAAAATATAATATTAATCTTGATAAATAAAAAAACAATAGTAGTCTAGATTTTTTAGCTACTATTGTTTTTATTTATCATTGATTTTACCTATTTCTATATACTATATTATAGATTTAATATAGTTAAATTTAAATTTCCCATTTTTTGTAGTTATATTTTTAACAAATAATTTTAGAATTATAAGTAATTATTTTAAGATGTATATTTAATAAATACTTCATTTAACTGTCTACATTCTTTTTCCAAGACACCAACTACTATTTCTACACCATTATCGATTAATTTTTTTACACCTTTTCCACACATTTTACTATTTGGATCTATGTAACCTATAACAACTTTAGAAATTTTATTTTTTATTATTGCATCTGCACAAGAAATAAATAGTTCTCCATAATTAATGCAAGGTTCTAAAGTTACATATATTGTAGATCCAGTTATATCTTCATTTGCATTATTTATAGCATTTATTCCAGCATGCTCTTTTCCATCTTCCATATGATATCCAGTACTTATTATTTTCGAATCTTTTACAATTACTGCTCCCACCATTGGATCTGAGTTTACTTTTTTACTTCCTTTTTGAGCTAATTCCAATGCTAATTTCATATATTTTTCATACATACTATTCAACTCCCCTTAGTATATTGTTACAAATTAAACAAAGCCCTAATTAAGTAATCAGGGCTTTTTACATTTATTTATATTTAATAGATTGAACAATTTAATATTAAAAATCCCTGAAATAAATAACTATTCCAGGGGTTAATATACTAATTAAATATAATTAATTATCACATCTTCTTTCATCCAGACTTTACTGTCGGCTTCGGAATTTCACCGAATCATACCTATAAGGCTCGCGGGCTTTACCGCCGGTAGGGAATTTCACCCTGCCCTGAAGATTTTTTAAGTTTTACAAGATAATTGTAAATGTATATTTATTATCTGTCAATATTATTTTTTTCTATGGTATACTATATTGTATAGAAAGGAGTGATTCTTAAATGGTAGAAATGACTGTAAAAGAATTATTTGAAATTGGTAAAACCTTTGAAAGTGCTGTAGGTGAAGGAACTAAATCTGAAAGAGCTAGAATACCTAAAAATTTTTCTAGAATAAATTTATCTGAAGAAATAATTTCTAAAATTGAAAGTATAAATCATGAGATTAATTTTTTAGTATCTGGTGAAATTTGGTGTCCTGATTTCCAAATTAATATAAGTGTTTTAAAGAAGTTCTGTGACTTAAATCCTAACTTTAATATATCTGTTATTACAATGGCTAGAGGTAAAAAGTTTCTTCCTCCAATATTAGAAATTGATAGAGAAAAATTTAAAGGACCTACTGTTGTGGCACTAGATAAAGATTTCAATACTCTTGGAGTATTTGAAGAAAGACCTAAAGTTGTAATAGACATGCCAGATTTTGAAGCAATAAAGCTTGATTATTATAAAGGTAAATATATTTTAGATACTGTTGAAGATTTTTTACATATTTTATTATAATACTTTAAAAGGAGATGCAAGCATCTCCTTTTTTAAATACATATATAAATATACTAATTTTAATGCCCTACTAAATCACTTGAATTAAATTTATGTCTTAAATTTGCTGTAGCTTTATTTATAGGTCCTTTTAAAAGTACATTTATTATTATTGACCCTATTAAAAATGCTATTAATACAACTATAGCTTTATATAAGTTTGGCTCATATATCCCCGCTACAGTCTCTCTAAGTGCAGATATTGCATGAGTAAAAGGTAATAATGGATTTACCATTTGGAAAAACTCAGGTGTTACTTGTATTGGGAAAGTTCCTCCAGAACCACCAACTTGTATAACTAATAATACTATTGCTGTAGCCTTACCCACATTTCCAAATACAGAAACTAAAGAATAAACAATAAATGTAAATACAATACTCGTAAACACTGATATTAACACAAACAATACAGGATTTATGACTTGTACTTTTAATAATAGTATATTTCCTATACTCACTATAAGTGCTTGTACTATTGCTATTGTCATAAAGGTGAATCCTCTACCAAAATAGGCCTGCCAACTTTTAACGTCTCCATGTACTTCTGTAGTAATTACTGAAACTAATAAAAGAACTCCTACCCATAAAGAAAGTATTGTATAAAAAGGTGTCATAGCCGAACCATAGTTTTCTACTGGATATAGCTTTTTAGTAACTAAGTCTACTGGTTGTTTTAAAAATTCAGCCTGACTTATTATATCATTTTTTAATAAAGTTATTAATTCATCAATTTCACTACTATTATTTACTTTAGATACTGTTGATACTAACTCATTTACCATAGATTCAGCTTTTGGTATTTGTTCATTAATAAAAGCTAAAGTATCTTTTGCACTGCCTGAAAATTCAAGCGATGTATTTAGTATTTTTTCAATACTAGGTAACTTTGCTTCTGACTTTTCTAAAACATCAATAACATTTGAAGCAACAGTTATACTTTTCTCAAAAATACTATTTATTGGTTGTCCTATTTTACTATCAAAATTATTATATAAATTTGTAGTTATAGAATTTATATCATTAGTAACTTTTAAAACTTTATTTAATTTATCTAATGAAGGAGCTTGCCCATTAGCTATTTGATCTTTTACAGTCTCTAGACTGCTAATAGCTGCATTTAGGCTACTATTTATACCTTCAAGTTGATTTATAACACCTGATAGTGGATGCCCTGGAGAAAATTTATCTATTTTCTTTAAGAAATCAATTAATACCTCAGTAGTTGATGATAAACTAGAAAGTTTCTTTTCTAAGCTATCTACTAATTGTGGTGCATCTTCTGCCCCTTGATTTATTGCATCTATTAAATTTTCTACTCCTTTAGATGCAGACGCTGATATTTCTGCTACTATGCTTAAATCGGTTTTTATTATAGGACCTATTTGATTAATACTGTCTTTACTTCCTTCTACAAAAACTTTTACATCTTTAGATAAATCTTTAGCACTTGCTAAAGTATTTTTTATTGCAGGTATATCTCCTTGTATCTCTTTAACTATATCAGAGATTTGTGAAGTAGCATCATTAGCTAAATCTATAGTATTAGTTATATCCTTAAATTTATTTTGAACTTCAACTAATGTAGTTTCAACTTTTATTAATTTAGGGAGCTCATTTTCTAACTCAATTCCTACATTATTAAAAATTTCAAATATTGTTTCACTTACTGTTTTTACAACTGTTTCATTTATTTCTAATTGAACAGTTGAGGCTCCTTTATCCGTAATTTTTGGAGCAATTGCATTTATTTTTTCATTTACAGTGTATCTAATTTCACCTTTTTTAACATCTGATGAAAGTAATGAAGTTAAATCTTTTGAAAAGTTTTTTGGAATTTCAATTGATGCATAATAAGTTCCATCTTCTACACCTTTTCTAGCTGTTTTTAAATCTACAAATTTCCATCCTAAATTTTTATCTTTTTTTAACTTATCAACTAACTCTTTACCTATATTTACATCTTTGTTAAGTGCATTAGCTCCTTTGTCAGCATTTACCACGGCTACAGATATATTTCCCGTACTTCCATATGGATCCCATGAAGCTTTAATATTAAACCAGGCATATAAAGATGGTAATATTGCAAGCCCAGTAATTATTATTAATAATACTGGATTAGTAAAAATACCTTTTATATCCTTTTTATAAATCCTAAATATATTTTTCAACTATGTTACACCTCCGTTGTTATTTATTATTATGTTATGCAAAATGTGTATAGTTATAATATGAACTGTATATATAAATTTTTCTGAATTATATATATATGTTTATGATATAATAATAATTAGCACTTTTTTAATATTTAATATTCTACTTTTTTTGATATGTTTCGACAATAGGCAATTTTTTTAAATTTGTTCAGTATAATTAGAAAGGAGGTCATTATGGCAAAAAATCCAACTCAAGTTGCAATAACAAAGCAATGTTTAAAAGACGCTTTTTGGAGTTTATATAAATCTAAAAAAATAAATCAAGTCTCAATCAAGGAAATTACTGATATAGCTGGCTACAATAGAGGCACTTTTTATCTTTATTATAAGGATGTTTATCATTTACTAGAAGAAATCGAAGATGAGCTTTTAGATTCTTTAGAGGAGGTTTCAAAATCCATGATAAATATGTTGGTAAGCTGTGAAGATTATATATATGAATGTAATAAATTTTTTGAATATTTTAAGCAAAATATGGAATATATTTCTGTACTTTTAGGCGAAAATGGAGATGCCTATTTCCAATCTAAGTATAAACAGGTATTAAAATTTCAAATTAAATCTCACCTTAATATGGATATAACTGACTATACAGAGGAAAATATAGATTTTTCTTTAGAGTTTTTCATTTCTGGCCAAATAGGATTGATGATGTACTATTTTTCTAAAAATAAGGAAGCAGATGTAGATGCTCTTATTAAAATTTCTAGAACAATAATTGCCCAAAGTGGTATTAGTGATTTATTAAAATAAACAATTCATGAAAATGCAACTAATTTTACTGAAAACTAAAGTAAATTAGTTGCACTAATATTTACTATTTTATTAGCTCTTCAAGTGCTGCCATATTATTTTCATATAACCCATATCCCATGAAAGATGCTTTTGCAAATTTCATATCTACCATTTGACAAAGCTCCTCGTAAGATTCTTCTTCTTTAAGTGCCTTTAATTCTTCAAATACAGTATTATTTTCTTGGTTTTGATTTGCAAATATAAATATAACTTCTATCTTATCAGAAAACTTTATTAGAGTTTTCTCATATGGGTATATAAGCCCTAGCTCTGATTTTATTTTATAAGTTTCTTCCATTTCTTTTTTTAGATTTTCTAATTTTTCCTTATCTCCTAAAAACTTATGTATATCTTGTACATAGTCTATAATTTTATTTTCGCTCTTATCTCCATACTTCATTCCAAGTATACATAAAGTTAAGTCTTCATTTGAATCTCTAAAACCTTTAATCAAAGGCCATTTTACTCCTATCATATCAAACTTGAAATTTTTATCTTTATCTAAATCTCCACTATATTCAATATCACATATAAAATAGTCAGTATTTTTGCCTGTGTTTTTTGAATTATTTTCTTTTGCTACTATATGGTGGTATTCCCTTTCGCCACCATCTGGTTTTTTTACACTCATCCAAAAATCCATTTGTTGCTTTATAGTAGGAATAACATCTATTACATTTTTAGTAGCTTCTATTGAATTTATTCCATCTATACATTGAACCATTACACTTTCACTAGCATTTGAAGTTACATAGTTTTTGTCAAAGTATGCTTTATACTGATTAGAGCCCTGTTCTTTTATTTTAATCAAACTACCTCCACGATAATATATGTTAAGGCTATTTTTTCTAAGTTCCATTTGTAGCGTAGAATCGGCTTTAACATATTTTAATATTTTTGATAATGGACCTTCTTTTAAATCATAAATAAATGAGTTTGATATAATTCTACCCATAAAATCACCCCTTAGAATTTTTATTTATTTTATTTACTCTTCTACTTAAATTATAGTTAATTTATAATATTTTAGCATCATGTTTAGTTATTTTTTAATGAACTAAAGATTAAATTCCTTTAACCTTTAACTTTTTTAGTCTATCTATAATTAATTTTTAAAAAAATTAGAAATTCTTATTTCATAATTAGAATTATACATATATTTATTAAATATAACATTGGCTACTTTTTCATTTTTGAATGGAGTAAACGCTACTCTTCTATATTTATAGAGATTATTTTTAATTCTATTTGCTTTTTTTATATTATTTATAATTGGCTTAATTTCATCAATATAATCTTCTATTAATTCTCTATCATTATTTAATAATGCATTTGTAATAACATTAGCGGCTTTCATACCTGATAATACTGCAAAGTATATTCCTTCACCTGTTATAGGGTCTGCAAATCCTGCTGCATCACCTACTAGTACAATATTTTTTTCTTTATTGATTGGATAATTTAAGTACTCTCCAAATGGTATAATAGCCCCTTTAAAGTCTTTTCTTTCACATTTTATTCCTAGGTTATTTAAAAAAACTTCAAACTCTTTTTTAAAATCAATATCCTTACTATAATTTGCTCCTAACCCTACGGTTAAGCAATCTTCTTTTGGAAATATCCATCCATATCCATATGGAACTATTCCATAATACAGGCTCATTTTATTACTATCATAATCTATCTCTTTCTTATTTATGTCTACTTGCAGGCAAAATCCATTGGTCTTAAAATTTTTATTTACAATAGAGTGGGTTAATCCTACTGCACCATCTGCTCCTATTATATAATCATAGTCTATTATTTCGTTATTGGATAACATAAGGTGTTTTTGTTTGGTACTTATATAGTTAACCTTTATTCCTTCTATTATTTTCCCACCCTTTTCTTTATATGTATTTACTAAGTATTCATCAAATTCAAATCTATCTACTAAATGAGTACTTTCTTCTGTTTTTACATCTGCTAAATGTTCATATTCTACATATAGGCTTGCTTTTGTACTCACTACTGTATTTTTTCCATTAAATTCTTTTCCTAAATTTAAAGAATTTATTAAGTCCATAGCTTTCCCTGTTATTCCACCTGCACATAATTTATTTCTTGGGAAAGTTTGTTTATCTATTACACAACAAGAAATATTATTGTTTATCAAACTATGAGCTGCTGCCATTCCTGCTGGTCCTGCTCCTATAATTACGACACTATACTTCATATCTTCCTCCTAATGTATATTATGGATATAATTATTTTTTCCATTATTTATCATATTTATCCATAATACTAGTAACAAAAATACACCCTAGCAATAATTAATATTATTGTCAGGGTGTACCTCTATTTATATTATATATTTAGTTCGTACTAAATTTATTTTGACTTTTTACATCTTTAATTATTACCATATTACATGAGAAAACTTACTTACTTTCTCAGCTACTTCTTTATTTCCTGGTCTTTGGCAATGAGGTAGCTTATTATTACTATGTGTTTTATGATGTTCTATGCATTCTTTACATTTTCCATGTCTTATGCATTTTATACTTTTACAAGTACACTTATTATTACTATTATCTAACATATTCCCCTCCTTATAAATAATTCGAATTTATTTCTAATTTATATATTAACATAATTTAACCAGGCACAAAAGATGTCTTATTAGATGTTTAAGTCTAATTTGTATATAAGAAATCGTTCTTGATTGTCACTAGCAAAAGCATGATCTAAAATTACTTCTTTTTGTAAGATTAAGCTTGTTTCATTTTCTAAAAAATATATATAGTCATCTGATGGATAATACAATATCAACTCAATATCTTTGCTGTATTGATATGCTGAATCTAATATATTACCTACTATTTTTCTAAATATCTGAACTGAAAATGGATTAAAAAAGTAAAATTTATTTTCTAAAGGTTTTATTTCATAATCTTGTGCATAACAACATGAGAACTCTATGTCTTTACTATTTGTATTATATTTTAATAAGTAATTTTCTTTATTTAAAAGGCATTCTTTATAATAATCTTCATCCATTTCTATTCCTGTAACTTTTGCTTTAAAGAAATAATTAATATAAAAATTCAATCTCCCTTTACCGCAGCCAAAATCTACGATAGAATCTTTTTCTTTTACAGTATATTCCTTAAATAAAGTTTCTAAAGCATCGTAAGAAGTTGCTTGATATGGGTGATAATGTTTTACTTTTTCACTCCATAGCTCCTCTCCACTAGTTTTTATGTTTAACAACTCTTCATATTGATTTTCTTTCATTATTAATCCTTTCCACATTTCTAATACATGCTCTATAAACATATCCTATCCTATTTTTGTTTTTGTCATTTATTTATATAATTTTTGTACCAACTAGATATAACCTCTATACTCTCCTTTGATGGATAGAATAACTTGTCTTTACTTTTTTCCCCCATTGCAAATACCGAAAATCCTTTTATATAATCTTCGTTTTCAAATACAATCTTATAGCTTTCAAAACATCTGGCTTGCTCTTTATCATTCGGAGTATTTGATGCCATCATATTCCATGGCTCCGTTGCTGCGTTATTTTTTCTAGGAAATCCTAGTTCACCAAAAAATATAGGCTTATTATATTTTTCATAAAAATTTTTAATTTCTTGTTTTATATTCTGGTTTCTATTATATACTTTAGATTTACTTAAATAACTTACAAGTTCCTCTACAGTATTAGTACCTTTATCACTTAATTCAAAATAACAAGCTATAGAAATAAAATCAACCTCAGAAAATATTTTATTGTTTAATTTATCATTATAAGCTTTGATACTTTCTTCATCCCAGTTAGCAGTATACCACCAACTAGTTCTATAGGTTACCAATCCGTTGAACTTTGATTTTACAAAATCTATTATTCTACACCAATTGTCTTCATATCCCTCTAGCTTCTCAAAGTTAGATGCTACGTTTATAATTTCAACATCATAAACATTTGCAACATCATTAATTAATACTTTAAGAATATTCTTCCAATTCCGAAAAAACATTTCCTTATTTTGTGGATTGTATTGAGTTTCGTATTTGCTTCCATTGTCAATCCACGGAAAAGCTTCTAGTATAACTTTTATATTTTTTTCTTTGAGTATCTTTATAAGTTCTATAGCTTTATTTTTACTGTATTCATCTATTTTTATATCGTTAGAATTTAGATTTTTTATATTTATAACCACTGGTACATTGACAGTATTTGCATTAACTAAATCTATATCTTTTAAAACTTGGTCAATATTATAATCTGTTGCCAAATTTATAGACTTTATTTTGTCAACGCAAGTGTTCTCTTCACTTTTTATAATCATAGAAAGGGAAGATAGTATTACTAATATGCTTATAATCAAAAATATTTTATTTTTCATTTATTCACCTTATACTATTTTTTATATTTACGCACTAGGAATATTGTAGCTATAATTAATGTCAGAAGTAAGCCTACTGACACTACTATGAATATTTTGGTATCTTCATTTAATTTAATTATTTCTGTATTTTTACCTTCTTTTTCTTCCTTTACATTATCATTATCTTCTTTAAAATCTAGATTTTTAACAACTTCATTTCTATCTATAATTACAGTATCTTCTTGTAGTAAATTTGCATACTCTACTTCACTTAAATACCTACTTGCTATGCTTAAATCTTTTGGGTTAATCGCAGTTATTACTAAATAGCTTGTACCTTTTTTGTATGGTGATTCTATATGCTGTATAGTTGTTGTTTCTTTGTCGTATCCTGATTCTTTTATAAATTTGATTTTATCATTACTTTCAAATCCTGTAAAATCATTATTAAATTTTATATTTAATTTATCATTTATATCTTTCATTGCTTTATTATCACTTGGCGTTCCTATTATTATTGTGTTTTTGTCTTTGTTGCTATTTATAAAATCTTCATCTGTTACAATATTTACTTGTGAACTATTGTATTTTACTTCTCTTCCAATATAAGATACTATATTTGCAATATTTGTTAATTGATTTGAGCTAACATTACTTGGTATTACTATTTCTAATTGGTTTGTAGTTCCGTTATTTACAAACGGGTATGGATATGAATTAAGATTTAAAGATTTGTTATCCTTATAATCAAAATCAATATATGAACTATTTAATATATATGCCCATGGGTTGTCCATTTCCCTAGTAACACATTCTAAATCCAGTACTGTCAAATTAAATACTATTTTCATTTGATAATAATTTTGATTTAATGCATCTTCTGGTAAATTAATATTTAAATTGTCGTTATCAGCTTTCTCTAGACTTAGTTTTTTGCTTCCTATTGGTATATTATTTATATATACAGTTGCTAAAGACCTCTCGAAATCTAAATTTTTTGAATACCTAAAATCTAAATTTACTTTAGACCCTAACTTTGATAGTTTACTTTTAGGTATTGATAAATCATATACTACCTCTTGAGAAAAAGGTCCTTTGACTAGAGCATTATCATATCCTAAATCTCTTAAATATACTTTATTATTATTATTAGATTTTTTATATAGATCTTCTACGTCTGTATTTTTATTCACGTATATACTTTCTTTGTTTAGATTTTTAATTAAATCATTACTACTTATTAATTGTATTGCCTTTTTTAAAGATTCTTTATCATCATATATTATTGTTAATATTTTCTTATTTTTGTTTTTATATGGCGAATTAGAAAGCTTTACAATTGCATTTTCCTTAATATTTTCTATTTCTTCCTGTGTAATTAGTTTCAGTATATCGCTAGAGGTATTTTCTATTCCACCTATATAAATAATATTTTTATCATCATTTTTTATTTCCGATTCATATTTAACTTCTATTTTAAATCTATTATTTTTCAATTTCTTGCCTAGATCTAGACTTAAGTTCATAGCACTGTTTATTTCTTCAATTGTACTATTATCTGGTATTGCTATTACAGTATCTAAGTTTTGAGATTGATCTACTTGTGCAAATATCTCTGGATATTTGCTAATTAAATTTTCAATTTTTCCATGATTATATTTTAAGTTTATATTTGATTCTTTGTGTATAACTAACCAGTTTGCAATATTTGAATCATCTCTACAAACTTTATCTGATATAGTTTTATATGATTTTATAACTAAACTATTTACTCCTGGTTTTATAATGTCTTTTGGGATTGTTATTTCTACTTCATCTTTATATTGTTTTTCACCATCTAGTTTTTTTGAGTATATTGGAGTACCATTTACTATAACTGTAATAGTTGAGTAATCTATATCTAAAAGTTCACTTTTTGTAAAGACTAAATTAAGTTTAGCATCCTCAACATTCCAATTTTCATATGCTTTAAAAAACTTTTCCGTACTACTTATTACTCCACTCATAGGTATATCTTGTTCAAACTTATAAGTTTCAACATTATTATACGCAGATACTGAGCTAGTATTTGATAATATAATCATTAGAGATATTAGTAATGATATTATTTTATTCATATTGTGCATCTCCCTAAAATCGTTCTGTTTTGTACCATTTAACTTCTCTTTTATAAATTACATCTTTAAAGTAACCAATCATACCTTTAATAGCTACAAATAACCACATTTGAGAGTAAGTAAAATACATTAGTGCAACTAAAAATATATTTTCTAACCCTCCTTCTCCTTTTTCCATGCTAAGAGTTATGCTCACCTGTAGTATAAATAGGATATATGATAGTATCCATACTATCAAAAAGTTAAATGGTATATTAACTTCTACTATATTGAATAAACCTAAGATAAATATTATATCTGAAATTACTACAGATGATAAAAATAAAAAATATACAGAAAAAAAATATAAAATATCAAAAATTGCTTTATTTTTTTTCCCTTTAAATATATCTTTCATATATTTAACAACTACGTAAATATTTCCTTTTACCCATCTAGTTCTTTGTTTTATCCATATGTTGATGGTCTCAGGCTCTTGTTCCCAAGTTACTGATTGTGGAACGTATGTTATGCTTTGACCCATTTTATAAATCCTTAAGCTTATTTCTGTATCTTCTGCTATAGCCTTAGTGTCCCATCCACCTAATGTTTCAATGGTTGTTTTTCTAAGAACAAAGTTAGTACCTGGAATTGTGCAAAGTCCTAACAAGTTTTTACGACCAGCTTGCGCTATCCATTGAAAACTTAATGTTTCTATGTTTATAAACTTAGTTAAAATATTTCTTTGTTTATTTCTTGTTCTAAATTTTCCTATAACTGCTCCAAGGTTGTCGTCTCTTACGATAGTTTGAATTAGGTATCTCAAGGCTGTTCTTTCTGGTGTATTATCCGCATCATATATAGCTATAAAATCCCCTTTGGCTATTTGGTATCCAATATTTAAAGCATTTGATTTACCCTTTCCTCCGGTTATATTGTCAGTATTTATTACTGTAAAATTATAGTTTCTATATTTATTTTTTATGCTTTGTAGTATGTCTTTTGAATCATCACTTGAGTTATCATTTATAACTATAAGCTCCCTTTTATCAATAGGATAGTCTAGTAAAAGTAAGGACTCTACTGTCTTACCTATAACCATGCCTTCATTGTGTGCAGGAACTAATATAGAAACAAATGGGTATTCATCAAGTTTCTCATCTTTAAATTTTAAATTCTTTAAGTAAAATATATATCCATTTATTGCAAGTATGATGTTTAATCCTAGTGTAGACCATATAGAAAGTAAGGATAAAAGGAATACATAATCTATTATTGATAAATCCAAATTGTTACCTCCTTTTAAATTTTTTTCTATTTATAACTCTAAATACAATAAATATTAAAGTAAATAGTACTAATATTATAGAAATAAATAATACAATAAAATTATTTATTTTTTCCATTCTACTTTCAATCTTATTGTGTCCTTCATTTTTATCTTTAACTTTGTCTTTATATATATCTATATCTTTGTCATAACTAACTTGTATCTCATCATCACTTGAGAATATACTTATATCTTTTATTTTTACATAATTATTATTATTTTTTAAATCTAAAAAACTTATATCTTTTTCTCTAATATAATCAATTACTTCTTTTAAATGTTTAATATCTATATCTGAACTAAAACGAAGTCCTGCTGTATAACCTCTAACAACTGATACTTTTTCTATTTTTTCTTTTATTTGATCAATACTATAATCATTTTCAATTTTTAGTGTTCCTAAATTCTCAAACATTAGTGTATTGAAATACTGACTTTCATTTATTTTATATGGCAATGTTTTATTGTAAATTATTGCAGTTGAAAAATATTTTTTTATTATTTTATAGTTTTCTTTATTTATGTTTTCAGAGGATATATTTAATCCTAGTGGATATATTTCATTTTGAACAAGAATTCTTACATCATTAAGTGTTTTTTCATTTATTAATGTTTCAATATCTAGATTATCACTATCTTCTATATTTAAAATAAATGATGCACCTATCTCTTCAAAATATTTAAGCGTCTCTATACTATTTTTATTTATAGTCTTAATACTAACAATTAAAGGTATATTTTTAGAGTTTAAATATTCTCCTATTTCATTTAGCTTATTCTTATTCTTAATTTTTTCTACTTCATCTATTATTAAAAAAATGCTCGGTTCATTAAAGGATTTAACTTTATAAAAATCATTTAAACTGTCTTCAAATATATAATTTAAACTAATGGTGTAATG
>NZ_JBOFOR010000239.1:0-79836 GCF_051659545.1 Romboutsia sp. | reverse complement strand
AATTATAACATGTAAAAAGAGACTATTTTTAAAAAATAAAATAGTCTCTAAAAAAATATTTACTTTTTGTTTATAAATAATCATAAATTTCTAATTTTTTGACTTATTACTCATATTTTTATGGTTTTGCTATACTTTATTTTAATATAGTAATATATTTTAAATGTTTTAATAATTGACTTTATATTATATTTTTAATTAAATACATTTACTAGGCTTTTAAATAAGTCGCTATTTTCTTTTATTTTTTTGTCATTTCCTATTACAGTTATACAATTTTCTTTCATAACATCATTTATTAATTTGTAGTAACCATTTATAGTTGAATTAGTTGTGTTTAATACTTCATCTCTTTCTTTTTGTCTATCCTCTTTGGTGATTCCTCTAATATACATACTTAATGCTTTTTCTCCCTTCATAAAAGGAGTAAGTGGAGTGTCTAAGTTACTTATAGTTCCTATAATATACTTAGTCATTTCTCTATTAGAAATTTGTTCTTCTTCTACAAATTTATAGGCTTCATCATAAGCATTTAATGTTTCTTTTAAATTCGGATCTCTATAAGATGCAAATACTACAGTCCCACTTCTTGCAATATTCGCAAATCCTCCATATGCTCCACCTTGTACTCTAACTCTATTCCATAAATAATCGTAGCCTAATATAGTCTGTAATACTAGCATGCTTCCACTGTAATTGTAGCCTAATTTTTTAAGGTTATATCCTTTTGCTACATATTGAACATTTGATGGTGTCAATAAGCCTTCGTTTTTCTTATCTTCAATAAAAGTATAATCCTTAGTTGTTACACCTTCAGTAGATAAAATATCAGTTATCTTATTGAGGTTTTCTTTTACTAAGTTTAGCTCTTTTTCTTCTCCTGTTACAGCAACAGTCATATTAGCTTTGTTAAATACTAGTTTTTTTACTTTGTATAGTTTAGATTTAACTTCACTTATACTAGATTCAAAGTTCTTGTCTATTTCTTTTAAGAATCTATAGTAATCATATCCATTTATTTTATCTATATAATTTGCAACTGGTGAAAAATAAGAAGTAAGCCTTCCCATTGCTACCTGATGCCCTGCATCTATGAAATTCATTTCAATTCTTGAAATTATTTCTCTTATTATCTCTTGAATTCTGCTAGTGTCCTCAAATATAGAGTTTTCTATTATTTCACTTATTATTTCTATAGCTTTAGGTAATTTATCGTCCATTACCTTGCAATGCGCCTCTAAGAATGGATAGTATTTAGCAATATCTTTGTCGTTTCCATAGGCATCATTTTTAAAGTATACATCTCCAGTATTTATTAATATCATTTTAGATAAATCTTTATAGTTATGTTTTTTTGTATCAATTTTACCTAATAAGCTTCCTAATAAACTTAAATAAGGTATATCTTCTTCCTCTATACACTTTCCATAAAACATAAAGTTTAAATAAGCTATATTACTTGTAAAAACATCGTGATGTAATATGTCTATACCTTCATGCTTAACTTCAGTTACTGATAAATCCTCTACATTTTTATTTATGTTATCTAAAGATAGCAAAGGTATAGTTTCTAAAACTTCTTGAGAATCTGGTGTACTTTGGCGTAGTAATAAGTTTTTGGTTTCCTTTACTAAGTTTTCTACTTGGTTTTCACTAAGACTTTCTTTATATTTTGCTAATTTTTCCTTTACTTCTTCATCTTCTTTATCTGCTAAACCTTTCTGTGGCTTTAAAGTTAAAAGCGATCCATGATTGTTGTTTAGCATATACTTCTTAATAAGTTCTTCAAAGTAATTTGAAGTTAATGCCTTCTTTATTTGTGCTAATGTTTTTTCATATTTAATATGCATCAATGGATCTCCACCGTATAACCAACTATCCATAGCATTTAGGTAATAAATTAATCCTTTAGGGTCTGTACCTGTATCCCCTTCTCTTAACCTAAATTCAAAGGTATTTATACATCCTTCTATTAATTCTTTATCTATTCCCTTATCTACTAACTCTTGTAGTGTTTTAAAAACAACTTTTTTAAATTCTTCTTTTTTATTTTCTTCACTGTTTTTTACAACTATACTAAAATAAGGTTGAAGTATTCCTTTATCAAAGAATCCATATACATCTTTTCCTATTTTTGCATCTAAAATAGCTTTTTTAAGCGGTGCCCCTTCTGCCTCTAATAATAAATACTCTATTATATCTAAAGCTATATATAACTCTTCATCTGTTGACTCTCCAGTAACAAAGTTTAGTGCATGATAAGTTTTTTCTTCTATTTCATCTTCTTCTGCTAAAGAGTATGGAAAATCAACTTCTTTAATGCTACTGTACGATGCTTGAAGATTAATATTTGCGTCTATTTCTTTTTCGTCAAAGCTATTTAAATAATTGTCATTTATAAATTTAAGCATTTTATCTAAATTTCCATCTCCATATAAAAATATATAACTATTAGATGGATGATAATACTTTTTATGAGTATTTATAAATTGCTCATAAGTTAAATCAGGTATATACTTTGGATCTCCTCCCGATTCGTTAGAGTAAGTGTTATCTGGAAATAAAGTTTCTTGTATCTTTCTCATTAATACTCCATCTGGTGATGAAAAAGCTCCCTTCATTTCGTTGTATACTACTCCTTTGTAAGTAAGGTCCTCTTCTTTTTCTTCAATGTGATAATGCCAACCTTCTTGCATAAGTATTTCTTTAGTTTTGTATATATTTGGATAAAATACTGCATCTAAATATACATCCATTAGATTAAAAAAATCTTTTTCATTTTTACTAGCTACTGGATATACAGTTTTATCACTAAAAGTCATTGCATTTAAAAAAGTATTTAATGATCCTTTCGCTAACTCAACAAAGGGTTCTTTTGTTGGAAATTTTTTAGACCCACAAAGCACACTATGCTCTAATATATGCATAACTCCTGTGCTATCCTCTGGTGGAGTTTTAAAACCTATTGAAAATACTTTATTATCATCGTCATTTTCCATATGTAAAAGTCTTGCTTTAGTTTTTTCATGTTCAAATATTCTTACTTTAGAATTTACTTCTTTTATATTTTCCTCTTTCTTGAGTACAAACCCATGATAATTAGAACCAATTTTATAATCCATTTTATCCTCCTACGTTTTTATTTTATTTGATTATTTTTCCTAAAAACACAAGTATTTTATTCATATTTAATAAATGAATATTATTCGCATATTCTCTTATATCTATATGATACAATAAAGCCAACAGTTATAAGTATATTATTATAACTGTTGGCTTGAAATTAAATTAAAAGTCTTTCTAGTATAAGTTACCTATTTTTTTATTTTTGTAGGTAATATAATTATAAATTTACTCCCTTTATTAAGTTCACTTTCAACGAAAGCTTCACCTTTATGTAAATCTATTATTTGCTTTGTAATAGTCAATCCTAATCCACTTCCTCCCTTGAGTTCAGACTTATTATCAACAATTTGATTGAATCTATCAAATATAAACTTCTGATATTTAGGCTCTATACCTACACCTGTATCTTCAACACATATTTTAACTTTTTCTCCCAAATCTTCTATACTTACTTTAATCTTACCTCCATCTGGAGTAAATTTCTTTGCATTACTAATTAGATTAACAATACATCTTTCTATTTCATCTTTATCACATTCAATAATTTTTTCTTCTATTTCAGGATCTATAATTAACTCAATATTTTTACTTTCTACGTAATCCTTTAAACTTAAAGCTGTTTCTTCAACTATATTCACAATATTTTCTTCTTTTACATTTATTTTATAGTTTCCATACTCAATTTTAGATGTATCTATAATATTATTAATTAAGTTTAAGAGCCTTTTAGTGTTTTTCTGCATTGTATTAGTATGATAGTTTATTCTTTCTTTACTTATTCCCTGTTCTTTTTTATTTAAAGCTAAAATAAGTTGTTGAGTTGTTGATATAACATTTAAAGGAGTTCTTAATTCATGAGATAGATTTATAAAATAATTATTTTTATTTTTTTCTAATTTAATTATTTTATTAAGAAGATTATTGTTTTTTTCCATTTCTTCTCTTAATTGCTTTGTTCTTTTATCAACTAATTTATCTAGTCTTTTCATTTTATTTAAATTGATATAAATTATTAAAATAATTATTATCATATAAATAAAAAATGCTAGCTTACTTAATAATATATGAGGTTTTATAATAAATTTTATAATACTCTCTTCACTCATAATTCCATTGTGGTTTTTAGCTTTTATTTTAAAGGTGTAATTTCCAGATTTTAAGTTTTTATATATTATTTCATTATTTTTTGTACTTTTCCAAGTTTCATCCTGACCTTCTATTTTATAGTAATATGTAGTTTTATTGCTATCTTTGTACTGTGGTAAGAAAAATTTTATTTCTATTTCATTGTCACTATAATTAAACTTTAAGTTATTAATGTTTTTATAAGATTTTTCTTTTACTATAAATTCTTCAAAATTAACCCTTGGAACGTAATTATTTATGCTTATTTCTTTTGGATTGAATATATTTAATCCATTAATTCCACCAAATAATATTTCACCTTTTGAATTTTTAAAATAAGCTCCTCCATTAAATTCATTACTTTGAAATCCATCTGAAATATTATAATTGGTAAAAGTATCTTTTTTTATATCAAACTTAGATATACCATAATTGGTACTCATCCAAATATTCTCATCTTCATCCATAATGACTCCATATACCATGTCATTGGATAATCCATTTTCTTGAGTATATTTTTTTAGTTGACCTGTTTTTTTGTCAAATCTATCTAAACCATAATTGGTACCTAACCATAGATAATTTTTATATTCTGCAATAGATCTTATTGAGTTTCCATCTATCTTATAATTAGTTACTTTTTTATTTTCTATATCTATTTTAATAAGACTTCCATCTATAAAAGTACCTAACCAGTAGTTCCCATCAATATCCTCATATATACATTGTATATATTTGTCTCTAATATTATTTTTTTCTAATATATAATTTGCGTCAGTTATTTTATCAGTTTTAGTATCGAGAATATTTAGACCTCCTGGTGTACCAATCCACAAATTACCGTTACTATCTAGAAGTATACTTTTTACTCTATATTCATTTAAACCGTCTTCTTCTGTATATACTTTTATACTCTTATCTTTTTTATTTATTCGATTTAGTCCATCATTTGTAGCTACCCATACATATGACTTATCTCCAACTATAAAATTAACTCTATTGTTACTTAATCCCTCTTCTTCACTTATATAAGCTACTGTATCTTTTTTGCGATCAATAATGTTAAGTCCCTCTGATACAGTTCCAACCCATAGTGATTCATCATCCTCATAAATACCGTGTATAATGTTACTATTTAAAAATTCTTTATTATTAGAGTTCATTTTGTAGTGTTTAATATTATTATTAGGATTAAATACACTTATTCCTTCATAAGTTCCTATCCAAATAAGTCCACTACTATCTTGTAATGCAGTAAAGGTCGAATCACTTATTAAACTATATTTGTCATTTTTATCATTATAATAGCTTACAAAACTATCACTTTTTTCTATGTATTTGGCAAGTCCTAAATTTGTACATACCCAAATATTATTTTTGCTATCTAGCAATATATCTCTAATAGTTTGTCCAGGCAATGAATTCTCATCATTTTCTATCTTTTTATAGTTTGATATTTCATTTGTATGAATATTAATCTTGCTTAATCCATTATCAAAAGTACCCACCCATATATTTCCTATTTTATCGCTATATACTTTGCTTATCTTATTTGAAATTATTGATTTTTCTTCTTCATTTTTATAAAAACGATCTATCTTCTTTTCTTTTGAACTTACTTTATTTAATCCTTTATTTGTACCTATCCATAAGTCCCCATTTTCATCTTCAGCTAAGCTATATATATCTTGTGATGTTAAATCATCTTTACCATCTAGTATTCTTTCAAATCTATCACTATCTTTATTATATAAGTTTAATCCATCTGCAGTTGCTACTAATATTTGCTTACTTTTAGTAATTAATATTTCACTAGTATTATAATGAGATAAATTTCCTTGTTCTGGAGAATCTAAATAATTTACTATTTTATCATCTTTAGAATTTATTTTACTTACACCTTTAATAGTACCTACCCATATATTACCTTCACTATCCTCTTTTATATCATGTATATAGTTACTTACTATACTATTTTCTTTATTTTCACTTCTCTTATATATTTTAAAATCATATCCATCATATCTATTAAGTCCATGATTTGTGCCTATCCATATATAACCTTTACTATCTTGAAACAACGCTTCTACAGTTGATTGAGATAAGCCTTGATCAATATTTATACTTTTACAAACTATATCTATCTTATGAGCTTCAATATAATATATATTTAAGTTCATAAAAATAACTACTAACGCAGCAATTTTTATAAATTTTATTTTTTTATTAGATATTCTCAATTTTTATAAAACTCCTTTGTCAAATATTATATGTAATTCTTATCACGGTCCTATACATTTCTTATTATATTTTAAAGGTAATTTGATCATTTTTTTTGTTGTAATTTATATTTTTAAAATTTTTATTGTACTCTTTTATTTTTATTTTAATTTTTTCTAAATCTTTTTCTTCGTTAATGCATATACTTCCATTTTCTCTTATTAATTTTTTATTTCCTGTTGCCTCTATATTACAACACGCTAGTATTCTATTTTGTTCTATTGCAAATTTAGCAGTATGCATTGTCCCTGAATCTAACTCACTTTCAACTACTATAATCGCAGAACTTAATCCACTTTGTATTCTATCTCTTTCTATAAAATTATTTTTAAATGAGCTTATACCTATTGGGTACTCACTTATTAGACACCCTTTATTTTCAATAATTTGCTCTGCTAAATCTCTATTCTTTAAGGGATATATATTATCTAATCCTCCAGGCAAAATAGCTACTGTTTTTCCCTTTACCTTTAAGCACCCTTTATGTGCATACTCATCACAGCCAATTGCTAATCCACTTACAACTGTATAATTTTCTTTTCCAAAATATTCACCTATTTCATATGATTTTTTTAGCCCTTCGGCTTCTGCCCTTCGGCTTCCTACAACTGCTACACTATCCTTATTTATTACTGCATGGTAACTACCCTTATAAAATAAAATTACTGGTGCATCTGGTATGTATTTTAGTTTTTGTGGAAAATTTGAACTTAATCTATCTACTACATTTATTTCCATATGTTGAGATTTTTTAAGTATTTCTTCACTTTTTTGTATTGCTATTTTTACTTGATCTATATTGGGTATTATTATACGTTTGTTAGAAAGTTTAAGCTGAACAAACGCTTCTATTATATCTTTTTCATCTTTTGGCAAAACACTTATATTATCTATAAAAAAATCTATCGTCTTTTTACCTACTTTTGGTATAGATAATAAAGTTAATATAAGATTTTTCATTTTTACGTCTCTCCTTATGTACAAATATAAAATTTTAGGTTGTTTTACTATTATTTGATATATTTCATTTATTTATAAAAACTATTCCACTAATTATAACTTTAAATTATACATAAACTCATTTATCCCAAGCTACATATTATCAGAAAACAAAAAAAATAACCACGTATTCGACATAATATATGGTTATTTTTAGTAATTTTATTTATTTAAATATTTTAAAACTAGTTTCAAGGTCTCCCATCTATCTATTCCATAAAAAGCAATATCTCCTTTTAGTTTTTGAGAGGCACTTCCTACTACAAGTATTTTTTTCCCAATACCTTCTTTATAAGAGGAAATATCTATAAGAGTACTGTTGCTTAATCCCCAGCCTAAAATTTGAGCTATGGTCTTATCTATTTCTCCACTATACACTATACACTGTTCAAAAGTTGGTATGATTGGTTTATTTTCTTCAACTTGTTTATAGTCAATATTAAAATATTTACATAATCCCTGAATGGTAGCTTCTATTAATTTTTCTCTATAATTTTTTAAAATTTTCAAGTCATCTTTATTTGTATAAAAAGCGTATTCTATAAGAATAGAAGGCATACTAGTTTTATAGATTACTGTAAAATTTTCACTTTTCACACCTCTATCTTTAGAATTTGTATCTAGAGATTTTAACATTTTATAAAGAGCTTCTTGCACATACTTTGCAGCATTTTTTGAATTTTGACTTGAGTTATTTGCTACATAAGTTTCTATACCTCTAGCATCATTAAATCCACTTCCATAAGCATTTGCATGTAAGCTTACAAATAATGTTTCTGGTTTTCCTTTGGATTTCCAATACTCATTTGCAAGTTCTGTTCTTTTAGTCAAACCTATTTCATCTTTCTTAGATGGATTGGGATTAGTTAAATATACAGTTAACCCATGTTCTTCTGCTCTTTTCTTAAGTTTATATTGCATGTCATTGTTAAATTCCCATTCTCTTAGCGATTTATCTGGTGATTCTTTTCCTTGAACATATTCGTTATGACCACTATCTATTATAAGTAGTTTCATAGGTTCATCTCCCATATATAATTTTAAGATTAATAATATTATTTTTTTAATCCTATTTGTATTATATTAATATTCATACCTTAAAGTTTCATATAATATTTTTGTAAAAGACTTTGAGCATGCCTTAAAAATATTTTTTATGTGTATTTATTCTAAATATAGACTATAATGTTGTATATATACAATGAGAGCAAGGTGATATAATTGGACTTTTATAAAATACAAAATTTAGTGAAAATGCACACAGATCCATCTAGATGGTCTCGTGGAATTAAATATTTTAACAGAAAACTTGTAGATCACGTTACTTTTAATATAAACGATTCAACTATAACGTTTGAGGGAATTGCTGAGTCTGAGTTTTATAATGAAGTTTATCCAAACTCTATTTCTATAGATTTGTTAAAATATAAGATTGTCGGCGTAAGATGCACTTGTGATGACTTTAGATCTAGAAACACTAGCTCGCGTCTATTTATATGCAAACATTTAGCTGCAACTACTATTGCTGCTGTTCAATCAGGTATAAAGGATGCTTCTAATGCACAGCTTAATTTATTCCAGGAAGCTCCCGTAAATAAACTTCCTACTACTCCAAACGCTCAACTTCTTTCTTACTTTGACGATAGTCAAAGGGAATTAGTAAATTTAGAGGTTAATATAGAAGTTGAATCAAACAAAGTAACTGCTGATTTTAAAATAGGTACAGATAAAATGTACGTACTAAAAAGCTTAAAAGCTTTTGCAGAATCTAGAATTAATAATACACTTTTGGAATACGGTAAAAACTTTACCTATAATCCAAATATACATTATTTTGATTCTCCAGATGAAGATATTATAGATATTATAGAGGACTATGGTTCTAACCCTGCAGTATCTTTAATGGCTAGCCATAATACAAAACTTCTCCATATAGGTGTAAGTGGATTTAAAAGATTCTTAGAAACCTTGAAAAATAAAACTTTTACACTTATTTTTAATGGAAGGGAATATCATTCTACTATAATAAAAGATACTTTACCTGTATCTTTTGATTTTAAAAAATATGAGGACAAAATAATGCTAACTTCTCAAGATGATATGCCAGTCCCACTTACAAGTAAGGGGGATGTTGTTTTGTATAACGAAAATTTATACTTATTATCTAATGAAAGTGCTAGAAATTATGGCCTAATTTATTCTACATTAACTAAAGATAAAGATATTCAATTTAATAAACAAGAAACTGAAGGTCTTTTAGGAAATTTAGTTCCTAAAATAAAAGAATTATCAGCTAGTGTTAATTTAGATAATGAAATTAAAAATAATATTGTAAATGATTTTAATGTTAAGTTTTACTTTGATTTTAAAAATTCAAATGTAGTTTGTGATTTGAAATTCTATTATAATGACGAAAATGGCGAAAAATTTATACTTAAAAATTTAGAAAAAGAAAAATTTTATCAAGATAAACTTTTAGCACTTAATTTTTCAAAGGGAAATAAAAACTATTTATTTAAGGGAAATGATGAAGATTTATTTAATTTTTTAAATATAGAAATTATGCAACTTAAAGACTTAGGTGATGTTTATTACTCAGACAAGTTTAAATCTAAGAAAATCTACAAAGCTAGTTCAATTCAAGCTTCTATTCGAGATAGTCTTGATGGATATTTAGATTTTTCTTTTAATATTTCTGATATTGATAAAAAAGAATATAAAGATATGCTAATTGCCTTTAAGCAAAATAGTAAATTTTATAGATTAAAAGATGGAAGTTTTATGGATTTGCAAGATTCTAAGACACAAGATTTCTTTGAGTTAATAGAAAACTTAGATTTAGTTAAAAATTTAGATGAATCTAAAGTTCACAAAAGCAAAATGCTTTATATAAATGAAATGCTTAACACTAAAAATCTAGATTTTATAGAAGGTAGAGAATCTGTAAAAAATATTTGTGATAAATTTAAAAATATCGAAAATATAAACTTAGGTATTCCAAAAAATTTAACTGCAAATCTTAGAGATTATCAAGTTTCTGGTTTAAACTGGTTCAAAACTCTTGACCATTATGAATTTGGCGGAATATTAGCCGATGAAATGGGACTTGGTAAAACTATACAAACTATATCTTTCTTATTAGCAAAACGAGAAAGTAGAAACGAAAATTTAAAAACTTTAATAATTACTCCAACTTCTTTAGTCTATAACTGGAAAAATGAATTTGAAACCTTCGCTCCAACTATGAAGGTACTTTTAATTCATGGAAATAAAACAGAACGTAAAAAAGCATTATTAGATAAAGATAATTACGATGTAATAATAACTACCTATGGAACTTTAAGAAATGACTTAGATTGTTATTCTAAAGAGGTTTTTGACTATTGTATAATAGATGAAGCTCAAAATATAAAAAATCCTATAGCACTTAGTACTGATGCTGTAAAAAGTATAAATGCTAAAGTTAGGTTTGCTCTTACTGGTACTCCTATTGAGAATAATTTACTTGAATTATGGTCTATATTTGACTTTATAATGCCCGGGTATTTATACAGTAGATCTAAATTCCAAGATTTATTTATATACGATGAGTATAATGCCGAAAACTTAAAAAAGCTAATTAAACCTTTTATTCTTAGAAGAACTAAAAATGAGGTTATGAAAGAGCTACCAGAAAAAATCGAAAAGAAATTCTTTGTAGAATTAAATAAAGACCAAAGAAAAATTTACAGTGCTTATATAAATGAAATTCAAGAAAAAATGAGTAATAGAGATCTTAAAACAGATAAAATAACTCTTTTTTCTTATTTAACTAAGTTAAGACAATTATGCTTAGACCCTAGTGTATTAGTTGAAGGTTATAACAAAAAAAGTTCAAAAATAGAAACAACTTTAGAAATACTAAAAGATGCTATTGATAATAACCATAAAATATTATTATTCTCTCAGTTTACTTCTGTGCTAAAAAATATCGGTAAGGAACTTTCTAAAAATAATATTTCTTATTCTTATATAGATGGTCAAACTCCACCTAAGAATAGAATTGATTTAGTAAACAAGTTTAATGAAACTGATGAAGATAAGGTATTTTTAATTTCTCTAAAAGCAGGAGGAACAGGACTTAATTTAACAAGTGCTGATATAGTAATTCATTTTGACCCTTGGTGGAATCCATCTGTTGAAAATCAAGCCAGCGATAGAGCTCATAGATATGGTCAAAAAAATGTGGTTGAAGTTATAAAACTTATCGCAAAAGGAACTATTGAAGAAAAAATAATAAAACTTCAAGAAAATAAAAATGAACTTATCGAAGAATTTATCAATGGGGATTTATCTAATAGTAGCTTGTTAAAAAGCTTATCTGATAATGATATTATTGATTTATTTAACTAAAATAATCATAAATAAAAAATTCGCTTCGCTTGAGCGACCTGTCGGCGAAACACTTCATATCGCCAACGGCTCTACGCGTTACTAAAAATCTTTTTTACTTTCACTAAGTATGTTGACATTGCTTAAATATAGCAACTTATCCACAATTTTCGAGGTAATATAATATCCTTAAGCGTAAAAAATGTAGCCCTTATGGCTACATTTTTTATGCGACTTGTTATGGATAGTACTTCATCCTTTTCTTTTATAACTTTATTTTTATTCTTTATTTTTATCTTGTTCTACTTCTTCTTTATTTAAGATTTTCTTACTTGAAACTAACGTATTACAACACGTGCAAAAATAACTTGTAGAACCTCAGCCTGGTAAAATTTCTAATTTTGATTTACAGTATGGACAATAATATTCCTTCTCCATGGAGTCACCTCTTTCTATATATTGATTTCTATATTATTTCATATAATTTATATAGATTCAATATATAGTTTCTGACTATTTATTAAAAGTAATAATTACCTTAAATAAATCTCCATCTACTATTATATCAAACTTTCCACCTTGTAATTCTACAAAGCTTTTAGCTATTGCAAGTCCTAAACCACTTCCTTCTGTGTTTCTAGATTTATCTCCCCTTACAAACCTTTCAGCTATTTCCTCTATATTGAAAGTTATTTCTTCAGCCGCCATATTCTTCAGGCTTACTTCTACTTTATTTTCTTTTTCTTCTATATCAATATATACTCTAGACTTTGGCATTGCATACTTAGTTATATTTATTATAAGATTTTCAAATACTCTAAACATACGTTGACTATCTAATGATAGTATTACTTTTTCTTTAGATAGATTAGTTTTAACTATTAGTGATTGTTCTTTTACTTTATCATCTAATTCTAATAAAGTTTGTTTTATTAGTGATACTACATCTACATCCACTATATTTAAGCTTATGTTTCCACTACTCGCTTTACTTACTTCAAACAAGTCTTCTATTAATGCTTGTAGTCTTTGAGATTTTTTATCTAAAGTATCTAAATATTGTTCACGCTTATCTTTAGGTAGATTTTCATCTTTTAATAAATCTACGTAAGTTATTATAGATGTTAGTGGTGTTTTTAAATCATGGCTAACATTAGATATAAGCTCTGTCTTCATTTTTTGACTTTTAACTTCTTCGTCTACAGCTTTTTTAAAACCAATTTGAATATTAGTTATTTCATCTTTAAGTGAATTAAAGACACCTAAATCTTCTTCTACTGATACATCTAAATTACCCTTAGCTATTTCATTAGTCTTTTTAAGTAAGTTATTGTAATCTATACTTACTTTTGTATATCTCTTTTTAATTATTATAAACAACCCTATAGTGTATATAATTGCAGCAATTATGCCAAACATCCACATACAACACATGATTATAACTAATATTAAATTAATTCCTAGTATTATCATTATTTTTTTGCCATTTTTATCTTTTAAATCTATTGAAGTAGACCAATTGTAAAATCTTTTAACTTTATTGCCTATATAACTTATTAGTTTATAAATTAGTGAATTGTTTTTTATATATTTAAAAAATCCATTACTAAATATATGCTTTATAGCGTTAACTCCTACAACTATAATACTAAAGCATAGTGCCCAATAAACTCCATTTATCAAATATACTAATCCATTTATTGCTTCTTTACTTAATTGTAGTTGTATGTTTTTTAAAAGTTCTCCTTGTATTGAACTTATTATTATTACTTCTGTAGAGCAATAAATAAAAGTTATTGCCATAAGCACAACAAGTGTAATTATCTCTATAGGAAGATTTAATATTTTATTAAATAATTTTACTTTTATTAGTTCTTTATATGGAATAAATAATGAGACAAATACTACAAATATTAAGGCTATATTAATAAATAAATATGATGCCCTTGAATATGCTGAATATTCCATATTATTATTTGCATAATAAACACTATCACTATAATTTTCATAAGTTACTAGATTTTTAGGTACTGCATATATATATTTCATATTCTTTATTGGCTTCATTTCAAAATAACGACTATAGTCAAAGTTGTTATTTAAATTTTCTCTTTGTAATTTATGTATTTTGTTACTTACTGCAAATTTATCTGCACCATATACTTTTTCTACTGATAGATTTCCATTTTCGTCATAATCTAAAACCATATAAAAGCGATAATTATTTTTTATATTTTCATATAAGTCATCACCCTCAGTAGGTATGTTAGTATTTTTTTTAACTTCTTCAGTATCTTTATTGAGTGCATAGTATTTTAAATTGCTTGATACATTTACTAAATTATCGTACCAACTATATATTTCATTATCAAAAGTATCTTTAAAATTATCATACTCTTCAACACTAGTAAATTTATTATAATTTTCATCAGATTGATTATTATTAACATTATTTATTTCTACTAGTATATCTGAAGGATTTAATTGTTTATTTTTTTCATCTTTATACATATCATAGTACAATGTATAATTAATTTTATTTATATCTTCATATATACCACTATGTGATTCAAAAATGTTGTATTTAAACTTTTCGCTATCCTTTGCTATTTTAGGATATGTTAAACACATTCCAACTGCTGCTATTAGTACCGTCGCTACTATTATTATATTTACTAGGATTTTATTGTTTTTCGATTTTATATCCAACTCCCCACACCACCTTTAAATATTTTGGATTCTTAGAATTTACCTCTATTTTTTCTCTTATATTTCTTATATGAACCATTATTGTATCAGTATTTACAGCTCTTTCTTTCCATACACTTTCATAGATTTCATCTGCTGAAAATACTCTCCCTGGATTTCTCATAAGTAATTGTAAAATTTTAAACTCTATAGGAGTAGTTTTTATTATATTTCCATCTACACTTACTTCTTTTGTGCTTATATCCAATTCTAAACCTCCTATAGTAAAAATGTCTTTGTTTACTATATTATCTTGTTTCATAACTAAAAATTTCTTGTACCTTCTAAGTTGTGAATTTACCCTTGCTAATAGTTCTAAAGGCTTAAATGGCTTTGTAACATAGTCATCTGCTCCAATATTAAGACCTGTTATTTTATCAATATCTTCTGATTTTGCTGATAACATTATAATTGGAAAATCATGTTCTAATCTGACTTTCATTGTAAATTCGATGCCATCCATTTTTGGCATCATTATATCTACAATAGCTAAATGAATTTCTTCATTTTCTACTATATCTAAACCTTCTACACCATTGTTTGCGATAAAAACTTTGTATCCTTGATTTACTAAATAAGCTTGTATTGCTAGAGCTATATCTTTCTCATCTTCAACAACTAAAATATTATATGAATTCATATTTATACCCCACTATATTATATTTTTTTACATAACTATATAATATCATAGGCTATTTGCCTTTTTTTCAAGTTTCATTCCTCCTTCTTTATATTTTCTATATATTTATGATAACCTGAATTTTTTAAAATAAAGTATAGATAAATCTAAAGATTTTCTAAAGATTTTAATTAAAGTTTATATTTATAAGCTATTTTAAATATAGATATTTTATAAGATAAGTAAAGCCTATACTTAAGTTTAAATTACATAAACTCAAGTATAGGCTTGTACTGCTAATTACGAAAAGTAGATCATATACATTGATATTCCTATAAAAACGCATAGAATTAATGCTACTCCAAAATTGTTATTAAATTCATACTCATTATCATCTTTTGGTTTTTCATTTTTATGTTCTTCTTGTACATCTTTGTCTATTTTTTCATCTTCATACCCCTCATCCTTATGATCTGAATCTGGATCTTGGTCTTCATAATCTGAATCTGGATAACCTCCTAGTTCCTCATCTGGCTTCGGGCTTGGGTCCGGCTTTGGATTAGGTTTATTACCAGGATTTTCGAGATCTTCTGGTTCCACAGGCTTATTTATTTCCGCTTCAAGTTTTTTTATTATTTCTTTTACTTCTTCCATTGTACCTATGTAAATATACTTATTCTCTATAGTTTCATCTTTATTTGTAATTATTATTAGAATTTTATTTTTTTCTATTTCTTCTAGTTTTATATTGTATTTAAGTTTTAAAGCTTCTTTTAGTTTTTGTATTAAAGTCTTTTTATCTATTATATTCTCTTCTTGAATTGGTGGCTCTTCTTCTAATTCTGTAGTAAAATTCAAGCTTATTGGTAGCTGTTTTTCTAAGTATTCTTCATTAGTTTGTAAGTCTTCACTAATTATTAAAGTGTATTTCTTACCTTTCTCTAATGGATTTAATGGTTTAAGATATATGTTATTAGCATCTTCTGTATTTTCAGGATTATTAGAATCTTTTATACTAATTTCTATATCTATTGGTATTTTATTTTCATCTACCATAGTTATGCAAGACTTATTTATCTCTATCATTTCTTCGCCATTACTAATATTTTTTGTAAATACTAGCTTAATAGTAGAATCTATAAGTATATCTACAACCCCTTCTTTTATTGACGATTGTTCTTCATCTAGTTTAAATATTGTATTATAGTCATCTGTATTATTTTCAGCAAATACTATTGTAGACAAGCTTAGAATAATACAGATGAGCAATTGAATACTCCTTACCTTTACCTTATTCTTCCTCATTATATTTTTCTCCCACTTTTATTTATGACTCCCTATATTTTACCATTTTTTTTGATATTACTCAATTATCTTCATATTAAGACAAAAAAACTAGAAATTAATCTAGTTTTTTTAATAGTCTATTTAGTTTGAATTTTAAAAGTGGTTTATGTTTACAACACTATTTATTAATGATGATTACATCCATCATGAGAGCAGCTATGATTTGCTGGGAATTCCTGAAGCCTATTTTCTTTTAAGTAGTTTAAATTATCCCCTATGCTTCCTTCTTGTGCTCTATAAACCTTTATTCCCATTTGATTTAACTTCATTATTGCACCTTGACCTATTCCACCTACTATTACTGCATCTACTTCTATTCCTGATAAGGCTTTTAGAGGTTGACACTTACCATGTTCATGACCTAAATCACCATTATCTATACCTTTTACTTCTCCACTTTCTAAATCACAGATTACAAACATAGGCGCTGATCCAAAATGACCAAACGGCTTACTATCTAACCCCTGATTTAATTCTACTGGTACACATATTTTCATAACTTTTGCTCCCTTCTCATACAACATTTTTTAATAGATTTACAATTACATCCACAACCTAAATTTAAGGCATCTAAGTTAACTTTTAATTTAATCTCTTCGCTAGGCTCGCTTCCTAAGTTTTCAATAAATTTTATACACGTATCAAGTATATCTTTATTTAAATGGTATATCACATAATAGCCTTCTTTGTAACCTTGAATTATATTTGCATCTTTAAGCACTTTTATATGTTGAGATACAGCAGAATCCGAGATTCCAAGATGTTTTGATATACCTTTTTGGCATATGTTTCTATTTGATACTAGTATTAATATATTTAGCCTAGTTTCATCACTTAGAGCTTTAAATATTTTTGCTAGGTTTTCCATATTCTGTTTAATGCCCTTCTTATTTAATTAAGTATTTACTTAACTAAATTATAATACTCTTATTTAGATTTTTCAACTATATTTCAAAAAAAAAATAACTACTAAATTTATAGTAGCTATTTCTTATAAACAATTATAATTCCCATTTATTATCAGCATATATCATTTTTTTAGTCATTCCACCATCTACAATAATATTTGCTCCATTTACAAAGTCATTTTCTTTGTTTGTTAAAAATAAACATGCATTAACTATATCTTGAGGCTTACCTACTCTACCTGATGGATGCTGAATTTTATCTATTTCTGATAATTCATAGTCATCTACTTGTATCCATCCTGGGCTTATAGCATTAACTGTAATCGGTGTCTCAGATAATGATATTGCCATAGTATTAGTAAGAGATATAATTCCTCCTTTTGAAGCTCCATAAGCCTCCCAACCAGCTTCATTTTGGTTAAATCTAGTTGAACTTATATTGATTATTCTACCGTAATCTTGTCCATTATTAGCTTTTATAAATTCTTTAGCACAAATAAAACTTCCTCTGAGGTTTACAGCTATTACTTCATCAAATTCACTTATTTCTATATCAAATATAGACTTATTAAATTTACTTATCGCTCCATTATTTATAAGTATATGGATACTTCCATATTTGTTTGTAACTTCATTGAATATAAATTTAATTTCATTTTCATTTTTTAAATCAGCTTTATAAAAAGTTATATTTTTTTCTGTAAAATTATGCTCAACTATATCTACTGCTATTACATTTGCATCTAATTTTGCATATGCTCTTGCTATGCTATTTCCTAGCCCTCTGCTTGCACCTGTTACAAATACCACTTTATTTTTATACATAACTTGCTCCTTTATATATCTCCTATATTAGTCTTCTTGCTTAGTTTTTGCTATTACTATTTCTCTTATACAAACATCTTGAGGTTGATTGTATGCAAACTCTATGCAACTTGCTATTTTTTCCGGTTCTAGTCCTGACTCTATTGTCTTTTTCCATTCATTGTAGTTTTCTTTTATATTTTCATCTGTTGTATGAGATAATAATGGTGTTTCAACAACTCCTGGAGCTATTGTTATAACTCTCACATTACTACTTGCTACTTCTTTTCTTATGTTTTCACTTATTGCATGTACAGCAAATTTTGTACCACAATATACTGCATGGTTATCAAAAGTTTTTCTTCCTGCTATAGAACTTATATTTACTACTGTTCCTTCATTTCTTTTTACCATATCTTTTAAAACTATATTAGTTCCCGTTAGTATTCCTTTTATATTAACATCTATCATGTCATTCCATTCTTTAAAACTTTGTTCCTCTGGATGACCTAATAACATTATTCCTGCACAATTTATTAAACAGTCAACTTTACCATACTTTTCTTCGGCTTCTCTTATTGCCTCTTTCATTTTTTCTAAATCTGTTACATCAACAGATTTACACATTGAATTTTCTAAGTCTAATTCTTCCATTCTATCTAATCTTCTAGATAATAATAATACTGGGTGATTATTTTGTGAAAATCTTTTTGCAATTTCTCTTCCTATCCCTGAACTTGCTCCTGTTATAACTATTAATTTTTTCATAGCTTACCTCCACTTATATACATTGATGTCAATTTGTAATATAATTATATCTAAACTTGTAGTTTATTTTAAGTACGCACATTGGTGTTACCTAGTGAAAAATAGGTAACCAATAGTAATTTCAATACACTTGTCTTAACTTTACGGAGGATACTATGAAAAAACATTGCTTAACTTGCGAAATGGAAATAACATTAAACGCCATAGGTGGTAAATGGAAACCACTTATTCTTTATTTTTTAATAGAAAATGGAACTAAAAGATTTGGTGAAATAAAATCATTTATAAAACATACATCTCATAAAACTCTTACAAATCAACTTCGAGAATTAGAGGATGATAATCTTATTTCTAGAACTGTATATCCTACAGTACCACCTAAGGTTGAATATACTATTACCCAAAAAGGTATGAGTCTCTATAATATACTTGAGGCTATGTGTAAGTGGGGAGAAAAAAATTTTGATGTAAGCAAATATGAACTTATAAATCCTCAATGTAAATAAGGTATATGTGAATTCCATTCACATATACCTTATTAGCTATTTTTATAAATATTTTAGTTAGTATTATTTACTTTTGTTGGTAATAAAATTGTAAAAGTAGTTCCTTCATTCTCTTTACTATCTACAAAGATTTTTCCTTTATGCATTTCTACTATATGTTTAGTGATTGTAAGACCTAATCCACTACCACCTTTTTGTTCTGAATTTTTGTCTATAACTTGGCTAAATCTATCAAAAATAACTTGCTGGTGTTCAATCGGTATACCTATACCACTATCCTTTACACTTATTGCTACTGATTTTCCAATTTCTTTGATAATCACTTCTATTTTTCCACCTTCTGGAGTAAATTTTCTAGCATTGCTTATTAAGTTTACTATACATCTTTCTATCTCGGAAAAATCACATTCAATAATCTTTTCCTCAACTTCTGGATCAATTATTAATTCTATATTTTTACTTTCAACATAGTCCTTAAGACCAAGAACTGTTTCTTCTACAATATATACTATATCATTTTCTTTAATATTAATTTCATAGTTACCATGCTCTATTTTAGATGTATCTATTATATTATTTATTAAATTCAAAAGTCTTTTAGTATTTTTTTGCATAACTTTAGTGTGATATTCTAGTCTTTCCTTATCCATATCTTTGTCTCTTTTAATTCTTTCTAAGATTAATTGTTCTGTTGTTGATATTACATTTAATGGAGTTCTTAACTCATGAGATAAATTTATAAAATAATTGTTTTTGCTTTGTTCTAATTTTATTACTTTGTTAAAAAGTTCATTTTTAATTTCCATTTCTTCTCTTAATTGATTTGTTCTACTTGCTACTAATCTATCTAAATTTTTCATTTTTAGTCTATTGAGTTTAATAGCTAATACTATTATTAAAATATAAATTATAAAAGCCCATCCACTAAGCAATATATGAGGCCTTATAGTAAAACTAACTTTATTTTCTTGGCTAACTAGTCCACCACTACTTTTAGCTACTATTCTAAATTTATAATTTCCAGGTTTCAAGTTTTTATATAAAATTTCATTATTTTGAGTTTCGTTCCACTCTTCACCTTCTTCTATTTTATAGTAATATCTAATACCTTCAATATTTTTAAAATCAGGGAAAAAATATTTTATTCCTATAGAATTTCCCTGATAATTGAATTTCATATTGTTTATATTTTTATAAAGTTTATTATTTACTGTAAATTCTTCGAAGGCTACTTTTTCTTTATTAGCTTCACTTTTACTAATTTGTGAAGGTTCAAATATGTTTAGACCATTTGTACCACCTAAAAATATTTCGCCTTTGCTATTTTTATAACAAGCCCCTCCGTTAAATTCTTTTCCTTGGAATCCATCTATAATATTATAATTATAAAAAATTTCTTTATTTTGCTCAAACTTTGAAACCCCATTATTTGTGGTAATCCAAATATTATTATTATCATCATCTACTGTTATACCATATACAGTATTGTTTGGTAATCCATCTTTTTCTGTATATTTAGTAATTTTATTTGTTTTCTTATCTAATTTATTTAAACCATAATATGTCCCTATCCAAAGGTTACCTTCTTTATCTTCAGCAATACTCTTTATAGAGTTAGAACTTATAGAATCTTTTGATTCTATTTCTTGTCTATAGTGTCTCATAGAATTATTTTTTACATCCAGTTTTGTAAGTCCACCATCTATAACTCTACCTATCCAATAGTTTCCTTCTTTGTCCTCATGTATAGATTCTACATAAGTATCCTTACTAATGTCATCAGTTAAAAGATAATGAGTTATATCAATAATTTCATCAGTTTTTTTATCTAATATACTTAAACCATTTGGAGTTCCTATCCACAAATAACCTCTACTATCACTAAATAAAGTCTTTATTTTTCTTAGTGAAAATTCATCAAATTTATTGTAAATTTTAATACTTCTAGTTTTTTTATCTATTCTATTTAAACCATCATTAGTTGCCACCCAAATATATTTATCATCTCCTACAATATAGTTAATACTGTCATTGCTTAATCCATCTTTTTTGGTTATATAACTTACTTCACCTGTATCTCTATTTAATATATTTAAGCCTGTTAAGTTCGTTCCTATCCATACTAATCCATCTTCATCTTCGTAAATACCATGAATTACACTTGAGCTCAACGACCCAATATCTAATTTATCATTTTTATAGTGCTCAATGTTATTTTGAGGATTAAATATACTTATTCCTTCATAAGTTCCTAACCAAATAAGTCCTGTTCTATCTTGAATTATACTAAATACATCATTATTTAATAAACTATATCTATTTCCTAAATCATTTTTATAGGTTATAAAAGTTTCTGTTTCTTCTATATATTTAGCCAATCCATTGTCTGTACAAATCCACATGTTGCCTTGATTGTCTCTTATCATATTTCTAACATAGTTTCCTGGAAGAGACTTTGAATTTCCTTCACTATATTTATAATTTGTTATTTTATTAGTTTTTATATCTATTTTATCTACACCTGAGTTAAAAGTTCCAACCCAAATATTACCTTTATTATCACTATATACTTTGTAAATAGAGTTTTCACTTATACCATTTTTATCTGAACTATAAAAATACTTTATCTCTTTAGTTTTTACATCTATTTTATTTAATCCATTATACGTTCCTATCCATATATTACCTAATTCGTCTTGTTCTAAACTGTATATATCCTGACTAGTTAAGTCACTTTCTCTTCCAAGAACTCTCTTGAAACTGTCACTTTTTTCATCATATAAGTTTAATCCATTTGCAGTTGATACTAGCACTTTATAATCCGATGTTATAAGTATATCTGAAATATTATTGTGGGAAAGATTTCCTTTATCTTTTTTATTATAATAATTTTTAATTGTTTCACCATCAGAATCTATTTTACTCAAACCATTTATAGTGGCTACCCAAATATTATTATATTTATCTTCTTTTATAGATAATATATAATTATTAGCTATACTATTAGATTCTTCTGAGTATTTATATGTTTTAAAACTATATCCATCATACCTATTAAGACCATCATTAGTTCCAATCCATACATATCCTTTGCTATCTTGAAGTAATACTTCTACGGTACCCTGTGATAGCCCATCATCAATAGTTATATTTTTGAACTGTATATTACTTTGGTTAGCCTGTACTTGAATAATATCTTGTGTAAAGAAAATTATCATCACCAATAAAACCGTTTTTAATATTTTTATTATCATCATTATTTATATTATAAAAATTTTCCCTTCATTTTTCTACATAATATAATCTATTATACTATTAAATTATATTTTAATTATGTATATAGGTAAAGTATTTTTAATATCTTTATAATATTTCTATATTTTAATTTATAAATAATAACTTTTTCTAAAAAGCAAAAAAGGCTATTATTTATAAATTTAATAGCCTTTTTAATAAAATAATGCTTAATATGCTAGTTGTTTTTCTATATCTTTATAGTAAACCACATTTTTATATACATACTGACTAGTACATGCTGTAACTAGACCCCCATACTCAAGTGTAAATTCTATTTTATCACCTATACTATACTTATTACTACATCCTCTCAAGTTTAGTATCATATGGTCAGAACTAGCTCCTAAAATTTCTATTTCTTTATCTACTGGATGTATAGATGTTATATCTATATCCTGCTTTCCAATAGCTACTATTGCCCTAGTTAATATTCCTCTATCTTCATAAACTGGTTTATTCCCAAAAGCATCTACACCTATTTCACCTATTGGTAAAGATGGTTTTTCTTTTATTTCTACTATTTCACAAACAAGTTTAAATGCATCTTGGTATGTTCCCTCTAAATCTACACCATATGCAGTTTCTCTACCTAAGACTATAGCCTCGCCTAATCTTAAGTTAGTTATTCCATTTGGCATGTTGTTTTTCATCATTAAATCTATTGAACTAGAATTTCCACCAGATACAAGCTCTAATCTAGTATTGTGTCTATTCTCTATTTCACCAGCTAAATATGCTAATCTTCCTAAGTTTTCTTTAGATGGAATTATTGCTCCATAACAAGTTAAATTTGTTGCTAGCCCATATAGTTTTATATTTTTTAGCTTTAAAATTTCTTCTACTGCACTATATAATTCTTCCTCGTCAAAGTATCCTTCTCTTAAATCTCCCAAGTCTACCATTACTACTATTTTATGAATAACATTTTGCTTTTGAGCTTCTTCATTTAATTTGTAGATAGTCGTAAGCTCTGAGTTAAAACTAATATCCACATATTTTATTACTTCTTCTACTTCTGAAAGCATTGGTATTCTAAGTAGTATTTTAGGAATTCCTATATGATTTAAGGCTTTAAGATTACTAACTCTAGAATCTGCTATATAGTCTACATTTTCTTTAGTTATTTCTTCTACTACTTCTGGTATTGCACAATATGATTTTGTAACCATTGCCATATCTATATTATGAGTTTTACAAATATCACTTAATACCTTAATATTTGTCTTTAATTTTTCTATATTTATATCTAATCTAGGATACATTTTTTTTCCTCCTCTAGTCTTAAGCTTTTTAGCATAAGCTTTAGAGATGCTTCTTCATATTTCTTAGATAAAACTCCTAGAGATGCCATTATATAATCGTTATCTACTAATATTTTCGCATCTGCTTTTGGGAACAATACGTCTTTGTTCTTATTGTACTCACATATGTATTTCATAATTTCTACTCTTTGAGGAAGACGTGTAAGTGCTCCACCTGTACCTACTACATATTTAACTTCTGTTAAATCTTTACCTTCTGCAATCTTGCTTTTACCGCTAGCTCCGTATACATTTCTAATAGTTCCTGCATGTCTTTTGGTAGCACGAAGTACAGCTTCTTTTGTAAGTCTTTCTACAAAGCTCATTTGCTCTTTAGTTTTAGGTATTGGCAAGTAATTGTCCATTACTTCATCAATATCAAAATCAAATTCTTCCACTAAATTTTCTTTACCTATTAGGCTTACTATGTTTTTCATATTTACATAGACTCCTAAATCACCTTCTACACTTCTTTTGGCAACTGGCTCTGGATTTACTAATATTCTATTAACAGCATCACTACCTTCTGTTACTGAGTGAAGGTCCGTAGTTGCTCCTCCAACATCTATTACTATTAAGTCGCCTAAATGACTTTTTAACAGTTTAGAAGCTTCCATAACTGCTCCTGGTGTTGGTGTGATATTTTCATTTACTAACTCTTTTATGTGTTCCATACCTGGAGCATTAGTAATATGTTCTTCAAATACATTTTGGATTACTTCTCTAGTTGGCTCTATATTTAAATAATCAATTTTAGGATATACATTATCTACAATATATAATTTATAATTTGTATCCTCAAATATTAATCTTATCTCTTCTTGGTTTTCCACATTACCTGCATAAATTACTGGTACACCTAAGTTTAAGCCTGCTATAAGTTCTGCATTATATAGTGCAGTATCACGTTCTCCATAATCTACTCCACCAGCTATTAAAATTATATTTGGTTTAATTTCTTTAATTTCTTTTATATCAGTTCTTCTTATTTTACCTGCTGTTACTTTATGAATAACCGCTCCTGCTCCTAATGCCGCTTCTTTAGCCGCCTTTGCTGTCATATCATAAACTAAACCATGAACAGTCATTTTTAGTCCGCCTGCTGCACTTGATGTTGCAAACATATGATCATACTCAATCTTATCTACGCCTAAGTTTTTGGATAAATCATAAATAGCTCCATTAAGTCCGTTTCTAACATCTCCACCTTCAAATACTGATGTTGGTGCCTGCCCCTGACCAATGAAGCTTGGATTATCTGTATGTATGCCTGAGAAGGCATTTACAACTGTTGTTGTAGAGCCTATCTCAGCAACTAATACATCTATTCTCATTATTTATTTTCTAACTCTCTTCTTTTTTCAACTAAGAATGTTGCAACATTTACTCCTCTGTCACTTCTACCAAATCCTGCATCCATTCCGTTTTCTACTGCTATCTCAGGCGTTACTTGAGTTCCTCCAGCTGCTAACATTACTTTTTCTCTCATACCTTTTTCTATACAGTACTCATGCATTTTCTTCATGTTTTTGTAGTGTATATCATCGTGGCTTATTATAGTTGAAGCAAGTATTGCATCAGCATTTAATTCTATTGCTGCATTTACTAATTTTTCAACTGGCACAGATGTTCCAAGGTAATGACATTCAATACCGTATTTTTCTATACCACCATGTTTTATATCTATTACTTCTCTTAGTCCAACAGAGTGCTCATCTTCTCCTACTGTTGCACAAACTATTTTTAGAGGTTTTTTCTCTATATCTGCTCTTATTTCATCTTCAGTCATTACTTTTTGCTCTTCTGGTATTACTAAATCATTTATATCTATACTAAATGGTACTCTACCTTTTAATTCAATTCTAGTACCTTCTGCAGAATGTAATACTTCTCTACTTATTACTTCTACTTCTTCTAAGTTCATTTTCTTAGCAAATTCTACTGCAGCAAATTCAGCAGTTCTTTTGTCTGTTGGAAGTACCATGTTTACCATAACTATTCCATCAGCACACCATTCCATTTCTGGCTTTATCTTAGTAGTATTTCTATATTCTTCTGTTTCTTTAAGTCTAACATTTACATTATCTATATCGTCTAACTCATCTATGTATATTATTTTTTCTGGATTTTCAAATGTACAACCTTCTATTAACTTAGATGGTTCGTCTACTAAAACAGCATCGTATTGAGCTACGTTGTTATATCCAAAGTGAGCTGTAACAGGTGCTAAGTAATCTTCATCTCTTTCGTAAACACTACCTGCTCCTACACCCTCTTTTATTTTTCTTGCTATACCATCACCGTTTCTTTCTGGATAGTTTCCAGAATCAACGAAGAATCCTTGTTCAACAGCTTGGAAGTATCCACCTACTTCTAAGATTTCTTCCATATATAATACTGCTCTTTCTTTTAATTCTCTTGATTTATCTCTTAATGGACCAATATTTTTAAGTTCTATCATTTCCATTAATCCATCCATACCAACAAGACCTTGTTTAGCAGTATCACAAGCTTCTATATTGTACATATGCCAAGGAACGTTTCTTCCTTCGTCTGGTGTTATTGTAGATTGTATATCTGCTCTAGTTAATACTGAAGTTAATAAGTTAAGTACATGAGTTACTGTAGCTTCTCTAGTAGAAGAATCCATATACTTAGTATTCATTTGAGCTCTCATTTTGTAATCAGAGAATAATTCTCTAAGTGCTACTGCATATGGTAAATCTAATGTCAAACATGGAGCTGGTGGTGCAGTTGGAGGTACTGTAGATAAACATATGTTATCTTTCTTTATGCCTACATTTTCAGAGAATATAGAGTTTAGGGCATGTTGTACCATTAACTCTGGCATAACCTTCCACGCTTCTCTAGCAGTTGCATTAGCATTGTGAGCACCATCTATTTGAGCCATATTAGAGAATGCCATTATATTTTTAGCTTCACAAGCATCAACAAATGATCTTATCATATTTATATTTCTGTATAGAACATTATATTGTGGATCCTGGTGAGCTCCATTTATACCTTCTTCAGCAAACATAACTGCAACTTCTGGACCTGCAACTCCACTTACATATGAATGGTAGTTTATTGGTCTTCCTACTTCATCTTCTATAAAGTCTAAAGCTTTTCTTTGCGCTCTTATTTGTTTTCTAGTTATAGGAACTCCACCTATACCTTGTGGTGTACCTTCTATTAATCCATCAAAGTGAGATTGACCAGCAGTTCTTATAACCATTATGTGGTCCGCACCATGATGAGCAGCCATTCTCATTCTTCTTATATCATCTTCAAATCTTCCTGAAGCTATTTCTGTAGTTATTACTGCTTTTGGTTGTGGGTCTATATTATTAAAATACTTAGCTGATGGTAAAGCTACACTTTCTTTTAAAGGAGCTGAACAGTCTTTATATGTAAAAGGTCCCATTTCTAAATTTTCTTCTGCTTCTCTCCAAGTCCAACCTCTTCTTTTAGGTCTATAATTTTCAAGATCTTGTAATATATATTCTATATCTAATTTTTTATTTTCCTTTAGCATGATACACCCTCCTTAGCAAATAACTTTTCTACCTCATCCCAACATTGCCCATTAACTAACATTACACCAGCGTCACGAGTGCTTATATTCTTTTCTTTAGCAAGTTTTAAAACAACATGACCTGCTCCTTTTCCCATTAATCCTCTATCTATTACTCCATTTACTATTTCTTTAGCTTCTAATGAAGAGAATCCCATTCTTAGAAGTACTGATCTTTCTATTGATGGTGAAGTATTCTTTTTTCCTAGTTCTAACATTGGCTGAACTATTTCATTTGCTAAGTCCCAGAATTTTTGCTTTAATTCTTCATCGCTTAAATTAGCTAAGTGTGCTCTTCTATCTTCAAAATCATCTAATCTCTTTTTCATGATTATCCCCCTATTTTTTATATGTTCTTTGCAAACACTTCATTTATTACTTCTTTAATAAATTCTTCACTACATTTAGAATCCTGTGCTAAAAATTCTATATCAGCATCGCTTAGTGAAGATACTTGATTATTTTCTATGGCATTTTTTATATAAGATTTTCTTATCTTAACCATATCCATATCTTTAACTTTAATTAAATTTGGATGTGATGGTAATATTAAATTCTCTCCACAAATTTCTTCTTCTGGATTTCCAAACTTTATTTCTATTCCATTATCTCTAGCAAATGTTAACTGTGGATTTATGTGCTTTCCTGCACCTGTATACTCAGTTTCTTGAACTATTATTATTTTATCTTCATCTAGTTCTTGTGCTAAGCTAAATGCAGCAGTTAAAGATGTATTTCCTGCTGGTCCTCTTTCTAACCCTTCTAATTGAGCAAGTAGCTCTGTCATATAAAATACTTCACCTTGATTTACAGTTACATATCTATCCATATATCTAAGTGGTCTAGCCGCAGACCTTGGTACATCTGATCTATCTGGCCAAGTTGTAAATGGGATACCAAATCCAGTATGACCTGTAGTAAATGATTTTTTATTAAATTGATTATCACTTGCCATATGAAGACCTTTTAAGTTAACACTAGCTCCTACTACTTGAGTATCAGAAGCTCCTGATTTTATAAGTCCTCTAGCAGTTCCTGTTAAGTTCCCTCCACCTGCATTAGTACAAACTACTACATCTGGATCTTTACCTAACCTTTCTCTACATTGCATCGCTATTTCATAACCTAAAGTTTCTACTCCTGCTATACCAAATGGAGAATATAATGAAGCATTAAAATATCCTGTATCTTCTAACATTAGTAAGAACTTATAAAATAACTCCGGTCCTACTGTTAATTGAACAACCTCAGCACCATAAGCTTCACATTTTCTAGCTTTTTCTATTATTTCTGGTTGGCCTATTCCTCTACTATCGTAACACTCTTGTACTATTATGCATTTTAATCCTTGCATAGCAGCCTGAGATGCTACTGCTGCTCCGTAGTTTCCACTAGTTGCAGCTATTACTCCCTTATAGCCCATTTTTTTAGCATGGTATACAGCCGTTGCTGCACGTCTAGCTTTAAAACTGCCTGAGGCATTAGCTGCTTCATCTTTTATAAATATTCTCGCACCTTTTCCTTTTGGCGCCATTTTTCTTGCTAACTTAGTTATATTTTTAAGCTCAATTATCTGAGTATTGCCTACTGCGTAATCACTTTGAATTTTTTCTATTTCATCCAGAGAATATCCAGTTTCTCTCATCATTTTTTCGTAGTCAAATGAAACACCTTCATTTTCAAATGCTGAATAATCTATTCCTATAGCATTTTTCATTATTTCATTTTTTCTACTCATTACTGCTTCATAGGTATTATCTCTCATTCTCTTCACCTCCAAATAGAATTTCTCTTGCCTGCATTCCTATTTGAAGTAACTCTGGTATACACTTTCCGTAATCATGAGTATAATAAGGATTTACTTGTAATAAATTACCTTCTTCTACTCTACCTGTTATTGTAGTTACTTTTACTAAATCTCCTATATTTGCGTCTTTATCTATAAATCCTTTAACCCACATTTCCAAAGGAACACTTTTAGTGTCCTCTGGAACTTGTGGAGCTCTTTGACTAGGATTTAAAACTGTGTTGTGTATTATTACCCAATCACCACATTTAGCATCCATATTATATATCTCCTCTATATTAAGCTTCTACTTCTTCTTCTAATAATACTAACTCTCTAATGTCTCCCATTATTGCTCTTGGAACTGGTATATCTAACATTGTTTTTAATCCTGGTATTGCATTTATTACGTGAGGTATAGAGTTTACACACATAGCTATTGTTCCTATTCCTCCTGGTATTTCTGGTGTTATTTGTAAATCTATGTTTGGTATTCCTTTTATAGTTACATAGTCACCTGTAGATTGACCTTCTAAATGAGGTAGTATTTGTTGTGGATGTTCCATTTCTATTTTCATTTGACCATCTACATACCCGTATCCACATTGTCTACATCCCGCTACATTTCCAGGTTGAACCTCAGCATACTCTGACTTTCTATATACATTACTCATTATTGGTTCTCTAGTTTGATCTATTTTTTCTAAATTCCATCCTATTCCATCAGTTATCATTCTTATAGACTCTGGGAATCCTACGTGTCCTGCTATTGATCCATCCTCTATACCTTTTTCAAATACTTCTCTAGTTACTCCTACGCCTTGCTCTTCCATAACTGCATGCCCAAATGGAGATAAATCATTTACTCTAGATGCTTTTATGTAGTCAACTTCTTCGCAAGTTCCTGTTAAAGCTAATATTAATAAATCAAGTACAAATCCTGGATTTATTCCTGTTCCTAATACACTTACTCCGTTTGCTTTTGCTATTTCATCTATTTGTTTAGCTAGTTCTGGCTCTTGCGCTTTTGGATAGGCCATTTCTTCAGCTGTAGATATTACATTTATTTTTCTTTCAAGTATTAATTTTATTTTATCAAAAGCACCTTTTGTAAAAGAGTCTGTAGCTAATAATACTATGTCCGCACATTTTTCAGTAAATACTTCACTTGCATCAGCTTTTATTATTACGTCTGGTCTTTCTCCTCTTTCAGCTTTTAATACTTCATATATGCTTTTGTTTACTCTTTCTGGATGCATATCGCATACAGCTACTATTTCTATCCCTTTCTTTTTAAGAAGCATTTTTGCCATTCCGCTTCCCATAGCTCCAAATCCCCAAATTCCTACTTTAACGTTTCTCATTATAAAGCCCCCTTATTTTTATTAATTCTTCTGTCTTTTTATAAAGCACAATCTATGCCAAAATTGTTTTTTTTAAAAATAAATCAAGGAAAAACCTAGTTAACTTTTAAATAACTAGGTTTTTCCTTAATTTTTTTATATGTATTAAATTTTATTTTCCTATAAATATTTTTTATTTGGTTAATTTTTCAAAAAAATTTGCTAATTATCTATAAAGTGCATTAAATTTTGCTCTTATTGCAAATTTTTTTGCGTGACCCTAGGTAATCTTATTTTAATTTAATACTATATTTTCTCATCTTATATTGCAAGTTTTGTCTACCTAGTCCAAGTATTGCTGCAGCTTTGGTTACGTTATTGTCTGTTTTTTCTAAAGCTTCATATATGTATCTTTCTTCAATATCTGCAACTATCCACTCTAAAGGTTTAGATTCAATGTCTACAATATATAAATTTTCTGCTGAATTAGATTTATACTCATTTATGTTTATCATATCTTCAGTTAAAACTTTTTCATCTTCCATCATACTCATACTAGAATATATAGTATTTTCAAGTTCTCTAACATTGCCCTGCCAATAATGATTTCTAAGCATTTTTATTCCTTTTTCTGATATATATCTAACATCTTTTTCTAATTTTTTATTGTATTTTTCTATAAACTTATTTGAAAGTAATACAATATCATTACCTCTCTCTCTTAAAGGAGGAATTTGAATATATATTACATTTAATCTATAGTATAAGTCCTTTCTTATTTTTCCTTCACTTAATATATCTACAGGATTTTCATTTGTAGTAGCTATTACCCTTACATCTACAGGTATATCCTTTGTTCCTCCAATCCTTCTCACATAGCCTTCTTGTAATACTCTTAATAGTTTAGCTTGAAGTTGTAGTGGCATAGAGTTTATCTCATCTAGCAACAAAGTTCCCTTATTTGCTTGTTCAAATAATCCAGGTCTATCTACTGCACCTGTAAACCCACCTTTTACAGTACCAAATAAAATACCCTCAAGTAAACTTTCAGGAAGAGCTGCACAATTTTGTGCTATAAAAGGTTGATTGGCTCTTTTACTATCGTAATGTATAGATTGGCTTATAAGCTCTTTTCCAGTTCCTGTTTCTCCATAGATAAGAACAGTGGCATCACTATTTGCTGCTTTTTTTGATATTTTGAGAGCTTTATTTATTGGCTCACTTTCTCCTATTATATCCTCAAAATTGTATCCTAATTTTTCTGGATTATGTTTATTTATATTTTTAAGTTCTTTAAGTTTTAAAATTTGTTCCGAAAGAGTCTGTATTTGCGTCATGTCTTTAGATGTTTCAAGAGCTCCTACAAGTTCATTACCTACTATTATTGGAATTGTAGTATTTATAGTAGTTATTTCTTTTCCATCTTTGTTTAAATATCTTTGAACATTATTTTTTATAGGCTTTTTATTTTTTAGAACTTGTAACAAGGTGCTATTATTTATTTCCATAGTCAAAGCTACTTCTTTAAAATTTTTATTTAAAACATCATTTTTATCCATTCTTTCTAATTTAGCCATAGAACTATTGTATATAATTGTATTGCCGTCTTTATCAATAAAATGTATTCCTTCATCTATGCTTTCTATTATTTTTTCAATAACTTCATTGTAAACTTCTTTCCTCATGGGCCCCCCCTTTAAAGTCTATCTACTTAATTTCCATATTCATATTATTTCTACAATCTATATCAAATCCATGCTTAATATATAGCTTATTTAAATTTCCTTGACTAATAATTCCATTATACGGAAATGATTTGCCCTTCACTACCTTAATTTCTTTAAAATTACATTTTTCTTTAATATTACACTTATTAATATTAGCATTTATACTTTCTATAATATTTTTTAAGTTGCTTAATAATAAACTTCCATATCCATAACCAGGTTTTCCTGCCATAAATTCATCTATATATAATAATCCACATTCTCCTTGATTGTAATAAGAACATTTCATATAAGTATCTTTCAAATGACCATTCATAACTCTTATGTCTATTGGCATACTTACTTCCATTTCAGCTATATTAAATTTGGTCACCAAGCATACTATATTATTATATCTATCATGTTTTATATTAATAGTATAGTAATTACACTCTTCTATATATTTTTTTATTTTTTTACTTAACTTCACATAGTAGTTGTATTTTTTTATATTTATTTCACTTTTGTCTTTTGTGTCTTTCTGAGATATTGGTTTTAACTTATTTTTTTTTATTTTATTTAAGTCTTTTTCTATTATGTTAGATTCTAGCTCATTTATTTTAATCTGTAAATTTTGCATAAAACCCCCACATATAAAATTATTTTATTAATTTTCTATATGTAAGGGGTTTATTTTTATTACACTATTTACTCATAATATTTTCTATCTTATTTATAAATATTTCTTTTTCTTTTTCAGAAATAGAAGAACTACTATTTATTTCATTTTTTAAGCTTAATATTTCATCATTCTTTTCATTTATCTTTTCTTCATATTTGTTCTCTATTTCATTAAAACTTTTACTTAGTAAATTTATAAGGGATGCCATTTCATCAGAGCTACCTGCAATTCTATTAAGAAGCATTAGGTTTTGTTCAAGTATCTCTGGTATTTCATCTAATGAATACCTTAACTGATGATCAATTTCTCCATAGCCTTCTTCAAATATTGTTCTTACTTGAACTTCTGTTATAACCTTTTCTGTGGTTGGGTAAGACTCCACTAAATAATGTACTGATCGATATCCTGATAACCTTGAACATACTTCAATACCTAGTTCTTCAAATTTTTTAGTGTTATCTCCTGCTCTTATATTTGCTACTATTTCATTAACATTCCACATTAAACTTATAAAATCATGTATTTCTTCCCAATCTTCTTTAAATATATGAATTACTCTTATACCTACTAAGTCAGTCACTTCGTTTTTATAATTATCTACAGTAAGCTTAAAGTTTTCTCCATATTTTTCTCTTCTATCCTCTGTTTTTCTTATTATCTTTTCTATTAAGTTTTTTTCATCCTTGATACGAGTTTTTACAGAGTGCACTTTTTTATGACCCCTTAAAATATTTGCTATCAAATCAGCTTGTGTTTCATAGCTTTTTCTATATTGGTTGTAGTCATAATATATTGCTTCTAAATCTTCCCACTCTATATTGTTTTCAGTTAAAAAATTTTCTTCTATTTTGTATTCTCTCAAAAACTCGGCTTTATTAAGTGACATATTTATTCTCCTTGGTTATCTCTTTTTATCTTTACTAATTTTTTCTTTATACTTATTTCTTTATACTTTCTAAGTATTTTATCGCCTTTATCATTCAGTATGTCAACATAAGAACATAAATCCCCTACATTTATAACCCCTATATCTTCATTACTTATACCTTCTATATTGCTAAAAGCGCCTACTATATCTATTACTCTTATCTTTTTCTTCTTACCACCGTTTAAATAAAGTCTAGTCACTTCACTATGAATTTTCTTTTCTATTGTTTTATTTTTTCTTTTCTTTAAAATATCCTTCTTTTTTTCTTCAAGATTTATTTTTCCTTGCTTTATTTTTTCTTCATCGATATAATCTATCTCTTGTATTGTATATCCTGTATATCCTTCTATTTCTTTAAGGTACTTTTCATCTTTACTATTCACTATAGTTATGGCTTTTCCAAATTTATCTTTACGACCTGTTCTACCAATTCTATGAACGTAATTTTCTTTATCTCTTGTTACATCATAGTTTATTATCAAGGAAATATCATCAATATGAATACCTCTAGATGCTACATCAGTGCTAACTAGCATATTAAATTTGTTATTCTTAAAATCTTTTACAACGAATATTCTTTTATCTTGAGACATCTCACCATGTAATTGAGCTACTAAAAATCCATCTTCCTTTAACTTTCTATACAAGTTTGCTACTTTGTCTCTTGTGTTGCAAAATATAATAAGAGAATCAGGATTTTCACTATAAATCAAATTTTTTAAAATTTGGTATTTATTACTTTCTTCTGTTCTTATTATTTTATCTTCTATTTGTTTTTTATCTAAATTTTCATGGTTTTCAATTTCTATTAACTCGAATTCTTTCATGTAATTGTTACACAAGCTTTTTATATTTTCATCTATTGTAGCTGAAAATAGACCTACAATTTTACTTTCACATGAATTATTAAATATAATATCTACTTGTTCAATAAAGCTTTTATTAAACATTTTATCTGCTTCATCTATTATTAAATATTTTATATTTTCTAAGTTTATAGTTCCTCTTTCTATGTGATCTATTATTCTTCCTGGTGTTGCTACTACTACGTGTACTCTTTGTTTTAAAGTTGTAATTTGCTCCTTTATTGGTTGTTTTCCAAAAATAGCACTACATCTGATTTTTTTTAATCTACCTATACTAGATATTTCATCACTTACTTGAATTGCCAGTTCTCTAGTTGGAACTACTACAAGGGCTTGTACATTTGTGTCATTTATATCAATAGCCTCACACAATGGTATTCCAAAACTTGCAGTTTTTCCACTTCCTGTTTTAGATTTTACTACTATATTTTTTTTGTCTAAAAGTTTTGGTATTACCTTTTGCTGAACTTTAGATGGACTATGATATTGTAAATTATTTAACGCTTTTAATATATCTTTATCTAATTGAAAATCTTTAAATTTATTCATTATTCACTCCTTAATATTACAATGTAACTTACTTGCTTTTTCTAAACAATATTTATAGTTTATTTTAATACTCCTATTTCTATATTATACAAAAAATTATATACAAAAAGACATGATAATTTTATCATGCCTTCTATATTTATGATTATTATAAAACTCTTCTTGCCCCTACGTAAGCATTGTTCCAGTAAGAGTTATTCATATTACTTTTCTGAACCACATCTCCTGGCTTAGGTGAATGTATCATATATCCATTTCCTACATATATACCAACATGACTTATTTTACCACTTCCATCAGTACTAGCGAATATTAAATCTCCAGGTTGAAGATCTGATTTACTTACTGATTTTCCTGCACTATACTGGTCTCTTGAAACTCTTGGTAATGTAACTCCTACTTGCTTATAAACATAGTACGTTAATCCCGAACAGTCAAAACTATTCGGTCCTTCTGCACCCCATACATAAGGTTTCCCTATTTGATCATGAGCTAAATCTACTACTTTTTGTACTTTATCTTGAGAAGGCTTACTTTCTTCAGTACTTCCTCCAGTTGATGATGTACTTATGTACTGTGAACTTGCCCATCCTATTTTTCCATTTGATAACTTTATTTTATACCATCCATTAGAGCTTTCTAGTATTTCTACTTTATCTCCACTATATACTTTTGTTACTACTGAATAACTTGTACTTGCTCCACTTCTTACATTTAATGTTCCTGTTGTTACTGTTCCTGTTTTTCCTGTTGATGGTGTTCCTGGATTAGTGCTTCCTCCAGTTGATGATGTACTTATGTACTGCGCACTTGACCATCCTGTTTTTCCATTTGATAATTTTATTTTATACCATCCATTAGAGCTTTCTAGTATTTCTACTTTATCTCCACTATATACTTTTGTTACTACTGAATAGCTCGTACTTGCTCCACTTCTTACATTTAATGTTCCTGTTGTTACTGTTCCTGTTTTTCCTGTTGATGGTGTAGTACTTCCTCCAGTTGACGATGTACTTATGTACTCCCCACTTGACCACCCTGTTTTGCCATTTGATAATTTTATTTTATGCCATCCGTTAGATGTTTCTAATATTTCAATTTTATCACCTTTATATACTTTTGTTACTACTGAATAGCTTGTACTTGGTCCACTTCTTACGTTTAATGTTCCTGTTGTTACTACTCCTTCTTTTGCATTTGCAAATGAAATCATAGGCGAAACAACTATCCCTAAAGTAGATAAACATACAGCTGCTGTCGTTTTCTTATTTAACATAATCAATCTCCTTTGTGTTTTTTCAGAAAATGTATTTTTTTTGTAACCTTTTGTTTGCATTTTTATTTATACATTAGTATTATATAATAAATATACAGTAATTAACAACATTTTTTTACATTTTTTGATATTTATAGAACAGTATACATAAAATTGAAATGTAGAAATTACATATACCTTAAAATCTAACAGGGTTTATTTGAATACAAAAGTATCCTATTAGAGTAACCTTTTTTCATTGGCTACTCTATAGGATACATTTTATTTAAACTCGTATTCTATTTTAAAATTAACTTATTCCTACGCTAAGTCCACTACCATTCTAGATATTTCAATCTTATCTTCTATAGTATATTTTTCTCCATATAAGCTTACTTCTATAGATTCACCTTCTAAATTTACTATAGATACACTATCTTTTCTTACTTCTACTTTTAGCTTATTCTCTCTATAGTTTATATTAAAACTATATCCATCCCAATTTGTTGGTAGCTTAGGTTCAAATGCTAGACTTTGATTATAAGTTCTCATACCTGCAAAACCTTGAACTATAGCAAGCCATGCTCCTGACATAGACGTTATATGAAGTCCATCTTCTGTATCATTATTATAGTTATCCAAATCTAATCTAGCAGTTCTTGAATACAATTCATAAGCTTTATCTAAGTTATCTATTTCAGATGCAACTATTGAATATATACATGATGATAAAGAAGATTCATGAACTGTATATGGCTCATAGAAATCAAAGTTTTTCTTCTTTTCTTCTTTAGTAAATTTATCTCCAAAATAGTACATACCTTGTAATACATCTGCTTGTTTTATATAACAAGATCTAAGTATTCTATCCCAAGACCATTTTTGATTTAGAGGTAAATTTTCCTTTGCCAAATCTTCAACTTTTATAAATTCTTTATCTAAAAAATCATCATGCTGAACTATTATATCTAACTCTTCATCATAAGGTAAATACATTTTATTAGCTATATTAGTCCAATTTTCAGTTTCTTCATTAGTTACATTATTTCTTTTTACAGCTTCTTTGAATTCCTCATTTAGTTTAGCTATATTTTGACAAGCATATTCCAAACACCATTTAGCTATGTAATTAGTGTACCAGTTGTTATTTACATTGTTATCGTATTCATTTGGTCCCGTTACACCATGTATCATATATACATCTTTTCTTTTATTTAGATGTATTCTACTTGCCCAGAACCTAGCTACTTCAACTATTACATCTATACCTTTTTGTTTTATATATTCATAATCTCCTGTATAGTTAGTGTAGTTGTGTATAGCATATATCATAGAACCATTTCTATGTATTTCTTCAAAAGTTATCTCCCATTCATTGTGACATTCTGTACCATTGAATGTAACCATTGGATATAATGCTCCATTTAAACCTAATTTTTTTGCATCTGCTTTAGCAGGTTCTAATTGATTGTGTCTGTACACTAAAAGGTTTTTAGCTACATCTTTATCTGCTACTCCTAGGTAAACTGGTAAACAATATGCCTCAGTATCCCAATAAGTTGCTCCTCCATATTTCTCTCCTGTAAATCCTTTTGGTCCTATATTTAATCTTGCATCATCTCCATAGTAAGTAGAGAATAATTGGAATAAGTTATATCTTATACCTTGTTGAGCTACAGTATCACCTTCTATTTTTATATCTGCAGTTTCCCATCTTTTATTCCAAGCCTTACAATGTTCATTAAGTAAGACTTCATATCCTTTTGATAGTTCTTTATTTAGGATTTCATTAGCTATTTCTACTAAATTACATTCTTCATAGTCTCTTGTAGTAGTTATTGCTACATACTTTTCTAAAGCTACTGTTTCTCCTTTTTTAATATCAATTATTATAGTATTTTCACTGTAGTATTCTTTATTTTCATGAATAGTAGCTTTAGCTTCCTTACTTGTTTTAACTTCCATTACAGCACCTACTGTAAATACTTCTGTACCAAATGGATTTTCTTTAGTTTTAGCTACAACATTTCCTCCATTTACTCTTGAGTCCGAAGATATGTTTACCCAGAATGTTTCTTCATAATTAGAATCTTCATTTTTTACATTAGCATCTAAGTATGGCTTAAAAGTTATTTCTCCATCAAAGTTTAGTGATTTAACTTCGTATTTAATTACTCCCATTTCTTTTGTTGTTATACTTAAGAATCTAGTTGCATTTACTTCTATTTCTTTTCCATCCATTTCAGCAGTGAATTTACGAGTTAATACACCATTTTTCATATCCAATTCTCTATAAAAATCTTTAACATTTGCTTTGGCTAAATCAAGTTGTTTTTTATCTATTAATACATCTATTCCTATATAATTCACATTATTTGGAACTTTGCCAAAGTAATTCGGGTATCCATTCTTCCACCATCCTACTCGTGTTTTATCTGGAAACCATACTCCAGCTATATAAGAACCCCTATGACTATCATTTGAATAACTTTCTTCATAATTACCTCTCATCCCCATGTAACCATTACCCAAACTCATTATGGATTCTGCTAGTCTATTTTCTTCAAATTCTATCTTATTTTGTACTATCTTCCATTCTTCTATTTTGTTAAATAAACGCTTCATAAAATCCCCCTGATTTAATTATTTTATATCTTAAATTTATCAACTAACTCCTTAAAATCTAATTTATCTGTGCAATCTACTATAAACTTAGCTTCGTATAATATATTCTTTTCTCCAACTCCAACAGAATACATATTTGACAGATTTATTGCCTCTATTCCTGCACTAGCATCTTCTATTCCTATACAATTTAAAGGGTTTACATTTAACCCCTCTGCTGCCATAAGAAATATATCTGGTGCTGGTTTACTGTTTTTGCATATAGCTGCGTCTGCTATAAAATCAAAATAATCTATAAGTTCTAAGTTTTTTAAAACCATCACAGCATTTTTGCTTGCTGATGCTAATCCTATTTTTATATTATTATTTCTAATCTCATTTAATAAATTTTCTATACCTGGTAATACATCTTTAGGTGTTATATTTTCTATTAAAGATACATAGTAATTATTTTTTTCAATAGCCATCTTTTCTTTTTCTTCATCAGTAAAATAATTTTCTTTATTTCCAAATTTTAATATTCTTTCTAAAGATTCCATTCTGCTTATTCCTTTTAATGTTTCATTAAAATCTTCATCTATCTCTATTCCAATTTTTGCCCCTAGCTCTTTCCATGCTAAATAATGAAAATGAGCTGTATCAGTTATTACCCCATCTAAATCAAATATAAATGCTTGAATCATATCCACTCTCCCCCATAGCAAACGCTTGCATTTTTTGTTTACCTAAATATAGCTGTATTTAGGTATTATTATTTAGAAAGATTCTCTTTCTATAAATTGAGTTTCTACTATATAATGTCTATTTTTTTCATTACCTTCTAGGTTTTCTATTAATAATTTTGTTGCTTGATATCCTAATTTATCTGCATTTATATCTACAGATGCTAAAGGTGGTTTTTGGTATTCTGCCAATTGAGTATTGTTAAACCCTACCAAAGATATATTTCTTACTTTTTTTTCTTTTAATCCTTTAATAACTCCAAAAGCTATAAGATCATCTGTTGTAACTATTGCTGATAATTCATTATTTTTTAATAATTGATTACATGCAACTTGTCCTTCATTTTCCTTAAACTCATTTATATGTGCCACTATATTTTCATCATAAGGTATTTGATTCATTTCTAAGGCTTTTTTATATCCTTTAAATCTATCCTTTGACATATTAAGATTTTCAATTGCACCTACAAATCCTATCTTTTTATGTCCTTTTTGTATTAATTTGTTTACTACTTTGTACATAGCTTGGAAGTTGTTGTTGTCTACCCATAAGACTTCATTCGCATGCTCTGGTCTACCTACGACAACAAATGGAAAACCAATTTTTTTTAAATATTTAATATTTTGGTCCTGATCCCTTACCCTTAGAAGTATAATTCCATCTACTAAATTGCTACTTGTAAGCTCTTTTATATTATCAATTTCACTATCTTGGTGTTTACTGAAAGCATAAGTTATATAATAATTTTTACTTTGAGCATACAGGCTCATTCCTTTCATTGCATTTATAAAAAAAGGATTTGCTAAAAGTTCATCTGCTTCATTTGGTAATACTACACCTAATATTCTAGTCTTATTATTTGCTAAACTTCTAGCTATCGCATTCGGCTTATAATTTAGTTTTTTTATTGCTTCGTGAACTCTTTCTTTAGTCTCTTCACTTATTCTTGGGTTATCAGACAGTACCCTTGATACTGTAGATGTAGCAACATTGGCCTCTCTAGCCACATCTTTAATTGTAATTCTCATCGCTTCCTCCTAAATAACAAGCTTCTTGTTTTAATAGAGCAATCGTTTGCACTTATTTATATTTTTATTGTATCACAGCATATTTATCCATTCAATTACTTTTCGTTTTTTTTTTGTATTTTATATTTCTATAGTACTTTGATCTATATATTTAATATCGCTATTTATACTTTTGAGGTCTTTCATTAATTTTTTTAATGCTAAATCTTTTTGCTTTGCTTCTATCATTACATCAAAATCTGTATTTATACTTTCTTTTGCTAGATTTATAAATTTTAAGAATCTATTAGGATCTATATAATCTGAGTGTTTTCTATCATTTTCAAACTCTCTAGGGCTAGAAAAATGTATCTTAGGTACTAGCTTTTCATCCTTCCAAGTTAAAAATACTTTTTCTAATAAGTCTCCTATATCTTCTCCTGTATTATTACAATCGTGATGATGAACGTCTAATACCATTGGTAATTTAGTTTTTCTACATATCTTTATTACATCTTCAGTTGTAAATGTTTTATCATCATTTTCTAAAATTAGTCTTTCACTAATTCTCTTAGGGAATTTTTCAAGGTTTTTTACAAATCTATTTATTCCTTCTTCTTTGCCTCCTTTAGCACCACCTATGTGTATTACCATTTTGCCTTCAGGGTAGTTCATTGCTTCAAATAAGTCTACCTGCATATTTAAAGTTTTTATAGTATTTTCTACTACACTTTCTTTATCGCTATTTATTACATTAAATTGATCAGGATGTGTATCAACACGCATATTGCTACCTTTTATTATTTTTCCTATATATTCAAAATCTTTTTTAAAATATTTCATATAGTCCCACATAACATCTGGATGAGTTGCAAGTGGTATAAAATTTGATGTCATTCTATAAAAATGTATGTTGTTCTTTATATTGTATATTAGTATTTGTTCAAGAGCTTCTATATTTGAATAAGTTACTTCTTTTAATTTGTTTAATCTTTCTTTTTCTGAGCCTATTTTTAAGTATCTTGCATAAGTTAGTGTACTTGAAGATGTTGTTTTTTCTAAACTTAAAGCTATCGCTACATATCCTAATCTTATTTTCATTTAATTTTCTCCTTATATATTTAAATATATAATTAGTTTTTCTTTTATTAAGGCATTCTATGTGCAATGAATTATAAGTGTTGATATTTTTCTATTTAAAATAATATTTAGTCCAACCTTCTCATATACATTAAAATAATATATTTTCAACTAAACATTTTAATTTATAGGAGAAACTAATATGAAAAGAAAAAAACTAATAATAAACGCTTTGATTTTGACCTGTACGACTATGATTCTAGGTTTTATTAGTACGTCTTTTAGAGTTTATCTCTCTAATAAAATTGGTCCTGAGGGAATGGGATTATTCCAATTGATTATGAGCATAAATATTATGACTTGTACTCTTGCTATTTCAGGAATAAGAGTAACTACTACTAGACTTATAGCTGAAGAATTAGGTAAAGGAAATAAAAATAAAATTAAAAACATAATGAAAAAGGCCTTTGCTTATAGTTTATTTTTTAGTATCTTGGCTTGTTTGCTTTTATATAATAGTGCTGAATTCATTAGTACTTTTTGGATAGATGACACTCGAGCTATACTTCCTCTAAAAATTTTATCTTGTAGCTTGCCTTTTGTAAGTTTAGGAGCCTGTATTCACGGTTATTTTTATGGAATGAGAAAGGTTATAAAAAGTATTTCTTCTGATGTAATAGAAGTGTCTACTATGATGATAATAATATCTTCTTTTATGAGTATTTGTTTGCCTAAAGGGCTTAACTTTACTTGTATATTAATTGCTGTAGGTATGTCTGTTTCAGTTGTAGTCTCGACAATTTATTCATACTTTCTTTATATATTTGAAAAAAAATCTTTTTATAGATGCGATAATCCTCAATCTAAATGTAAACTAACTGAGATTACAAGTATTGCTATACCAATTGCTTGGAGCGCGTATATACAAACCGGTTTAAGAACAATAGAAGATTTACTAATTCCTGAAGCCCTTAGAAAATATGGTTCTTCTACCTCTGCCTCACTTTCTGCTTTTGGTATGATAAAAGGTATGGTTTTACCTATCTTATCTTTTCCATCTATATTTTTAGCTTCATTTTCTACACTTATAATACCTGAAATAGCTGAATCTAGTGCTTTAAATCAAAAGAGGCGAATTAATTATATTTTAGCTAAAGTTTTTAAATTCACTTTATTTATAGCAGTATTTGCTTCTGGAGTATTTATAATTTATTCAAATGAACTAGGAGTAGCTCTTTATAATGATCCTGAGGTTGGAGTAATGATGAGAATACTGGCGCCACTAATACCATTTATGTATTTGGATAGAATTGTTGACGGGAGCTTAAATGCTCTAAATCAGCAAATGAGTACTTTAAGATATAATTTCATTGATATGGGAGTTAGAATACTACTTATCTGTTTTCTAATACCTCAAAGAGGAATAGAAGGATTTATTTGTGTTTTATTTGTAGGAACAATTTTAAATGCATCTTTAAGTATCAACAGGTTATTAAAAGTAACTAAGCTTAATTTTCGTTTGTTTGATTGGCTGATTAAGCCCATTATATGCATAGCTGTATCTTGCTTTTTAGTTAAATATTCTTTCACTTTTGTAGGATTAAGTTCTTTACTTGTAATTCAATTGCTTATAGTTATGGCTACTTATTTATTTTTACTACTAATATCAAAGTCTATAAAAAAAGAAGATATAATGTGGTTTGTAGACGCATTTAGAAAAGATATAAAAGTAGTTGAATGGAATGATTTAGGAATATATAAATATTTCTAAATCATTAAAATATAATAAATACAAAAAAGATGATTATATTCTAACCATCTTTTTTGTATTCTAGTTACTTAAGTTTTTTAAGAATTTGACTATATTTCTAGATGTTATATCTAATTGATTTTGTTGACTTATAATTGCATCATGGTCACCCTTTTGCTTACCATAGTCTCCAAATTGTGCGTGATTTCCACCTTCGATTTCAACATAAGTAGTATCAAATGGTAATTTAGCTTTAGATTCTATAAGGTTAGTAAAGTTTAGTACTCCATCTTTGCTTCCCCATATAGATATTGTTTTTTTTCCTAATGCTTTTAATTCATCTCCCATAGGATAAGATGCTAATAATACTACACCATCTATTTTTGTATTTTCAATTGCAAATTTAGATGCTGATACACCACCTAAAGAATGACCCCCAATAGCCCAAGTTTGGATATTAGGATATTTTTCTATAACTTCTTCTGCTTTATTAGGAGAAATCATAGCAAAATTTAAGGGCATTTCTACAAGTACAACTTGATATCCGCTTTCTGCGATTTCTTTAGCTAAAGGTGCATAAGCTTTCACATCCACTTTAGCCCCTGGGTAAAGTATTAATCCCTTTGTAGGTTTAGCCTTTGTAGGTGTAAACGTTATAAACTCCCCTATATTTACCTCTACTCTATTATCGCTAACTAAAGAGCTCGTAGCTAAATCTAATGGTTTATAAGCACTACTCACCCAACTGATAAGTGTTATTGCTGAAATTAATAATATTCCTACTGCACCTATTAAAATATTTCTTTTGAAATTTGATTTTTTTTCCTTTGTTTGTTCTTCGATTTTATCTTCAAATATAGGTTTTTGAAGTTCCATAGTTATGCTAAAAGTATTATCTAAGTTTCTGTCATCGTCATCTATGTTTCTGCTCATATAATCCCTCCATATTTCAAAATACTATTATAGTTTATCACATATAAATTTATATTTCATCCTAATAAAATTACAATTTATAAATAATTTTACTTTTTACTATATAAATTAAAAACCATATATTTATATATATATGGTTTTTAGTAAATTTATTTTAAGCCTTATTTACTTCTTAAAATCTATATTTTCTTTATATCCTAAGTTAACATAAGTTTCACTTAAAGTTGTATTTGCTATTATCTTACCTTCTCTTATTGAATAGTAAACAGGAACTTGTCTTCTAACTGCATCATATCCATTTTCAGCAGGTAATATTATTAAATTTCCTGGTTTACCAATCTCTATTCCGTACTTGTCTTGTATTTGTAAAGTCCTTGCACTATTATTAGTTATTAAATCAATAGAATCGTTTATTTGGCTATATCCCATCATTTGACATACATGTAATCCCATATGAAGTACTTGTAGCATGTTTCCTGTTCCTAATGGATACCATGGATCAAATATATCATCATGACCAAAGCAAACATTTATATTTGATTCTACCATTTCTTTTACTCTAGTTATACCTCTTCTTTTTGGATAAGTATCAAACCTTCCTTGAAGATGTATATTTACAAGTGGGTTAGCTACAAAGTTAATTCCACTCATTTTTAGTAATCTAAATAATTTATATGCGTATGCTCCATTATATGAATGCATTGCTGTTGTATGACTTGCTGTTACTTTTTCTCCCATATTATTTTCATAGGCTTTTGCTGCAAGTACTTCTATAAATCTAGATTGTTCATCATCTATTTCATCACAATGTACATCTATTAATACATCGTATTTTTTAGCAAGTTCAAATATCTTTTCTATAGATTCTACTCCATATTCTCTAGTAAATTCAAAGTGAGGTATAGCACCTATAACATCAGCACCTAACTTTATAGCCTCTTCTAATAGTCCTAATCCATTAGGGTATGATAATATTCCTTCTTGTGGAAATGCAACTATTTGAATAGTTACATACTCTTTTAATTCCTCTCTTAATTCAACCATTGCACGAACTGCTGTTAATGTTGAATCCGTAACATCAACATGAGTTCTTATAAATTGAATACCATTGGCTACTTGCCATGATATAGCTTTTCTCGCTCTCGTTTTTACATCCTCTATACTTAAAAATTCTTTTCTCTCTGACCAACGCTCTATTCCTTCAAATAAAGTCCCACTTTCATTCCATTTTGGTTCACCAGCAGTCAATGTTGTATCTAAGTGAACATGTGGTTCTATAAATGGTGGTACTACTAAAAATCCTCTTGCGTCTATAGTTTCAACACTTTCTATTTCTATATTTGCTTCAATTTTTGTTATTATCCCATTTTCTATTAATATGTCTACTAAGTTGTCATTATTTCTTAATTGTGCATTTTTGATTAACATATGTTCCTCCTAAGATACCTTATAAACTGCTGTTTAATTAAGCAGCCCTATTTGTTTTTTCTTTATTAAGGTCTTTATTTAATATTTTTTTATTTAATTTAGACATTGTTACGTAAGTCACTATAGCTACTAATACTGAATTTATAGGAGTTATACCTGGTAATATAAATGATGCTACAACTCCAGCACCCCAAGCAACTATTGCATTTATATTTATATTTTCAAATTTAGTATATTCTAAGCTAGTATATACTCTCTTATTTACTATAAAATAGTCTGCTATTATTATAGCTCCTGTTGCTGGTATAAATGAATTTAATAAGTTTAACCATCCCATAAAGTTATTGTATAAGAACATTGCAAGCAATGTACCTACTATTCCATTCATTATAACCATCTTACTTTTTGGTTGTTTAGTTATATTTGCAAATCCTAAACCTGAACCATATAAAGCATTATCATTAGTTGTCCAAATATTTAATCCTAATATCACTATTGCTGGTATAATTAATCCTTGCATAAACATTACTTCTGCTATGTCTGCTTGTCCTGTAACCATAGATCCTACTGCTCCAAATAACAACATAAGAGAGTTACCTACCAAAAATGCTATTATCGTAGTGCTTACAGCAGTCTTTTTGCTATTTGAGAATCTTGTAAAGTCTGGCGTTAATGTCCCTCCGCTTATAAATGTACCTACACATAGTGAAAGTGCTGCACTCATAGTCATTGTTCCTGTTGGCTCTATGCTAAGTAAACCTGCAAATCCTCCAACTGAACCTATAGCCTTAGATACTGATATTCCTCCAAGTACCGCTATTGATGGTACTGCTATCATACTTAGTATTGTTAATGATTTCATTCCAAAGAATGCTGTTGCTGTCATTAATAATCCTGATACTAACACTAATATTCCTACATCTATTCCTGTTGCCTTTGAAACTGGTATTGCAAACATTGCAACCCCTACTCCAAACCAACCAACTTGTGTTGCTGAAACTAAGAATGATACCAGATATGATCCTTTTTCTCCAAATGAATATCTAGCAAGTAAATGAGTTGATAGGCCTGTATCTCCTGCTATATATGCTAATAAACCTGTATATACACAAAGGATTAAATTTCCTAAAAATACTGCAGTTAAAAATTTATTCATACTTAAGCTAGTTCCTAAAGTTCCTCCAGCTAGCATACTAGCTGAGAAGAATGTAAATCCTAACATAACAACTAGCATTGATATAAATCCTTTCCTTGCACTGCTTGGTATTGCCTCTAGTGAATAATCGTGATCTTGATGTTTTTTACTCATAATAATGTCTCTCCTCTATTATAAGTACCTGTTTAACGAAAAAACCTCTTGCTTAGCAAGAGGTTTTCATAAAAGATTTATATTATAATATTTTACGATTTGTACTATTATCATAAATATCTTCTATATTTATTCCGAAAACCTTGCCAGCTTCTCTGAACTGGATTAAAGGTACTATTTATTTGTTATTAAAATAGTAACACATTTGTCGATTTTTGTAAATAATTATATATATTTATTTTAATTATTATTTATACTTTATTTCCACAACAAATACAATAATTAGAGTCTAAATCTATCTCATATTCACAATGTTTACACACTATAAAATCCTCTAATTTTTCTTCAGTAGATATCTTGTTTCCACATTCAGAACAAAATTTATCATCAGTATTAATTATATTACCACATTCACATGTTAATTTGCGTTCTTCTTCTAAATCTAATTTATTTGCATAAATAATTTTATCCAATTCTAGTATTTCTTTACAAATATTATCAAAATCTTTATCATTTATTCTATTTTCTCTAATTTTTCTATATGTTAACATGCCCATTTCTAACAATAAACTAGTTTTTTCAGTTTGAGCTTCTTCTACTTTACTTGTTTCTACTGTATTTTTTAAATTTAATTTTTCTTCAATTGATTTATTCTTAAGGTTAAAGATTACACTTTTTAAATTTTCTTTCATTAATTCAATCTCCTTTTTTGATTTATTTTTCAGTTCCATTTAATTTATAACCTACTAAAGATATTAAAAAGCTATATATAAAACATCTTATTATTGTAGCAATCAAAGGAAAACCCATGTTTATAGAGGCTTGCAAACTTTCACTTCCAAATAAAGAAATATTTCCAGCTATCATAATATTAGTTAAAATAGATAAAGTTCCCATAAATAATGCATAAGATATACTAAAAATAATTACTGGCTTATTATCGTTTTCTTTATAATTTTCTTTTAGCTTATATCCTATAATTAAAATTACTAATAAAGAGGCTGCTATCATTGAGAAAAATATAAGTTTAGTTTCTATAAATAATCCACTGCCTAGTATATTAAATGGTGATAAAACATTAGTTCCTATTGTTATTGGTATAAAATTAGCAAAAGCCCACATATACACTGCTAATTGAGTAACTATAGTTGCCATACTAAACTTATCTGAATAACCATATAATCCAATTTCACTTAAGTAACTTCTATCTGAAATTGTAACTATAACAAGAATTATTAGTATAAATATACATCCTAATACTATAGTTTTCATTACTTTATCAATTGCACTTAAATATATATTTCCTTGCTTATATTTATTCTTAAATCCAATAAGGTATGTACAGCTAGTTGCTATAACACATCCATTGAAAAAAGTACTTAGCATATTATAACTTAATTTAATCGATATTCCATATTCAATTAAATTTCTAAAATTAGAACCTACAGATGCAAATAAACTTATAAACACCATCAGAGTACCATATGTAATGCCTACCACTACTATATTTGATATTGTTTGATTGGTACTTTTTTTTCTAAGAAATATTAGATTCGCTAGAGAAATAGCTATAATAGGAAATACTGCTAATACAAGAATACCTAGCTTTGCACTTATTATTCCAGAACCTAACATAGTTGAAGACTGTATGTTAACTGAACTTAAATTTAAAGTCATCATTATTTGTAAAGGATTTATTATACTTCCTAATTCTCCAAATCCGATACTTACAATAATCTTTATAATTAATGCCATTATGAATAATATTCCAACCGCTGCTACTCCTGTAATTATTCCATCTTTCCCCGCAAATTTTATTGTTTTATCTTTTGTTTCTTTATTTATTTCATCATTATTATTGCCACAAAATTTGCAATAGCTACTATATTCATCACTTTCTAAATTACAATTTGAACAAATTTTATTTTGTGAGGTTTTCAAACGTAATCTATTCTTATCTATTTTTGTTAAATCTTTTCCATCTTGTTTCGAGTAATTACTATATTTTTCAATTTTATTACTAGAATCTTTATTATCCATTATATCCTCCAAGTTTTGTATTTCCACAATATACTAAGTTATTGCATAATCTTTGTCAAGCGAATATTGCAGTATCCTTTTAGCAAAAAAGGCAGCTTATTTAAGCTACCTTTTCAATATCAATTATATTTTTATTTATTAGAATTCTGAATTCTTTGGAGTTCTTGGGAATGGTATTACATCTCTTATGTTAGACATACCAGTCATGTACATTATTATTCTTTCAAATCCAAGACCAAACCCTGAGTGAGTAACTGTTCCGAACTTTCTAAGTTCTAAGTACCACCAGTAATCTTCCTTGTTTAGTCCCATTTCTTCTATTCTTTCTAATAACTTTTCTTCTCTCTCTTCTCTTTGAGATCCTCCAACTATTTCTCCAACTCCAGGAACTAATAAATCCATTGCTCTAACAGTCTTTCCATCTTCATTCATTCTCATGTAGAATGCTTTTATGTCTTTTGGATAATCTGTTACAAATACTGGTGCTTTGAATATTTGCTCTGTTAAGTATCTCTCATGCTCTGTTTGAAGGTCACATCCCCACTCAACTGGATATTCAAACTCATGTCCTGATTCTATTAATAATTCTACTGCTTTAGTATATGGTAATCTAGTAAATTCAGAGTTTACTACATTGTCTAATCTTTCTAATAATCCTTTATCTACAAAGCTATTGAAGAATTGCATTTCCTCTGGAGCATTTTCTAACACGTAGTTTATTACGTATTTTATCATATCTTCAGCTAATTCCATATTATCTTCTAAATCAGCAAAACATATTTCAGGCTCTATCATCCAGAACTCAGAAGCATGTCTACCTGTGTTAGAGTTTTCTGCTCTGAATGTTGGTCCAAATGTATAAACATTTCTAAATGCAAGCGCCATTATTTCAGCATTTAACTGACCACTAACTGTTAAGTTAGCTTCTTTTCCGAAGAAGTCATTAGTATAATCTATTTTTCCATCTTCTGTTGTAGGTATGTTGTTTAAGTCCATAGTAGTTATTCTGAACATTTCTCCTGCACCTTCACAGTCACTTCCTGTTATGATTGGAGAATGTGCATATACAAAGTTTCTTTCTTGGAAAAATTGGTGTATAGCAAATGCAGCTAAACTTCTTACTCTAAATACAGCTGAGAAAGTGTTACTTCTTGGTCTTAAGTGAGCTATTGTTCTTAAGTACTCAAGAGTATGTCTTTTCTTTTGTAAAGGATATGTACTATCAGATTCTCCTTCTATAACTATATTTGTTGCTTGTATTTCAACTGGTTGTTTAGCACCTTCTGTTGAAACTAATTCACCTTCTACTAATATAGATGAACTTATTGGTAATTTAGCTATTTCTTTAAAGTTCTCTAGCTTATCTTCTGATAATACCACTTGCATATTTTGGAAGAAACTCCCGTCATTTAATTCTATAAAACCAAAGTTTTTAGATGCTCTAGATGTTCTTATCCATCCAGCTACTTTCACAGTTTTACCAACGTATTCTTCTTTACTTCTATATAATTCTTTTACAGTTAAAAATTCCTTTTGCATTTTTTTCCTCCTTGAATATTTTAATTAATCTCTTAATTCCCTATTTTGTTATTTTTTCTAATATATAGTAAATATATTCATTCATAATCATTGAATATATTTTACTTTTATTTTGAACAATAAAAAAAGCCCTTCATCCCTGTGTAAAGGGACGAAAGACTACTATGCTCTCGCGGTACCACCCTAATTGTCAACTATGACCTCTTAGTTTAAGCATTGCTTAAAGGCTTGTAACGGTGCCTGCCGTCTAAATCTACTCTCTATACAGATTTCGGTTAGAAACTCGGAGATGTTCTTCAATATAAACTTTGTATTAGGCTTACACCACCCCTAACTCGCTAGAACTACATTTTATATTTACTCTTCTCTTCATTGTCTTTATTTTATATATTAGTTTTTGCTTTATATATCATTTTAATTATTTAACAAAATTATACCAACTTATAAAATTTAAGTCAATATTTTTGTTTAGAAATACTTCATTCTACTAATACTAGTGGGTAGGAGGTGTTTTTGTGAAATACATATTAGCTTTTCTTATAATACTTTCTTTCCTCGGTCCAGTAGTTGATAAGAATAAGCCTACATCAAGCATCATAAGAGATGGTATTTACAATTATATAACTTGTTTAGATAGCTCTGCAGATTATTTGGCAAATAAAGTACCTATGGTTACTAAATTATCTAACCTCTCTTATGAAAAAACTTACAATAAAGTTATGGAGAATAGAATATTAGAAAAACATTTAGTTGCATCTGGTGAAACTCTAGATGATATTATTAAAAATTATAATACTAATATAGGTGATCTTGAAGATTTCAGAAAAATTATATATAAGGAGAATCCTGACTTGGTTTCAGCTGATTATCAAATTAGATCTGGAGAATATGTACTTATCCCTAGTGAAAAATTAATATCAAAAAAGTAACTATTTAATATATATATTATTAAGGATATTAATATTTTTTAGGGGGGATTTATTTTGAAAGATTCTAACTCTTATTCTTTAGTTAGGTTTTTGCATGGAACACCTAGACAAGGTGCTGTAGATATATATTTAAATGGAAGTTTGTTTTTTAATAGAGTGCTTTTTACTCAATTTACTCCTTATATTTATGTACCAGAAGGAGTTTATGAAGTAACAGTATTCCCTACAATGAAGAAAGATAATCCTTTAATAAGGCAAAGTATTGAAATTATTGCTAATGATAGTACTTTTTCAACTCTTGCTTTAACAGGATATAGTGAAGATTTTGAATTACTTTTAATTCCAGAAGGTTCTAATAGAAATATAGGTCAAGATTCAGAAATTAGGGTAGTTCATCTCTCTCCTAATCTTCCTGAAATAAATATGATTTTTAATAATGAAACTTTATTTTCTAATGTTGATTTTAGAGAAGTCACTGATTATATAAATATACAACCTGATTTCTACAAAGTTGAAATAGAATTATCTCAAAACAAAAGGCAGTTAAGAATTAATCCTATAAGAATACGCCCTCATAGAGTTTACACTCTATACATTTTAGGCAATTTTGCAAGTTTACAAATATTTCAATCTTTAGATGGTGCTACCTTTATAAATCCTGTTGTAAGAGATTATAATTAAAGAAAAACAGTATGCTAAATTAAAAGCATACTGTTTTTTCTTTAATTATAATCTACTTCCATTGTCAACCCACTCTTTAGCTTCATTAACGCTTTCCATAGAAGGTATACTTACCTTACTTTCAGCTTGTAATTTATCAATATCTGCCCAAGCTGCATTTTGTTCGTTGTTAGTTGGTCTATATTTTTTTAATCTTTTGTTATTTTCACCAGTTAAAGCTTTATCTTTATTGCTTTGCAAAGTTATCACCTCTAATTAAATATTTTTATTAGTTTTAACTTTTACATTTATTAAAATTCATAATTTTCAATTTAATTTTTAGTAAATTTATAAATTATTAGCAATTTCTTCTATAGTGTTTTGTAAGTTCAATATTCCGTATCCTTGAGAAATGTTTGGATACGTATAAATTGGTTTTTTAGTTGCTCCTAACATTAGGTAGGTTTTTAATACTTCCGTAAATAATGATGTTTTAGGTAAACTACTTTCTAATAATAAATATTCAACTAATAGTGCTGATATACCACTGACTATAGAACTACTTACACCACTACCCGTTCCTGTATTATAAATCCCACCTATATAAGTACTTATAATATCTACTCCTGGTGCTACTATATCTGGTTTTATCCCTCCACCTATTATCGATCCTTTTGATGACCCTAACCACATACTATTGGTCTTATCATTATATACTCCTACAGTAATTATATTATTCCCTCCTCCAAGCATGGTAGTAGTCGATACAGAATCTGGATCTAAAAATCTAGTTTCTTTTGAAATTAAATTTTTATTAGGCAGATATACATCATACTCTCCACTTACTATATACTCTGGCATTAATCTCAATGTCCATATACCAGGTTTTATGTCTTTCAATTTAATTTCTATCTTTTCTGACCCAGATGCTATCCAAGGGTATATATACCTCATAGAGTAAAAAGTATTTTCTAAATTAAATTTGCCCTTATGTACAAAATATTCTGGTGAATACTTAATTGTATAACTTACCTCTCCAGCTGGTGATATAAGCATTGCATTTATTTTATCCGGGCCAATTGCATTAAGTACTATATCAATATTTTCTTGTTCACCAACTTGAATTATTATATCTTGAAATTCATTTAAGTTGGTGAACTTGCCATGATAATGAACATCAGTATTTCCTTCATTTCCTACTCCACTTACCATAATTACTCCAGCTGATCTTAAGACATTGAATACTTCAAAAATATTTGCACTTGATATAGCACTTGACATTGCTCCAACTGTCAAATTTATTATTATTGGTTTTTTTTCTTTCTGGGATATATCCGTTACATATTTTATTGCTGCTAAAAAATCAGACATGGTATAGTTTATTTTTCCTTTTTTATATGTCCCTTCATATGCTCTTAATTTTACTACTACTAGTTCACACTCTGTTGCTACACCTCTATATAATGGATTTACTCTTCCATTACCTCCTACTATACCAGCAGCTAAGGTACCTGTTCCAACTTTATCTACACTTAGAGTTGAGTCATTTTCTTTTATCGCTTTATTTAAATCTTCATTTTTAAATTCACTTCCAAAAATAAACCCATCTGGAGGAGTAAATTTATTATTTTCCTGATCCCATAAACTTTTTATTCTACTTTTATTATTTTCATCTATAAAATCCGGATGTAAATAGTCAATTCCAGAATCCATTATTGCAACAATTACACCCTTACCACTTATATTAGTATACGGATTTTTGTATATATAATCTGTACCGGAAGCAATAATTGCACTTTCTCCATTTTCTAAATTATTAGTTATCTCAATTAAAGAACTGAGAGGAGTTGATTCATTCCACCAAGCAATTTCATCTATTTTACTTAGTATAGCTTCATCAAAATCATCTTCAACATATATTACAACAAGTTGGTCATTTAGTACCATAAAATTATCTATGTTATTTTTTTTCAATGCATTCTCTATATCTCCTTGATAAATCATATAATAGGATTTTATATTACCACCTCCTTATTTTAATTGATCAAATATCCCCCTTACATTCAAAAGTCCATACCCTGAAATTGCATTTGGGTAATTTGTATCATCACTTTTTTTAGCTCCAGCAATTAAGTACGTTTTTAACATTTGTATATATGCTTTATCTTTATATCTTCCGTCAACATAAGTAAATTGCAAATACATGGCTGCTGCTCCTGATACATAAGCTCCAGCTACTGATGTACCCGTAATTGTTCCATATTTATTTCCAGGGTAAGGAGCTATTATATTAACTCCCGGTGCAACTAAATCTGGCTTTAACATACCTTCAATACTTGGGCCTCTGGATGAAGTTGGCCATACACTATTGTTAACAATATTGTAGGCTCCTACAGTTATAACATCTTCATAAACTGCAGGGAAATTTATAGTATAGAATGGATCCACTTCTCTAAACTTTGTAGTTTTCTTAATAAAAACTCTATTCGGCAAGTACATGTGAAATTGTCCCGTTGTAGTATATTCTCCATTCATTTTTATTTTCCAAATTCCTTTTTTGGCATTTGTCAATATTACGCTTACAAATTGTTGTCCTGAAAATGTGGTTGGAAATACATAGTTTATAGAGTATTTAGTTCCTTCTAAATCAAATTCTCCCGTTACTTGACTATAATTTGATACTGGTGCTTCTTTACTTTCTTCTCCTGTAGGAGATATTACCTTTATATCAACTTTATACGGTCTGTCAATCCAAACTTGAATTTCTATCTCACTTTCATCTTCACCTAGTTCTATCTCTACCTCTTCTGATTCTCCAATTAATGGTATTTTACCAGAGGTATGAGTTTGAGTATTTCCTTCATTTCCAGCTGCACATACTATACAAAGCCCTCTCACAAAGTATGTACTTTCAGTAACTGCTCTATTTGTTAAACCCGCCAAGCTATTACTTCCTAATGAAGTATTTATAACTATGGGTTTGTTCAACTCTATAGATTTTGAATAAACATACTGTGTTGCAGCTGCTACCATAGCATTAGTATAATATCCATTAATTTTAGCCAGCTTTACTACTATTAACTCTGCATCTTCTGCTACCCCTGCATATTCTTTATTTAAGTTGCCTAGACCTGCACATATACCACTTAACATAGTCCCGCTTCCAACTTCATCAACGGATAAAGACGCATCTTTTTTTGCTATTGCTTCATTAATATTTTCTGTAGTATATTCCGTTCCAATATAATAACCTTTTGGTGGTTTACCTTCTTTGGTTTGGTCCCATAAATATAATATTTTTGATGTTCCATCTGCATATATAAAATCCTCGTGTAAGTAATCTATTCCACTATCAATTACAGCTATAATAACTCCCCTACCTGTAATAGATATATTAGGGTTATTTTTAAAATAATTTACTCCTATTTCTTCATTTGCTACTACCCCATTACTAGTTCCTTGGCTAACTTCTCCTAGAGATGCCATTCTTAATGTATTTTCTATTCGTATTATAGAATTTAAGCTTAATATTTTCACAATATCTTTGTAATTATTTTCATCTAATAATAGTACATCTAAATCATCACTAATTTTAATATTATTATAATTTATCTTTTTTTCATTTAATTCTTTTTCAAAATTAGAATCATGAACTATATTTATACCTTTTATAATCTCAGAATCTCTATATATATTTCTTAATAAATGTTTTTTCTTTCTATAGGAAAATTCCAGTTCTTGATTATTATTTGATTCATCTTGTAAATCTATATTTGATAAATTTAAGTTTCCATAACCTGATGAATTATTTGGATATTTTATATTTGCTTTTCTTTTAGCATTTCTTAATAGCAGTGACCTTAGTTTTTGTGAATACAAAAATAAGTCATTTCCTCTTACTATTCCCCACTCCATAAACAAACTACACACTCCTGTAACATGTGGTGCAGCCATACTAGTTCCAGTAAGTGCTCCTACATTTCCTCCCGGCAAAATAGATACTATGTCTTCTCCAGGTGCTAGTAAATCAGGTTTAATTACACCTTGGTTTATATCTCCTTTTCCTGAAAATATGGATATAATATCAGTCCTTGAATTATAGCTACCAACTGTTATTACCCTTCTTGCAGTCCCTGGAACGGTTACCGTTAATTCTGTTGTCGGTTGTAAAAACCTAGTGTCTCTGCTCAAACCTTCAGACGTTGGTAAATATATATTTATACTTCCATCTACAATTGATACAGGCTCAAATACTAGCTTCCATATACCTGCACTTATTTGTCTAGTTGCTTTTAGCTGTATTGTAACTCTTCTAGTTAATGAATAGGGTGCTATTGGGTAAAAATATCCAGTTATCTCAGTTGAGCTTATTTTATTTTTAACTTGAGGTGACTCAGCTGATATAGGTTTGGTTTTTTCATTTGATGGGCTTACTAAATATACCTTAAAATCATCTGCAAAATTAGGCCATATATTTATATTTAGTATTCTTTCACTTTCTCCTATTACAAGTTCCACTTCTTTAAGATTTTTGTTTTCTAATGTAATTGCTTTATGTCCACCTTTGTCAGCATTGTTTCCCGATGCAACTACTATATTATTTTTCCAAAACAAACACATATCATCAATATATTGTTCGAATAAAGATTCTCCTCTATGAGATCCTTCATTACTTCCATAGCTTAAATTTATAGCAACTGGCATCTTTAATTCTAATGACTTATCTAGTATAAATTTTATAGCTCTCATAAATTCTGTACTTTTAGAAAATATATCAGTCTGCCTACTACCAACCCTTACTACTATTAAATTAGCATCTATAGCAATTCCACTTGCTATACCTGCTACATGTGTTCCATGTGCGCTTGTAGGAGATACTGGAATGAATTTACTCCCTTCTATCGCTTTATTTATATCATTGTTAGTATATAAGCTCCCTCCTTTAAATCCTTCTGGAGGATTACCATTTACAGATTGGTCCCAATAATAAAGTATTTTTGACTTTCCACTCTTATCTTTAAATATTGGTAAATTGTAGTCAATTCCCGAATCAATTATTCCAATAATAGTTCCTTTTCCAGTTAAACCAGTCTTATTTTTAAAATTTGTTATTCCTGTACTCGAAAAACTTTGACTATCTTGAGATTGTAGTATAAAAGGTTTTTCCACATATTCTATTTCTGGATAAAGCACTAATTTTTCTAAGTTTTCTTGATTTTCAGAAATTATTATTGCATATGTTGGCGCTAAAATTTCTACATACACACCTAATTCTTTTTCTAATTTTAAAATATCTCCATTATATTTTACTATTACCTCATAATCTATAATAATCACCTCCTAAAAAACTTTACATTTAATATATATGCTGGTTTTGCTTTTTTTATATTAAATAGTGATATTCATTAAATTTAATAGTATAATAATACAATAGTCAAAATTTGCGACAAAAACTTTATTTATAACAAAAATTATAATTTAAGCATAATTCTATAAATTATACGAATTAATAAAAAAGGATGTGTTTTTTTGAAGGATAAGAAATTTTTTATAAATATTATATTTACAGTAGTTATATCTTACGTTTTAATAAAATTCATTGATAACTACAAATACTTCTTTGATGTTTTTAGCTTGCTTTTATCATTGCTAACTCCATTTGTTATAGCTTTTATATTAGCTTACATTTTTAATCCAATTGTACATTTTTTAGAATATAATTTGAAATTCAAGCGTATATTTGCATTACTTTTTACTTACAGTATTTTATTAGTTTTAATAGTATCATTTGTTCTTTTTACTGCTCCAGTCATAGTAAACAGTCTTATTGATATAGTAAATCAAGTTCCTATTTATGCAGAAAAAACACAATCATTTTTAATTGAAACGGTACAAAGCTTACAAAATATTGATCCTCAAACCTTAAAAGACATTGGAGATAAAGTTATGGGTTCAATTCCAAAACTTAGTACTCTATTTGCTGGTTATTTGGGTCAAATATTTTCTACAACATTTTCAGTTGGGAAATTTATTGTGCAATTTGTACTAGCTTTTATAATTTGCTTCTATATACTGCTCGAAAAAGAAAGCTTTTTACATTTTTGCAAAAAATTAATCTATATAATACTAGGTAAAAAATATGGAGACTTCACTATAGAAGTTGGCGGGGTTTTAAATACTAATATTGGAAAATATTTTTCTGGAAAAATTTTAGACTCTTTTATTGTAGGAGTACTATCAGCTACAGGCCTTTATTTTATAGGTTCTCAATATGCTCTATTATTCGGTATGTTGATAGGATTTATGAATCTAATACCTTACTTTGGTCCTGTTATTGGAATGGCTCCTGTATTTATAGTAAATTTATTTTATAATCCTACAATAGCTGTCTTCTCATTACTCTACTTAATGTTGGTTCAGCAAATAGAAATGGCAGTTATAGAGCCTAAAATTGTAGGAGGCCAATTAGGTCTTAGTCCTTTTTTAACAATACTAGCTGTAACTATTGGTGGAGGTTTTTTTGGAATACCTGGTATGATATTATCTGTACCTATAATGGGTGTTATAAAAATATATTCAGCTAAGTTTATAGAATACAAATATAATGATATAAAATAATATAGAGTATAAAATAAAAAGAGTGGATATCCACTCTTTTTATTTTATACTCTATATTATTAAAATTCTACGATTTAATTCTATTTAGATAGTATTTTTTATCATCTCTTTTATATTTATTGCAGGTGTATCTTCAACTTTTACAACTTCACCTTCCCAAGTTCTTATCATTATATAATCTTTTCCTTGAGATATTAAATATTGTGGTAAAAGAGGTGTCTTACCTTTTCCTTTTGGAGCATTTATTATATAAGTTGGTATTGCCATTCCTGATGTATAACCTCTTAAGTATTCCATTATTTCTAATCCATCATCTACAGATGTATTGAAATGCTTAGTTCCTTTTACATGTTTACTATGGAATATATAATATGGTCTAACTCTTATTTTTAATAATTCATGATTTAAACATCTCATTACATATTTGTCATTATTTACTCCATTTAAAAGTACTGCTTGATTCCCTAATGGAACTCCATTATTAGCTAGTTTTTCACAAGCTTCTTTAGTTTCTTTAGTTATTTCCATTGGATGATTAAAGTGAGTATTTATATATATTGGATGATATTTTTTTATCATATTGCAAAACTCATCAGTTATTCTTTGAGGCATAGTAACTAAAGTTCTAGTTCCTAATCTTATATAGTCTACATGAGGTATTTTTCTTATTTCACTTATTATCCACTCTAACATATCATCTTTTAATGTAAGTGGGTCTCCTCCTGTTATCAGTACATCTCTTATTTCTTCATTAGCTCTAATATAATCTATAGACTCTTGTATCATGCTTTTTGATGTATGACAATCCTCTAGACCTATATTTCTTCTTCTTTGACAATGTCTACAATACATTGCACATTCATTTGTTACATTTATTATTAATCTATCTGGATATCTTCTAGTAATGCTTCCTGCTGGATTTGTGAATTCTTCTCCCATAGGATCTAAGTTTTCCTCTGTATCTTCTAACTCTATGTAAGATGGTATAGACATTAATTTTATTGGATCATATATATCTTCTGGATCTATTAAACTTAGATAATATGGTGATATTGCCCATCTGAATTGATTTTGTACTTTTCTTATTTGTTCTATTTCTTTATTAGTTAACTTTAATATTTTAGATAAAACATCTATATCTGTCACTCTATTTGATAACTGCCATTTATAGTTATTCCAATCGTCTTCTGTGCCACCTAATATCCCTAGTATTTTTTGTTTTCTTAATTTTATTTCTTCTTCTTTTTCAATACCTTTAGGTATTGTATTTTTTATATCTGTATAGTCTTGTATTCTCGATTTTAATTCTTGGGCTCTTTCTATAGAAATTTTAGTTGATTCCTTCATAAGTTTTCTATCAAGATTAAATTTTCTTGATATTTACCCCCTCTCCGGTATAATTTAACTTAATAATTACACCCTATCCTATATAATTTAATTTTAAAAAACATTAAATTTAAATTGTAATAATTTTTTTACTTTTTAAATATTTTAACATAAAAATTTTTTTCACACAATATCTTCTATATTACTTAAATCTCTATAAAACTTCAAAAACTCACATATTTCAATATGTGAGTCCTTAATTTAAGTGTTTTCGTCTATTTTTTTGTTGAGTTTTGCTAACATATTTTTTGAGAAATTTGATATATCTTGCGGAATACATGTAAATGTTGCTAGCATAGTATAAATTTCTATTGCTCTTCTGTAATCTTTCTTCCCTGTGTATGATTTAAAAGCGTCTTCAGCTAAAGCCTTTGATACTTCTGTAATTTGATCATATCTCCTTCTCAATTTAATCTCCCCTTGATATAAAATAGTAAAGTATATAAAATCATATTATTTTATATGCTAAATTATTCATATAAACTTTAGCCATATATATCAGAAAACTCTATTTTTATTTTTTCAACTCTTTCTACTTCTTGATTCCATAGTTTTCTTTTATTGTCTTCTTCAATTATTTTATTAGGGATCTTTATATTAAACTCTGTCCACTCACCTATGCAACTATCTACATATATGTTACCATTATGTTGTTCTACTAAAGCTTCTACTAAAGCTAGACCTATTCCACTTCCCTCTTTTACTATACTTCTTTCATCATTTAACCTTACATATTTATCAAATATTTTTTCTATATTTTCTTTTGACATTCCAATTCCATCATCTTTAACCTTAACGTTAACGTATTCATCTCCGTGAGAAATAGCTATTATAATTTTACCATTTTCCTTTTTTCTAAATTTAACCGCATTAGATATTAGATTCAGTATTATTCTTTCCATTTTTTCCATATCAAAAGAAATTATAAGTTCTTCTACATCCGTATCAAAAACTAAACTCATATTATTTAATTTAATAAATGATTCTATTGATTCACATATATCCTCTATGAAATAAATTATATTGCTATTTGTCGGATTGTAAGAGCTATAGCCTAACTCTATTTTATTATCATCTGATATATTATTTACTAATTTTAATATTCTGTATCCATTCTGATTTATTATATTTAGATATTTTTTTATATCTTCTAAGGAAATTTCTATGTTTTTTTCTATTTTTTGATTTAGAAGTTGTATTGAACTAAAGATTAGATTAAGAGGTGTCTTAAATTCATGAGTTAAATTTGCTAAAAAATTAATTTTTGATAAATCTGATATATTTTCTTCTATATCAAACCATACTATAACTTCATCCTCTTTTATTTTAGTACTTTCTAATTTGTATTTATTGTATAAATTATTTGTATTTATATTATTTGATTCCCCGTTTATAGCGTATTTTACTATTTTTTTTATTCCGTCGTTATTTTTTATATCTGTAATTTTAATATTTGAGCTTTTACTATTGTCTATATTTGTTTCTTTTATTTGTAGCTCATCATCTATTATGCTCGCTATAATAAAAGGACGAGGACTCTCAAACAATAATTGTTTATATTTGTCCATATAAAATTGCCCTCCATCTTAAAATTTGCATTATATAGCCTCTAAAATAGATTGGTTCTTTTACCAATCTATTTTAGAGGTTTAGTTTATCTTTTTACATTTATTATATTACTAGGTTTAGAATAGATGTTATTTTGATTTGCTACTACATATACATCAAAGTTTACATCTTCTTCATTGGTAGGTATTGTAAGTTCATTTCCTTCTACTGCATTTTGATATAGAATAAATCCACTATCTTCCTTAATATTATCTTTTATATATATACTATAAGTTACATTAGGTATATTTATAGCATTCCATTTTAATTTAATAGAATCATCATTAATCTCACTATATAAATTTTCTACCTTTTGATTTTCTATGTCCTGTTTTTCAGGCTTTATATTTACAATCGTACTTTGTCCTGTATTTCCTGTTGGTGTTTTTCCTACTACATACAGACTCACACTTGGTATGTCTCCATTGATTAAATCTAGTTCAACAGTAGCACTAACTATATTGTCTAAAACATCTTCTTCTTTTATTTTTATATTTTTAAACAATTTGAAATCTAAATTTTCTTCAGAATTATTTTTTAGATATATTTCATAATCATAAACACCTTTTATATAATCCCATGAAAGTTTAATTAATATTTTGTTATTTACTACCTCATAATCAACTACTAGATTTTCTATTTTATTGTTTGTTATAGGTTCTTTTATAACTTTTATTGTTATGATTTTAGATTTATTACCACAACTAATTTTAACTTTTTCTTCTCCTTCTTTTAAACCGAATATATTCCCATCTTTATCTAATCTTATACATCTTTCTATTGGAAGTTTTCGGCTTGCTAATTCATACTTTATATTTCCTGGTTTTAGACCTTTTGGAGATGTTATAATTGTAGGTTGTAATTTTTTACTTTTATCTACTCCAACTTCTATAACTGAAGCTATGTCTATTCTTGATATTTTAGTTTGTATTGTACTACTCACTACTAGTTGTTCTTTATCTCCTGATTTTGCATGTATGGTAGCTTTTCCTACTCCTACTGCTTTAATTACATTATTTTCAACTTTTAGGATCTCTTCGTTGCTACTTATATATACAATAGGCTCTTTTTCCTTAAATCTGTCATAATCAACTTCTACTGTAGCTTCAACTCTTGCTGTATCTCCAACATACTTTATATCTCTGCTTACATTTACAGCTAATGACTTTACCCTAGGCTGTACTACTTTTATATTTACTTTTTTCAAAACTCTTGTATTTTTCATAATACCAACAGATGAAGTTCCCTCCTTTAAAGCTATAACCTTATCGCCTTCTATTTTTAGAATTCCATTGTCATCTAATTCCTTAAACCATATTTTTGGTTTTTTTGAATAAGTTGGTATTGTAACATATTCTCCGCTAGACAGGATTATTGTATCATTTAATTTTATTACAAATTTATCTAAGTCTTTTATATAGTCCCCATCTACCATCTGAATTTCTACTCCTTTAACCATAGGCTTTAGAATACCAAATTTAAAAAGGTAGTACTGAGCAACAAGCAGTATAGGTATAGATATTACTATAGCAATTTTTTTTCTATAGCTGTTATCTTGAAAAAACCTCATATAACCACTCCCTTTTAAACTATTAGTACCTATCTATTAAATAATCCCTAATAGTATTTATATTAATTCATTATCTTTGTATAATTATCCTCTAAATTTATTAATTTTTTATACTTTATTTAAAGAACTATAGTATGTAATTTAATATTTTATTTAATATTTTTTTTTGCTCTAAATTTGTAAATCGCAGTCTGAAATTGCCTTTATTTAAAAATAAACATATTAACTTATTTTTGCATTTTTTCCAATTTTAGTTTCTATTATTCAATATGTAAATTATTATTTTATAATTTCTTTAGATTTATATCTAGCTATTACTTAGCCAGGCTCTGGGTTTTCCCAGAGCTATTATTTATTAATCTTTATATATTCCTATTAATCTTTATGCTCTTATTACTGTTGCTAAAAATTCTAAATCTTCATCGCCTATATTTTCTATATAATGTTCTTTTCCATCTGCTGTATAAACAACATCACCTTCAGTAACCTCTACAAGTTGTCCATTATCAAATACTTTTCCTTTTCCTTTTAGTATGTAATATACTTCAAAATCATCTGTATGATCATGCATTCCTATAGAATTTCCTACAGGTATTATAATTCTTGCAAATAGTGTCCCTTTATCTTTTAACTCATCTCCTTGAATTATATGTTGAAGCTTTACAACACCTTTTCCATTTCTTAATTTTTCTTTTTCTACAGTTAGTAAATCATCTTTCCTTTTTATCATTTTACACACCCCTTCTTAAAATAATCATAACATAAAAAACCTCCTTTTATATATGCATTTTTATATATAAAAGGAGGTCTATTTTTAATTTAGATACAAGTTTAATAGCTATATTAAGTTTTTTATTTAACTGTTACATTGTATTTTTCTGTTAAGTCTTCAATTATATTACTTTGTTTTTGATATGATAAATTATATTTTAACTCTTCTTTTACATCATCTAATTCATCATAGGTTTCATCAGTTTTCTTAATTATATGATATCCATACTCAGTTTCTACTAATTTGTCTGTGATATCTCCAACTTTTAATCCAAATGCCGCATCTTCAAAAGCTTGTACCATTTGACCTTTAGAGAATAATCCTAAATCTCCGCCATTTTGTGCACTACTGTCATCTGAATATTCTTTTGCTAACGTAGCAAAATCAACACCTTCTTTTGCTTGTTTTAATATTTCTTCAGCTTTTTCTTTATTCTTTTTCTTTTGCTCATCACTAACTGCTTTTCCTTCATCGTCAGTATTCTTGATAAGTATGTGTGATGCCTTAACCTTTAAGAATTCTTCTTTATTTTTATTGTAATAATTTTCTGCTTCTTTATCACTTACATCTGATGCTTCTCCTAAATATTTAGTAGCTATTAATTCTTTTTCTAAGTTCTTTCTTATGGTGTCTTTAGGTATATTAAATTTATTTATTAAGTCCTCTTCTGTCATTCCATAATTTTGTGTTAAGCTAGCTATCATAGTGCTATATTCTGATGTTACATCATCTTCACTTACTTTTATATCTTCTGCCCTACCTTCTAAGTATAAAACTTCAGTTGTAGTTATATAGTCTATCATACTAGACTCATATGCTTTTATTTCATCCTTCGTTAATTTTTCTTTTGATTTTATATAGAATAGTGGTTCCATTCTATATGAAAGATCTTTTTCTGTTATTTGTGTATCTCCTACTGTAGCTACTACTTTATTATTGCTATAGTTTTGCCATGTTGCTGGTAACTTTCTTCCAGCTTCTTTTCCTGTTGTAAATCCTACTCCTAAGCATACAATTCCTACTACAGCGGTTATTACTATTGCTTTTATATTCTTATTCTTTTTACTTATATTCTTATTACCTTCAATATCTTTTAATTCTTTTGCTTCTTCATTATTAGTTATACTATCAGTTTCTTCTCCAAGTATAGTATTTATATTGTTTTCTTCGGGTACAGTTTTTTTCTCCTGTATAGTTTCTTCTTCAATATTATTTTTATTTTTTTCTTCTGACATGTGGTCCTCCTAAAATTTTACTCTGATTCTATTTTATCTTATAATAGATTTAATTGTGTGAATATAAAATGAAACTCTTGTGAATTTATTATGAAGTTAAATATTTCTTAGACTATATCTTATTTCACGTCTTCCCACTTTTGTTTCTTTGTACTTTAACATATCTGAAATTTCTTGCTTATCTTTATTTAAATATGTGGCACATTCATCTAGTGATTTAAATATCTCTATAACTTCTCCATTTTTATCAACTAACTCTATTTTTTTCTTGCCGCCTCTTTTGATTATAGACTTATATTTTTCAAAATACTCATTATATTCGTAATCTATGCTTTCAAATTTATAATGCATTTTTATCGGCTCTATTTTCTCATTAGATAAAATATCTTCTCTTTTGTTTTGTGATATTTTTGCTGTAAATATTTTATCATGTAAATAATTAAATTTTTCAAGTGGAGATTTATTACTTTCTAAGTAGTTAGAATTATCATTAACCTGTAGTTCTTTACTTAAATATGTTATGGATTCTCCTAAGTAATCTGTGTAACCAAACTTTAAATTTTCTATTATGTAATCCTCTGCTATTTTTAATTTTCTGCTGCATTCTTTATGTGTTTTAAAAACTTGTTCTTCATATGTATATATATCAATTACCTTTATATTCTTACCTCTTTTTATTTTTGCATTTAATATAAATTCCTCATCTATCTGTTTTTCTTGTTGAATATCCTCTTCCTCACTATCCTCTTCACAGATTTCAGTTTCTTCATTTTCATCTTCAATCTCTTTTACTCTTTCTATATCATCACTTTTATTTTCATCTTTTTTAACTATTTCTTCCTCAATTTTGACTATTTCTTCTTTTTCTATAACCTCTATACTCTCATTTAATTCGATTTCATTATTTTCCTGTACTGAAATATCTGTATTGTTGTCCCCCTCGTCTATCTTTAATTCAGTACTTTTTTTAAGTCGACTAAAAAACTTTTTTATCAATTATGTCTTCCTCCCAAAATTAATTAATATTTCTAACCATAACTATTTAGGCCATCTAATATATTACTAAAATATATCATATTAGTAAACTAATAAACTTTCTTATTGCTTAATTCGAAATATATTGTACTCTTACAATATATTTATACAAATTTATACTTGTTATAAAAATGCTCCTTCTCATAAATAATATTTGTATTACAAATATTTTTTTTCTGATATAATATAAAAAATATATGTGAAATCGTATTAAATTGTCGTAGGGTGGTGTATTAATGCTTAATAATTTAATAGAAGCTAATAATTGTATTCTTTGTAAGAAACCTAGGTGTCAAAATAATTGTCCTATAGATACACCTATACCTGAAATAATAAAATTATATAAGGAAAATAAAATAGAAGAAGCTGGCAAAATACTTTTTGAAAATAATCCTCTATCTGTAATATGCTCAATAGTATGTCCTCATGAAAATCAATGCAGTGGAAATTGTATAAAAGGATTAAAAGGTGAGCCTGTATCCTTCAATAAAATAGAGTATGAAATTTCTAGAAAATACTTAGAATCTGTAAGTACAAAAAAGATTAAAAGTAACGGAATAAAAGTGGCTATAGTTGGTTCTGGTCCTGCTGGAATTACTGTAGCTTTAGAGCTCTGTCGTCGTGGTTATGACGTAACTATTTTTGAAAAAAATGAAAAAATAGGTGGTATATTAACTTATGGTATACCAGATTTTAGGCTTCCTAAATCTAATATAGAACTCTTAGAAAAATATTTAAAAGCTGTAGGAGTTAGCATAAAAATAAACTCAATGATTGGTCCTGTAGTAACTCTAAATAAGCTTTTTGAAGATGGCTATAAAGCTATTTTTATAGGTACTGGAGTTTGGAATCCAAAGAGGCTTAACATTAAAGGCGAAACCTTCGGCCACGTTCACTATGCTATAGATTACTTAAGAACGCCTAACAGTTATGATCTTGGAGATAATGTAATTGTAATTGGTGCTGGAAATGTTGCAATGGATGCTGCTAGAAGTGCTAAATACTATGGTAGTAAAAATGTTTCTATTTATTATAGGCGTGATGTTTGTGATATGACAGCTACTAAGCATGAGATTAGTGAAGCTCAAGATGAAGGTGTTCATTTTGAAACTTTTAAATCACCTGTAGAAGTTGTTGATGGCGGAATTATATTTGAAGACACTAAAAAAATTGAAAATTTAGATGGCAGTTCATCTTTAGTTCCAGTTGAAGATAGTAAAAAATTCTATCCTTGTGATACAGTTTTAATTGCAATAAGTCAGGTACCTAGAAATACTATTGTTATAAACAATAAAGGCCTTGATGTTAAGCAAGGAGGCCTTCTTATAACTAACGAATTTGGACAAACTACTCGAGATGGTGTATTTGCCTGTGGTGACGTAACAAACGGTGCAAGAACTGTCATAGAAGCAGTTGTTGATAGTAAAAAAGTTTGTGATTCTATGGACAAATATCTGCAACAGTTTTTGGGAAACTAAATTTTATAATATTAAAAATGCGCATCATTCCATGCGCATTTTATTTTATATCTTATTCTCCTAAAGCTTCTTTTCTTAATATTTCAGCTTTGTCGGTTTTTTCCCATGGTAAATCTATATCAGTTCTACCTAGGTGCCCATATGCTGCTACTTGCTTATATATAGGTCTTCTTAAGTCTAAGTCTCTTATTATTGCACCCGGTCTTAAATCAAAGTATTTATTTATTAATTCCACTAAAACCTCTTCTGATACTTTTCCAGTTCCAAAAGTATCTACAAATATAGATAGAGGTTTAGCTACACCTATGGCATAGGCTAATTCTATTTCACATTTATCTGCAAGGCCTGCAGCAACTATATTCTTAGCTACATATCTTGCAGCGTATGCTGCTGATCTATCAACCTTAGTAGGGTCTTTCCCTGAGAATGCACCTCCACCGTGTCTAGAATAGCCTCCATAAGTATCTATTATTATTTTTCTTCCTGTAAGTCCAGTATCCCCTTGAGGTCCTCCTATAACAAATCTTCCTGTTGGATTTATATAGATTATAGTTTCTTGATCAAGCAACTCCGCTGGTATTACTGCTTTTATTACATGTTCTATTAAATCTTTTCTTATCGTATTGTTATCAACATCTTCTCCATGTTGAGTTGATATAAGTATAGTATGAACTCTAACTACTTTACTACCATCGTACTCAACTGTAACTTGAGTCTTTCCATCAGGTCTTAAGTACTCTAAGGTTTTATTTTTTCTAACTTCAGTTAACCTTCTAGCTAATTTATGCGCTAAAGATATAGGTAAAGGCATTAATTCTTCCGTTTCATTACAAGCAAAACCAAACATTATACCTTGGTCACCTGCTCCTACTTTTTCTATATCATCCTCAGTTTGTTCACCACTTCTATTTTCTAGAGCTTCATTAACTCCCATAGCTATATCTCCTGATTGCTCGTCAATAGAAGTTATAACTGCACATGTTTCACTATCAAATCCATATTTCGCTCTATCATAACCTATCTCTTTTACAGTCTTTCTTACTAATTTTGGTATATCTACATAAGTATTAGTACTTATTTCTCCTGCTACAAGCACTAATCCTGTAGTAACAGTTGTTTCACATGCTACTCTTGATAAAGGATCCTTTTCTAATAATGCATCTAATATTGCATCTGATATTTGGTCACAGATTTTATCTGGATGACCTTCTGTAACTGATTCTGAAGTAAATAAGTGTTTTGCCATTTTACATCCTCCTTGATTATTCCTTGTAATTATTACTTAAGACAAGTGTTAACTCCCTTAATATTTTGCACGCTGTGATTGTTGATACATTAGTATTATCGTAATCAGGGCTAAGCTCTACCATATCACAGCCTACTATCTTTATATTATATTTTTTTAATATGGTGAATATATTTTGGAATTCTTTATATGTAACGCCTCCAGGCTCTGGTGTTCCTGTTCCAGAGAAAATAGAAGGGTCAAGAATATCTAAATCTATAGTTAAATAAATATTTTTATTTTTTAATTTTTTTACTATTTCTTCAAAAGTATTTATACTTTCTACTTCCATATATGTATGATTATTTTCTAGCGCAAAATCAAATTCTTCTTTAGTTCCTGACCTAATTCCAAATTGAAAAATTCTATTATCTCCAACTATATCCCATATTCTTTTAATTACTGTTGCATGAGAATTTTTATTATTATTATACTCTTCTCTTAAATCCGTATGCGCATCAAAATGAAGTACATGTATATCTTGATATTTTTCTTGTACCGCCTTAAATGAAGGCAGCGTAACTAAATGTTCACCACCTATCATAAGAGGTATTTTATTATCCTTTACTATTTCTTTTGTTCCTTCATATATTTCATTAAGAACTTTGTCCGTATCTCCAATACTTAGTTCTAAGTCTCCAATATCACAAATTTTATAATCTTCTAAATCTAATTTTAAAAGAGGGCTATAAGTTTCAAGCCCATAAAATTCGGGTCTCATAGAACTACTTGCAAATCTAGTTCCTGGCCTATTCGAAGTCGTTCCATCAAATCCAACTCCAAATACTACTACATTCGCTTCTTCATACTTTGCGTTCATTCCCATAAAATTATTTATCTGATAGAATTTATTATTTTTCATTTAGCATATCCTTTACATATTGAGGCAACATAAATGCTCCAACATGTATATCACTATTATAATATTTAGTTTCCAAATTTAGACTTTCCCATTTTTTTCTGTTTTGATCCTTTATTGGATCAAATTTTTTAGATGCAAATCCAAATAACCAATGACCCGATGGATAAGTTGGTATATGAGCTTGATAAACGTTAGCTACTGGAAATAAGTTAGTTATTTTTTCATTAGCTCTTTTCATTTCTTTAGCATTAAAATCAAAATACGGGCTTTCATTTTGATTCACAAGTATTCCTTCGTCACTTAATACTCTATAGCAATCCTTGTAAAAGTCTATTGAAAACAACCCTTCTCCAGGACCTATTGGATCGGTTGAATCAACTATTATTAAATCATAAACTTTATCCTTAGTATTTTTTACAAAGGCTACTCCATCCTCAAAGTATAGGTTAACCCTTGGATCATCTAGTTTAGAAGCACATATTTCTATATGCTCTCTAGATACATCTACAACCATTTTATCAATTTCAACCATATCTATATTTTCTATATTCGGGTATCTAGTAAGCTCTCTAACTGTGCCTCCATCACCACCACCTATAACTAAAACATTTTTTATTTTCATATTAGTTGCCATAGGTACGTGCACTATCATATCATGATAGATAAATTCATCCTTATAATTTACCATCATTAATCCATCTAAGGTTAAAATTTTTCCAAATTCTTTACTATCAAAAACATCTACTCTTTGAAATTCTGATTCTCCACTAAATAAATGCTTATCTACTTTTATTGAAAAACGTACATTATTAGTCCACTCCTCTGTATACCAAAGCTCCATAATCTTCCTCCCATTTAATTTAATTTGATTTTGTATATCTATTTGTATATTAGCCAGTTGCTAATTTGTATTTTTTTATATTTATGTTATAATTAAAGTTCGAATTTATTTTTTATTTTTATTTTACTTAGGATTTTTATTTATATAGCTTTAGCTTGAGTTTCATGCTCTAGTGGCTTATGAGTAATTTCTCCTAAGTCTTTTTTTGAAAATTTTTGTATTTTAGTTGTTAATCCTCTAGGTATTTCTGTTGATTCACTTCTTTCTGCTTTTAACAATTCTTCTAGTAGCTCAAAACTCTTCCAAGGATCTATATCTCCACAAGTAAAAAAGTCTGCTGCTACATATCCATATTCCGGCCAAGTGTGTATTGTTAAGTGTGATTCTGCTATTATTACAGCTCCTGATACACCCCATGGGTTAAAGTGATGAAAAACAGAATCTACTATTGTAGCCTTTGCATTTAACGCTGAATCGTTCATATATTCTTCTATAAGCTTTGGATCTCTAAGAATCTCTTCGTCGCAATTATAATATTCTACTAATATGTGTCTTCCTAATGTTTCAAATTTCATATTTACCATCTCCTATTTTTATTTTTCCTTAATTACAAAGATAGTTTTTAAGGTCTTATCTTTCATGTCTGTGAGGTGTGCATTGTTTTCTTTTAATAATTTTAAATATTCTATTATTTCTAGGCTTATTACTTCTCCCGGTGATATAATTGGTATACCTGGAGGATAAGCCATTATAGATTCTGCACAAATTCGATTTATACAATTATCTATCTTAATGCTCTCTTTTTGAGAATAAAAAGCTTCTCTTGGAGTAATCACTCTATTCGGTATTATTTGCTTTATTTCTATTTGTTTAAAATTATCTTTATTTCTATAATTTTTAGAAATTTTTATAATTGCATTTATTAACTTATCTATATCCTGCTTAGTAGTTCCTATAGAAATAAGTGCTAATACATTGTATAAATCCCCTAACTCCGCTTGAACACCATACTCTTGATATAATAAATCATAAACTTGATGTCCTGTTATATTTAAATCTTTAACATTTATACATAACTTAGTGTTATCAATAAAAGTTACTCCATCATTTATTAAGGTCTTGTCGCAGAATACGTTTATTCCTGATATTTGATTTAACTTTAACCTTGCATAACGTGCTAAGTCTAAAGCTTTTGACAATTGTTCTTCTCCATTTTTTATCAAATTATACCTAGCACCATCTATGCTAGCCATTAGTAGGTATGATGCTGAAGTTGATTGAAGCATATTTATTGATTGCAATACTTTATTTGTATCTATATTAGTTTTATTTACTAATATAGCTGATGATTGCGTCAAAGCACCACCTGTTTTATGAATACTTATTGCTGACATATCAGCTCCAACTACCATACTTGATGGTGGTAAATCTTTATTAAAAGGAAAATGAGCACCATGGGCTTCATCTACTAACACTAAAACTCCCTTTTCATGACATAACTCCACTATCTTTTTTAAATCTGTACATGCACCATAATAAGTGGGATTTAATATAAAAACAGCTTTTGCATCATTAACTTCTTCTAGTTTAGATTTAATACTTTCAATACTTATATTTAAGCTTATACCCAAATCTCCATTAAACTCCGGTTGAACAAATATAGGTTCTCCTCCTGAGAGTATAAGTGCATTTATTACAGATTTATGAATATTTCTTGGCAATATTACTTTATCCCCTGGATTGATAGTACTTAAAATCATTGCATGTATAGCTCCAGTAGTTCCATTCGTTATAAAAAATGCATCATCTGCATTATAAGCATTAGCTAATAATTCCTGAGATTTTTTTATTATTCCATTAGGGGTAGCTATATTGTCCATCAATGGAGAAGAGTTTATATCCATTTTCATAACCTGCTCTCCAAAATACTTATTTAAAATATCAACACCTTGTTCTTTTACATGCCCTGGAACATCAAAACAAGCTATTTCTTTTAGGGAGTATTTTTTTAACCCATCTAATAAATAAACTTCTTCTTGGGAATAGCATTTTGATTTACTAATCAAAGAAGCTTCTTTTTTATCAATAAAATTCATTTACATCCTCCTTTCATACGCCTTCAAATTAACTATACCTATTTTTAAAGTTTATTTTTATTAAACTTACATTTTTTATTATATTCACAACCTTCTATTTTTGCAACAGTTTTTTTGTTTGTTTTAATATCTTCAAATCCTAGTCTTTCCAGTAATTATGCCTTTTGTTTATTTTTTGAAGTTTGTATTAATTTTAATAAAGTTTAGTATTTATAAACTAATTCAATTATATAATTTTTAACATTTTCATTTTTTATAACCATAATCCAAGTTTTTCCAATAGCTTTAGTTTAATATTTTTTATGTAAAAGTATATTTATACTAAACTTTCTATTTTTTCTTACTTTCCTAATACAATACTTTAAGTTTAGTATTTGTAAATTTTCTAATGAAAATTAGCCTATGTTAATTTAATGTTAATTTATTTTTTTTACTCACAAAATATATTGCATAAAAAAAAGATGCCCTTTTTTAAGCATCTTTTCTATACAATATCATTTCTATGTGATGTAATTTTTTAAGTATTCCACAAAATACTTTACAAGTCGAGGGTCAAATTGTGTTCCAGAGCATTTTTCTAACTCTTTAATTGCATCTTTTTTATCAAGAGCTTTTTTGTATATTATATTATTAGTCATTACATCGTAGGAATCTACTAAATTTATTATTCTAGATATTATAGGTATCTCTTCACCCTTTAGACCTAATGGATATCCTGTACCATCCCATCTTTCATGATGAGTTAAAACACACTTAGCTACGTTATGAAGTTCACTAGATGCATTAATAATACGATATCCTTTTTCTGTATGCATTTTCATTATTTCAAATTCTTCTTTTGTTAACTTGCTTGGCTTTAATAATATCTCTTCATTTATTCCTATTTTACCTATATCATGAAGTTTTGCAACTAAAAGTAATTCATCTAGTTCATCTATTTTAAATCCTAATATTTTCCCTAAAGCTAAAGAATATTTCACTACTCTTTCAGTATGAGCCTGCGTTTCCATATTTTTTTCTTCTAGAGTCTTTTTAAGAGATTCTAATATAGAACTTTTTATACTTTTCTTTTCTAATAGTTTTTGACGATATACTTTTTCTTCTACTTTTTTTATACAATCATAAACGTCTTTTTTTAAGTTGTATTTTACAACTTGTCCTAAAGCAATACTAAGTTGTATAAATTTTTGTTCTGAATCTTGACATTTGCTTATTATATTTTCAATTATTTCTTCACACTTTTTCTCATCACTATTTGGAACTAAAATTATAAATTCATCTCCACCCCATCTAAAAGCATAACTATCCTTACTACAAATATCTTTTATAATATTAGAGATGTCTACTAGCATTCTATCACCTTCTAGATGACCCAGTGTATCATTTACTATTTTTAATCCATTTACATCTCCCATAATAATTCCAAGTGGTAAAAACTGTTCTTTATTCAACTCTTCTATTTTTTCTTCAAAACTATATCTGTTATACAATCCAGTCAGGATATCTGTTTGACTCAAGTACCTAAGTCTTTCTTCTAAATGCTTTCTTTCTGTAATATCTCTAGATAAACCTACGATTCCCCACGCTTTTCCACTATCATCAATAACTGGTATTTTTACGTTCTCCTCAACTTTCTTATTGCCCTTTTCATCTTTTATAGTATATTCAAAATACTTAACTTCTCTATTTTTTAAAATTTCTTGATCTTGTTCAATAAAGTGTTTAGCAACTGTTTTATCATTATAAATTTCCAAATCAGTTTTACCTACAATTTGAGTTATTCCTCTTTTCTTGTAAAACTCTTCAAAATTTTTATTATATCCAATAAATTTTCCTTCTTTATCTTTATAAAATATCGTTTCTGGAACTGCATCAATTATAGTTCTTAAAATATTTTTCTGTTTTTCTATTTCTCTTTCTTTCCTATGATTTGAATTTACTGAAATTCCTCCAATAGCATGTATTTTTTTATCATTATTATAGATAGGAAAGATATAACCTTCTATTAACTCTCCATTAATAACACCCTCAGAAACAACAACTTCTCCACTTTCCATACATAACTTAAAATTTTGATTATAATAAATAGCTTTTTCTTCCCCAAAAGCTTCATAGTTTGTCATGCCAACAACATCTTCATGCTTAATGTTATATACTTCTTCGTAACTTTTATTTAAAAAAATCACTCTAGATTCTGTGTCCTCAATCCAAACAGGCCAAGGCATATTTTCTAAGAATGATTTATATATATCAATCAAGTCAAAGTCTCCCATACTAGCTAGTCTCCCTTTGCAAATTTTACTTTATATCATATTAAATTTCTTCTTAATAAAATATTTTACAGGTTTTTATTATTTCTGTCTACTTATAAGCAAATCACAAATTTTGTCAATTTGTTACATAATATATTAAATGCATATATTCTATAAATGCTAAAAGACCTAACCCCTATATATTAGGAGTAGGTCTCTTAAAAAGTTATTTATTTAAAATTAATTAGATAATTTATTTATTCTTATAATTATCTTTTTATTAACTTACTAACTTCCATACATAATGCTGCTATTACTGATAAACCAAAACATATTGCTAAATTTATTAATTGATATGTTTGAGGTATTTCAAATACAGTTCTCATAAATGGTATTAATGTTAAACTAAACATTCCTAAACATACAACCACTGCACCTAGAGCGTATTTGTTACTTGTAAACCCTAAGGTAAATATTGTTTCTGTATTTGATCTAGCTGCAAATGTTTGAACTATTCTAGATAAAGTAAGTGTTGAGAATGCCATTGCTGTTCCTAATTCTGGAGAATGTTTCATTCCTATATATTGAGCAATTATTGTTACTATACCTATTATGCTACCTCTTACTATAACTGCTTTTAACATTTCACCTTCTAGTATCTTTTCATTTGGATTTCTAGGAGGTAAACTCATAACATTTTTCTCTGGCTTTTCAAGTCCTAATGCTATTGCTGGTAATGAATCGGTTACTAAGTTTATAAATAATAATTGTAATGTTGTGAATGGGTTAGCCCAATCAGCAAATACTGCAAATAGTATAGCTATTATTCCACCTAAGTTTCCTGAAAATAAATAAGTTATAGATTTTTTAATATTGCTATATACTGTTCTACCTACTTCTACAGCTTTTACTATTGTAGCAAAGTTGTCATCAAGTAATACCATTGCAGAAGCATCTTTTGCAACTTCTGTACCACTTCCCATTCCTATACCTATATTTGCTTGTTTTAATGCAGGAGCATCATTTACTCCATCCCCTGTCATTGCACATACTTTACCTTTGTCTTGCCAAGCTTTTACTATTCTTATTTTATTTTCTGGAGATACTCTAGCGTAAACTGATATTTTTTCTAAATCTTTATTTAATTCTTCATCAGTTAAAAGGTCTAATTCTTGACCTGTAAGAGCTAAGTCTCCATCTACTAGTATACCTATATCTTTAGCTATTGCTTTAGCAGTAGTTTTATGGTCACCTGTTATCATTACTGTTTTTATTCCAGATTTTTTAGCATTTTCTACAGCTTCATAAACTTCTTTTCTAGGAGGATCTATCATTGCCATTAATCCAACTAAAGTTAATTCTACTTCATCTTCAATTGCTGGAACAAAGTTTTCATCATCTATTTTTTTAGTTGCAAAAGCAAGAACCCTTAGTGCATTGGTTGAGAATTCTTCATTTGTTTTTTTGTATTCATTTAATATTTCATCGTTCATTGGAACTAGCTCTCCATTGTTTAATGCATATTTACATCTGTTAAATATAACATCTGGAGCTCCCTTTGTGAACATTATTACATTATCATCTATTTTATTAACAGTAGACATTAATTTTCTATCACTATCAAATGGTAATTCACTAAGTCTATTATATTTTTCTCTTAATTTTTTATAACTTAAATTATTACTTTCAGCATAGTTTATTAAAGCTACTTCAGTTGGATCACCTATTTCTACACCTTCAGCAGTTATATCTGAATCATTACAAAGTGTTGATGCTAATGTTAGTGCTACCTCTTGAGAATCTGTATTATCTGTAAGTTTTAGTTTTTGTACTCCATACATATAGAAATCTACTACAGTCATTTTATTTTGAGTAAGTGTACCAGTTTTATCTGTACATATAACACTTGTAGCACCTAATGTTTCAACAGCAGGTAATTTTCTTACTACAGCTTGTTTCTTAGCCATTGTGTTTGTTCCAACTGCTAAAACTATTGTAACTATTGAAGATAGAGCTTCTGGTATAGCAGCAACTGCTATTGCTATTGCAAACATGAATGAATTAATAATGTCAGCACCTCTTACAACTTGAATACCAAATATTGCAACTGCTAATAAAACTATTCCTACACCTAATTTTTTACCAAATTCATCTAATTTTATTTGAAGTGGAGTTTGCTTGTTTTCAGCATTATCTAATAAGTTTGCTATTTTACCAACTTCTGTTTCCATACCAGCTCCAGTTACAACATATGTTGCTCTACCGTAAACTATCATAGAACCACTGAATACCATGTTTTTTTGGTCACCTAATGCACATTCCTCATCAATAGCTTTTTCATGTTTTAATACTGGCTCACTTTCTCCAGTAAGCATACCTTCTACCACTTTTAAAGTTTGTGATTCAATTATTCTACCATCTGCTGGAACATAATCTCCAGCTTCTAACATTACTATATCACCTGCTACCAATTCTCTAGATGGTAAAGTAATTTTCACATCATCCCTTAGTACCTTCGCATTTGGTACTGATAATTTCTTTAAACTTGCTAGTGAACCTTCAGCTTTTTTAGTTTGAACCACACCTAGTACCGAGTTTAAAACTAATACTGCGAATATTATACTTGATTCCACTACTTCACCTAAAAATATTTGTACAAGAGCTGCTACTAAAAGAATTATTACTAGCGGATCTTTAAAACTTTCTAAGAAAAGTTTCCAAGTTGGTGTTTTTTCCTTTTCTTTTAGTTCATTGTAACCATTTTTAGCTAATCTCTCTTCAGCTTCTTCTGCAGATAGACCTTTTATGCTACTATTTAGCATTTTTAAGGTTTCATTTAACTCTCTTTTATAATACATAATTTTACCCCCAAATTTGAAATAACCTGCATACATCATACACGTTTTTTATTGAAATAAAATAAGACCCTCAAAGCAGATTAATATCTGCTCTGAAGGTCTTGCTAACAAGTCTCTACTCGCTAATTAGCCGGGATATAATATCCGAAATGACGACTAATTATCACATGTGTGAAAGCTACTCCCCTTCGTGGGAATTTATTCTATTTATATTATCATTATAAGTATCGATCTTTTTTTGTGCAATAGTTTTTTTCAAGTTAACATAATTTTAACAATTCTATTATTCTAAATACATATCTCTTAGTTTAATTAAATCTTCTTGTGTTAAGCTATACTCTCCATAAAGGTAGTCTTCTATGGTTTCATACATTTCATCAATCTTTTTATATGCTTCATTGATGTAATCTTCGTTGACACCAAATATGTAAGCTAATTTCTCTGTAGGTACTCCTTTTAGTTCAGGTTTTACATTTATGAATTCTTCTATTGCTATTTTAGCATATTCGTTGCTTTTTAAGTATTCTTTTATGATGTCTTCTCTCGATACACCTAGTATCATAAGTATTATTGAACACCCTACCCCTGTTCTGTCTTTACCTGCTGTGCAATGGCTTAGTATTGGTAACATGTTAGGGTCTTTTACAAGTTCCACTAGTTTTTTGTAGGATGGATTATTTATTGGCAAATTGTAGTAGCTTTCTTTCATCATGTTGAATGCCATGTTTTTTTCAAATAGTTCTTGTATCATGTTTTCTACTGAGCCAAAGCTGGCACTGTCTGCGCCTGGTACTTTTAGCATTGCTGGTATTCTTATGTTTGTTATGTTTTCTATGTTTGTTGAAGGATTGCGTTTAGCTTCTTCTTCACTTCTGTAGTCAAATATATGTTTAATTTTTAGTTGTTTTAATAGATTTATATCTTCTTCGTTTAAATCTTGTATGTGGGCTGATCTGAAGAACAGACCTTTTTTTATTATTCTTCCATCAGAGGACTTGTGTCCTCCTAAATCTCTAAAGTTTTTCA
>NZ_JBOFOR010000238.1:0-3291 GCF_051659545.1 Romboutsia sp. | reverse complement strand
ATACTTTCATCTATTTCATGTACTCCACCGTTTAAGCTTAGTTCTGTAGTTTGTGCTGGTGTGTTGTCTACTATGAATGGTTGTGATTTAGATGTAGTGTTTCCTTCTTTATCTGTTGCTATAAATTCTAACTTATATTTTCCTTCATCTAATTTCATAGGTATCTTAGATTTCTTACCGCTTTCATCTATTGGATAAACCATAAGTAACATATCAAGTGCATCTCTTAATTGATAAGTATAGTCTGGTATTAGCATACTTGCATCTAGCGAACCTCTATATCCTATAAGTTTATCTGTTGCATAATCTTTTACTACTATATCTATTTTTTCTACTGGAGTGTTAACTTTTATATAACTTCCTATTCCTGGAGTTAGCCATGGATGTACCCAATCTAAGTCGTTAGTTGCACTATTAGTGAATAATTGTATAGGTGCTAATCCTGGCTCTACATATTTTACACTAAATGGTATGTTATGTACTTCTTTGTTATTTTGCCTACTTGTTAACTTTATGTATCCTTGATATACTCCTGCCTCTGCATCTTTAGGTATAGTTAAGCTAACATCTAGGCTAGTTTCTTTGCTCTTATTTGCTACTGCGTTGTTTTTTACACCTATTTTAACCTTATTTTTTATAGCATCTTGTGCTCCATTAGTCTCACTTGGAGTAACATATTCTACTGATACATCATATGTTTTAGTTTTATCAGTTTTATTATCTATTATCAACTTATCTTTAATTACAGTATCTTTTTTAGATATTGCTACCGTACCAAATGATAGTGCTCCTGTTTCATGTTCTACTTCTACTATTTCACCATTATCATTTACAGTTTGAGATGCGTCTTTATTTTTTATAACTACTTGTGATTTAACAGCATCAATTGCATTTATTCTACCTGCTCCCATTTCATTTACACCATATTTTTGAGCTAAATCATCACCAGTGTTCATAAGTGCTAATTTCACATCAAATGCATCGTAGTCTTTATTTTGAGATAATACTAAAGCAGATAGTCCTGCTACATGTGGAGCTGCCATACTTGTTCCACTTATTCTTGAATAAGCTTGTGAATAATCATCTCCTTCAGCTGGGTGATTTATATATTCTGGATAAGTAGACATTATAGACACCCCTGGAGCTACTACATCTGGTTTTATATCACCATTGTTTACTGGACCACGCGAGCTAAAGCTTGCTAGTAAATCTGGTTGTGTTTGTGTATATTCTGTTAGACTAATTTTTGTAGTTATTTTTTCTTGTGCTTCTAGTGCTGCTTTTAGTTTTTGTCCTGTTACTTTGTCTATAGATACTGCTGGTATAAATTCTGTGTTTTCTCCTAAATAATGTTCAATTTCACCATCTACATTATTAAATAATATAACTGCCTTCGCACCTGCTTTTTTAGCATTTATTACTTTTTGATTTAATGCTAATTCCCCTCTTTCAATTAATGCTATCTTACCTGTTACATTTGAGAAATCACCTTCTTCTTTTCCTAACCCACAGAATACTATTTCACCTTCTTGTATTTTAGGTAATTCAGTAAAATCTCTAGCTAATAATCTACCATTTGTAGATATATTATTTGATGCTTCTATTTTAAATTTAGCTATTTGTATAGCTGTAGTGCTTGCTCCTACTGATATAGGAAGTGGCGCTGTCCCTGGTGTTCCTACTGTACCTGGAGCTGGTCCTGCATTTCCATTTGCTAATACTGTTACAACACCTGCAAGCATAGCATTGTTTGTAGCTACTGCTGTTGGGTATAGTGGATCATTTACATTTGCTCCTAGAGATAAGTTTATTACATCCATTCCATCTTCTACTGATTTTTCTATAGCTGCCACTATGTCTGATGTGCTACCTCTTCCATAGGGACCTAATACTCTATAGCCATATAGGTCAGCTTCTGGAGCAACTCCTATTGTAGCAAACTCAGATTTATCATTTTCTCCTGTGCCTGCTATAGTTCCTGATACGTGAGTTCCGTGAGATGTATAGTATTCACTTCCTGTCTCTGGATTAAATTCAGGATGTCCACTACCTTGCCAGTCTTTATATGTAGTTTCCATTGGATCTGCATCATTATCTACAAAGTCCCAGCCTTTCGATACATCTATAGATGCTCCAGTTTTTACTTCCCCTTTGTAGTTATCTTTTAAGTCTGGGTGGTTATAGTCTATTCCTGTATCTATTACCCCTACCTTTATACCTTTGCCTTTTATACCCTCTGAATGAAGCTTATCTACTCCTATTAACGGCTTGCTACTGCTCATAAATGGTGTTATTTCACTTGATTTTGTTTCCTTTGGAAGTTCTAACTTAACAGTTTCATCCTTCCATATAGCTTTTATAACATCACTTTCTGCTAGTTTTTCAATTTCTGTTCCTTTTATTTGTATTGATGCACCATTGAAAGTATTTGTATATTCGTGATTAATTATAGGTGCCGTTGAGAATTGATTTGCTTTTTGTTTATTTCCTACTAAGTCTTTGAACTTTTTATGTTCTTTCTTTATCTTTTCTAGTTTAACTTTTTGATCTTGTGACATGTTTGGAGATGATTTTTTTGAATAAACTAAAGGAGCTGTATTAAACTCTACTATTACTGAGATTAATTCTTCTGAATTTGTATTTATCCCCTCTTGAATTTTTACTCTTTCTGCCTTTAAATCTTTATTTAACTCTATCTTTGTAAAATCAGTAGAGTTCTTCTCAAAATATTCATTTGGTGATAAGGCATGTCCTATATTTGGTAACATCATTGCACCTACCATTACCACAGTTAGTGTTTTTTTTACATTATTAGACCATTTTTTATTATGCATTATTATCCCTCCCCTTTTTTTATTTCCCCTCTTTATCTTATATTATAATATCTCAAGTAAATTATATTTGAATATTCTTAATATTTCAATTTTTTTCATTCTGTTTTTTGTATCATTTTCTGTTTCAATATTACAAAGTATTTTTTATTACATTATTATATACTCTTTTTCTTAAACCTTCATTCCACAGATTTGACCTATACTAATAATGGATCTATGTCAATATTTTAGATACAAATAATTGAATTTTTAACTTGCTCTAGCTATTTTTTCGTACTGATCTGGTGAAATAAAACCAATACTTCCATGAATTCTTTTTCTATTGTACCAACCTTCTATATATTCAAATAATCTTAGTTTTGCAGACTCAAAATCAAAATACTTAACCCTATAAACTTCTTCTTTCTTTAAAATGGCATGAAAAGATTCTATGCAGGCATTGTCATAAGGACATCCC
>NZ_JBOFOR010000237.1:0-7757 GCF_051659545.1 Romboutsia sp. | reverse complement strand
TTTTGTAAAATATAATCCTAAAATTCCTATAACACTAATTAATATTATAACTATAAGTAATATAAATAAATATCCAAGAGCCATAATAATCCTCCAATCATAATACTTTATTATAATTTTTACTTGTTTTTATTTTTATATTACGTCATTATCCAAACTAGGTTAAAGAGTCGAGATTTAATTATCTCAAGATTTCTTCTAGTTTTTTGCTGCAGTGATTTTTAAATTCTTCTATTGAGATGTTTTTTAGTTTACATATATCTTGATATACTCTTTTTATTTCACTAGGCATTCCATAGTTTCCACTTACCCATTCTAGAGCTGTTGGTCCATCGGTTTCTGCTAGTAGTTGTTTTGTTGGTACTATTTTTATTATTTCTTCTGTTTTTTTAGAATATCCCACGTCTACACTTATAGTAAAGTTACATTTTGCATCTATTAGTTTTTCTAGGGTGTCTTTTTCACCGCTATACCAGTGAATTATACTTTGATTAGATACATCATATTTTTTGATTAAGTCTAAAACTATTTCTTCTGCACCTTTTGTATGTAGGTTTATGTATTTGTTATACTCTTTTGCATATTTTAAAAATTGTTCAAATACTTCAATTTGATAAGGATAAGTATTAGTATCTTCTATCCAGTGAAAGTCTAGACCTACTTCCCCTATTATTTTACTTTCTTTTATATGCATCTGTACTTTATGTAAGTTTTTTCTATTTTCATAAGCTTTCCATGGATGTATTCCATATGTTGGTATTATATATTCACTTTTACTTTGTAATTTTTTGTTGTATAGGTAGCTTTCTTCATCCATTGCACATGCTATTGTTTTGATTTTATTCTGATTTATATCATTTATTACTTTATCTATATTTACTTTGTTGTAAAAGTCTATATGATTATGAAAATCTATATACATTACTTTCTCCTTATCTTTAGCTATCTATTATTCTTTATATACATTATACATATATTATAATTTATTTAAAAGAGTCATTAATTTAGATTGTATATTAAACTATAGATAATTTTAGTATTATATAGTACTATTTGTTATATAAAATATTAAATACAGCTTATAAACTAGGTTTAAGTATCTCAAACAATTAAAATAAAGACTAAAAGAACAGGTTTCTAATCTGCTTTTTTAGTCTTTATTTTAATTATTTATATTTAGATTCTCATATTTTTTTCTATATATAATATAGCTCCCACTGTTGAAAGTGCTATAATTCCTAATTTGAGGGGTCTTAACTAACTCAGTGATTTTATAAGTATAGTATATGCAATATCCTTTTGTCTTTTTATATCTTCTATAGTTAGTTCGCCAAAGCTAAACCTAACCATTGTAGACATTCCACTACAAACACTTATAAACACACTTCTTATATACAACCTATCATGGTCTTTATTTATCACACCTTCATCTATACCTAAATCAATAATAGGATCTAGCATCTCAAGTACATATTCCCTCAACTGTATCATTTCATCTTTTCCATGATTAATACATTTCAATAAATTATGAATATCTTTGTTTATCATTAGAATTTGGAAATATGAGCAGTTAGTAGCCATTAACTCTAGTATAGTTTGAAGCCCTATATTACATTTATTTTCAAAGCCTTGTGCATTTAAAATACTAAATAGTATTTTGCCAAATTCTTTATTCATTTTATATAATATAGACTTTGCTATTATCTCTTCCTTGTTTTCAAAGTATTCATATAAAGTTCCTTTTCCTATACCTGCAGATTTGGCTATGTCAGCAACCTTTATGTTGCTTATACTAATTCCCTCATCTGCAAGTTTTATAAAACCTTCAAATACTAATACTTCTTTTTGAGAGTAATTTTTTTCACAAATCATTTTATTCCTCCTCTATATATATTTGCTTTAGTTCCTTTCTATGCATTAAGTCATATAAAACAGGAATAACAACTAGTGTAAGTATTGTTCCGTATAATAATCCACCTATAGTAACTATGGCTAAGCCTTGTGTCATTTCTGCTCCCATACCTACACCTACTGCCATTGTTGACATTGCAAGTATTGTTGTTAATGCTGTCATTAGTATTGGTCTAATACGAGTACGCCCAGTTTCTATTATAGCATCTTTTTTATTTGTTCCAGCTAATCTTAGTTGATTTATATAGTCAACGAAAACTATACCATTGTTTACTACTACTCCAGATAATAATAGGAATCCTAGTAAAGCTATTACACTTAAATCTTTTCCAGTTATAAGTAATGCTAGTAATCCTCCTGTAAATGCTAGTGGAATTGTAAACATTACTATGAATGGTGATAATAGTGATTGGAACTGTGCCACCATTATTAAATAAACAAATAATACTGCAAGTGCCATCATTAGCCCTAAGTCTGTAAATGATTTGCTTATTGTTTCATTTTCACCCTTCATTTCTATACTATATCCTGAAGGTAGTTCATAGTCTTTTATTTTATTTTGTACATCTCTACTTACTAGCCCTATATTATGTTTAGAATCAACTCCTGCACTTACTGTCATAAGCCTTGATTGATTATCTCTATTTATACTAGATAAACTTTGTGCTGATTCTATACTTGCTATATCTGATAAGTAAATTTCTACTTCTTCAGTTCCTTTTGTAGCTTTGAACTTGTAGTGCTTTAAGTTGTTTCTTGTTGTATTAGAACTATTAGCAACTATTACAGGGTATTCACTATTTTCTATAGTAACCTTTGTTGCTTCTTTTTCTTCTTGTATTATACTAGATACTTTTTGATAAACTTGAGCTACTGTTAGTCCGTATTCCATAGCCTTGTTTTTGTCTACTACTACACGCGTTTCTGATAAAGCTTCTTCCATTCCATCAGATATATCTATTGTTCCTTTTACACTACCTAGGATTTTTGCTAAATCTTTAGATATTTCTTGTAGTTTGTCTAGGTCATTTCCTTTTACTACTATTTGTACTCCAGAACCACCTAATGCACTCATGTCCATATTAGATGCACTTACTTTTATTTCACAATCCATATCTTTTGTTTTTTCATATATTATATCTTCAACTTGTGTGTTTGAAAGTTTTTTATCTTCTTTTAATATTATGTAGAATGACATTGAGTTTTTACTTGCTGGCTGTCCCATCATTCCAGCACCTTCCATGGCACCTACTGTTTCTACATCTTCAATAGTAAGTAGTTTGTCTATAAACTCATCACTTGCACTATATGTATCTTCTTTTTTAGCTTCTTTTGCCATTGTAAGTGTTGCTGTCATTTGAGTAGAGTCCATTGTTGGCATAAAGCTAGTTCCCATTGTTACTGCTTTGTATCCACTAAACCCAAGTAAAACTAATGAAAATAATATTACTAGTACTTTGTGTTTTAAACATGCTCTAAGAACTACTTCATACATGTTTACAAATTTATCAAAGAATTTGTGTTCTTTCTCATCTACCTTTGTTAATAAGTTAGAACTCATAGCAGGAACTACTGTTAATGCTACTATTAAACTTGCTATTAATGAATAAGCTATTGTAAGCCCCATATCTACAAATAGTTGTTTAGTAATACCTGTAGTAAATACTATTGGCAAGAATACGCATATTGTAGTTAAAGTAGATGCAGCTATTGCAGCAGATACTTGTTTTGCTCCATGTACTGCAGCCCCTGCCATACTCATGCCTGTGTTTCTAAGTCTATAGATGTTTTCTATAACAACTATACTATTATCAACTAGCATACCTACTCCTAGTGCTAGCCCTGATAAAGATATTATGTTTAGTGTTATTCCACTAAAATACATTAATACTATTGCAAATAAAACACTTATAGGTATACTAAATGCAATTACTATAGTAGTTTTGAAACTTCTAAGGAATAACAACAGTACTATAACTGCTAATAAACCACCATATATTAAGTTACTTAGTACACTATCTACTATTAAATCAATATATACTCCTTGGTCCATTAATGTAGTAATGTTTATATCTTTGTTTTCTTTCGATAAACTGTCTATTACTTTGTTTATTGATTTAGTTACATTTGCAGTTGAGTATGAACTTGATTTTTGGAAAGTAAGCATTATACCATTGTTACCATTTACATTTGTATAGGTATCAGATGAGTTGTCTGCAAATTCTACAGTTGCTACATCTTTAATTTTTATATCTCCTACTCCATCTACATCCACATTAAATAAAAGTAAGTTTTCTAGTTCTTCTACGTTGGTAAATTGCTCTCCTACTTTTACTGAATACTGAACACCATTTTCTTTTATGTACCCCGCAGGCATTGAAAAATTCTCTGCCATTAATATGTTTCCTATCATTTCAGGGGTTATTTTATCTTTTATATTAGCACTTTTGTATGCTGTTTCTTTAGCATTATCAAGTTGTTCTTGCCCTGATTTTAACTGAGCTTCACCTTGATTTATTTGAGAAAGTGCATTTCCTAGCTCTTTTTCAAGTGTTGCTTTTCCTGTTGCCAACTCTTTTTCTTTAGCTTCAATATCAGCTAATGAGTCTATTGCTTCTATTCCTTTTTTAGCTTGAGTAATTCCTGCTTTTATTTTAGACCCAGCCTCTTCTAGTGCTGAGATTTGCACTTGTAATTTAGCATACTCATCTGCATCTACTGGAAGTTTGCTTTGAGCTTCTTTTAGCATGTTTATTTGTAATGAGTTTTGTGCATATGCCAGGTTTGCATTATCAATATTTTCTTGTAACTCATCCTTTGACATACCTATTGCACTTACTGCTGTTTGTAATTGTTTTTTAGCAGTTTGCAGTTCTTTTGAGGCAGTTTCTAATTGTTGTGTTTGAGTTTTCTTTTGATTTTCTAGTTCTGCCTTAGAACTTTGCATTTCTTTTTTTGATTTATCTAACTGGGCTTGTTGTGTTGATAATTCAGAATCTATATTAGCTAAGATTTTGTCGTTTATTTTATCGATTTTATCTTCATCTAATCTAACTTTTAGTTGGTCTTCAACTAGCCCTACTGCAGTTACTGATGCAACTCCTTCTATACGCTCAAATCTTGGCATTATATTATCATTTACATATTTAGTAACTTCTTTAATATCCATACCTTCAATGTCAACACTTAGCATCATTATTGGCATCATGTCGGGATTCATTTTGATTATAATTGGCGATTGAACACTATCATCAAAATATCCTTTTACCATGTCAATCTTACCATTTACATCAATCATTGCTGAGTCCATATTTATTTCTTGATTGAATTCTAGTATTACCATACTAGAGTTTTCACTTGATACGGAGCTTATATTTTCAAGTCCACTAGTTGTAGCTAATGCTTGCTCTAGAGGCTTTGTTACTGCTGTTTCTACTTTTTCAGGACTTGCCCCTGGATACACTGTATTTACCATTACATATGGTAAGTCAACGCTTGGTAATAAGTCTGTTGTCATGTTCATAAATGATACAATTCCTAAGATTAATACCATTATTATACCTACTACCACTGTGAATGGTTTTCTTACACTAAATTTAGATAACATATTTTCCCCCTATTATTTTCAGAACCGACTGGTCAGTTTTATATTTCTATATTAATTCTTTTACCATTATTTGTAAAGTTTTATATTCTTATTTTTCATACTATTTTTACTTCACGAAATTTGTTTAACGTTTCATTTAAATCAACGGTTCTTAATTTATAAGGCTCTGTCAAATAATTTGGTTGTTAATCAAAAAATAATAAAAATATCTATTTCATTAATTAATGAGATAGATATTTTTTATAGTTAGATTCTCATATCTTTTTTTCTATATATAGTATAGCTCGCCACTGTTGAAAGTGCTATAATTCCTAGTCCAATAAGAACAAATTTCAAATCAAATCCATCCTTAAGTACAGTAGTTGGAGCATAGTAATCAAAAGGAGAGAAATATTTCATCCATTCAAAGCTTTCTTTAAGTTTGCCTATAATTCCTAAGAAATAAGATACAAAGAATATCCCTATAGCTATTGGTATAGCTCCTCTATCTGATTTTACTATTGTAGAAATTAAAAGACCTATAGACATAAATATATATCCTAGTAATGATATACCTATAAACATAGTTTTAAGATTCATCATCAGTTCCATTACTTCTATCTCTTCAGGCTTTACTGCTATACATACTCCCATAGTGATTATTCCTAGTATAATAATATATACATAGTATATAGCCACTATTGATAACAGTTTACTAGTTACTATCTTAGTTCTTGTTATAGGTTTTGAGTATAAAAATTCTATAGTTCCTTGGCTTTCTTCTCTTATTAAAGCATTAACCCCTAGTATAGCACCATAAATTGCACTTGCCATAGCAATGTACTGAATACAGTAACCTAGGTAATTATATATATTAGAAAAGTCCATTGATTCGTCAATATTAAAGGCTTTTAACATTTCTGCTGGTAGTGCATCCATTTTGTTACCCATAAGTTCTTGCATTCCCATGTCTTTCATAGATGGGAAAAGAGCCAAAAATAGTGCTGTTAACGCCCCACATATTAGAGCCCATATTAAGCAAGATTTTATCAATCTTTTAAATTCAAATTTAAATATATTCATTATAATTCCTCCCCATGGTTTTCATAATAATTTAAGAAAGCATCTTCAAGATTCTCTTTTTCTATTAGTAATTCTTCTATCTTGTAGTTGCTTAACTCTTTTATTAGGAAGTTCATATCTTTTGAATATACAAAAGTGTATGTATTCTCATTTTTGCTTAGTATTTTATCTCCTAAATTAGTGATTACTTCTTCGTTAACATCTGCACTTCTTATCGTTACCTTTAATCCTAGTTTCGTCGTTGCTTTTTCTATTTCTATGATATCTACAATTTTACCTTCTTTGATTACACATACTCTATCACATAGATTTTGTACTTCTACTAAGTTGTGTGAAGATAAAAATACTGTGTTTCCTTTTTTCTTTTCTTCTATTAATAAATTGAATAATTTCTTTTGCATTAGTGGATCTAGTCCATTAGTTGGTTCGTCAAGTATTAATACTTTTGGTTTTGAGATAAGCGCTTGAGCTATTGCTACTTTTTTCTTATTTCCTAAACTTAGTTCACCTATTTTCTTGTTCATATCTAGTTCCAACTCGGTACATAGTTTATCTACTTCTTCTTTGCTAGTATTAGGATAAAAACTTTGAGCGTATTTTATTAAATCTGCTACTTTTACCTCATCGTAGTATCTTACTTCACTTGGTACATATCCTATATACTCTTTTATTTTTTCACTTTTTTTAACTACATCTAAATCTAGTATCTTAGCTTCTCCACTAGTAGGATATATAAAGTTTAGTAGTGTTTTTATAGTTGTTGACTTCCCAGCTCCATTTGGTCCTATAAATCCAAATATTTCACCTTCATCTACACTTAGATTTATGTTTGTTATACCTCTATTAGATTTATAGTTTTTAGTTAAGTTGTTGATTTCTATTACTTTCACTCAAACCCCTCCCACCTATTTTCTTTTATTTTTATATTGTTTCAATTTGTCATTAAATTTGTCTCCAGTTATTTTATAATAAGTACTTGAAAGATGTAAATGTTAATATATATATAATTGTAAATATTGCTCCAAAGGTAAAAGTATCTGTATTTTATACTTATTTTTTATACCAAATTGCAGCTAAAAATTCTTCCACCAAAACATGTATAAACTTTTTTATAGTATAAATTTAGATTAATTGGGCATACTGTTTAGCCATTCTTTAGTTTCCTTTAATCTGTATG
>NZ_JBOFOR010000236.1:0-50687 GCF_051659545.1 Romboutsia sp. | reverse complement strand
ATTACCAAGAAAAATATTAGGCTACAATACGCCTGAGAAACTATTTGAAGAACAATTAGATTCTATATATGCAGCCTAATATTTAGATTATTTTTCATATTTTAAAAAATAGTTCAATTTGATATTGCAATTAAGCAATTATTATATTAAGTTATCTATTAATTCTTTTGCCTCTTGCCAATCCTCTTTTTGCTTTTTATATGCTTTTTCTCCTTGAGGAGTAATTGAATAATACCGTCTTCTTGCTCCTTTGTTTTCACTTCCCCAATAAGACACTATCATTCCACCTTCCTCCAATCTTCTAAAAGCTGAATATAATGTCGCTTCCTTAAGCTCATACTCATTGTTAGTTTTTACTTTTATATATTTGTTTACTTCATAACCATAGCTGTCCCCTTGAGTAAGTCTTGATAGTATTATTGTATCTGTATGACCTCTTATTAAATCTGATGTTATAGACACCTTACTCACCTCCTTAATATATTTCATCTTAGTACTTATATATACCTCGCCTGGTGATGTATATATTTATATTATATACTAATACTTACATTTAATTCCATTTCTAACTATTTTTTATAAAAAAATAGTACTATGCATATGAATTTCACTATATGCTTAGTACTTATTTTATATATCATTTATCAAATATTCTATCTATCATTCATCAAATCCGCTATTTACAATAGGTTGAGTGTCTTTATTTGCACACAGTACTACTAATAAATTACTGACCATACTTGCTTTTCTTTCTTCTGTCAAATTAACAACATCATTTTCTTTTAAATTATTAAGAGCCATTTCCACCATACTAACAGCACCTTCTACGATTTTTTTACGTGCTGCTATTATTGCTTCTGCTTGTTGACGTTGTAACATTGCTGCTGCTATTTCTGGTGCATAAGAAAGATGAGTTATTCTAACTTCAGTTACTTCAATTCCAGCAATCTCAACTCTACTTTGAAGTTCTGTTCTTAGTCTGTCTGCTATTTCTTGACTGCTTCCTCTAAGAGATTTTTCATCTCCATGTTCCGATACATCATATGGATAAAGTCTTGCTATATTACGAATTGTTGTATCACATTGAATTGATATAAAAGTTTTATAGTTTTCTACATTAAAGACTGCCTTAGTTGGATCTACAACTTTCCAAATAGCTACAACTCCTATTATTATAGGATTTCCTAATTGATCATTTACTTTTTGCTTCTCGTTATTAAGAGTCATTGTTTTTAAAGATATTTTTTTATTATTAGCATGATATGTTATATTTACATCTTCTTGAGACTTTTTCGATGGTGCTATAGCTGAACCATAAGTTGGATTTACTGCAAAAGAAAATGGATTTACCCAGTAAAAACCTTCTCTTTTTATAGTTCCATAGTATTTACCAAATAAAACTAAAACCAATGCTTCTTGTGGATTTACTATTTTTAATCCTCCAAAGGATATAAAACTTACTACATTAAATAGTATTCCTAAAAATATCAATATTGCTGATTGCAAAAAACCTCCAGCTATTATCATCCCTATAGATATTACAATCCATACAAATATTAATATTATAGCCATCATCCCATTTAAAACCTTTGGTTCTCTTTCTTCATACTTACTCATATTATTTTCCATATTTTCACCTACTTTTAATTTTTATTATTACAGTATTATTCTACAGTATAAGTAAATATTCCTTTTATTTTGTAGAAAGGTCTATACCATTGTTTTTATTATTTATACCTAATCTATAAATTTATAAAACTTTTTTGAAAACTAAGTATAATAAATCCCATAAATTTTAATATTAATTGTAAGAAAGCTTTCTTATCTTAAAGCTTTATACTACATAATGTTAGAAAGGTGATTAATATGAATGAACTAATGAACAACGGATCTTTATTTCAATTAAACTGCCCTCACTGTGGAGAATTTATATTTTTTAATCCTCCTGAAACTGTAAGCGAGGCTACAATGGTAGATTCTAATATTGGAAGAGTTAAAATTCATAATCTTTACTCTAATAGAGGTACTAACAGGTGCTATGAAGCTATCGACGCTGAAATGATTTGCAATAGTTGCCACTATACTTTTAAAACTACTGCAAGACGTAATTTTGATATTTAACTAAATTAAAAAAGTCTTCTATCTTAATTAATTTTATATAGAAGACTTTTTTAAAATCTCGGGACAAATTATATAACTTTATATTTTGTCATATATTTAGTTTTTTTAAATCATAATTCGAATTGTAAATATATAAATTTTTTTATATTTTAAAAATTATTTTTACATATTCCGAATATTTAAAATTTTCAGAATTTTCAATTTTATTGTTGACAGATTTTATTTTTGAACATACAATATATATAAATTAATAAAAAAAAATAGAAAAGGTTGGTGCTACTTATGGAAAATAATTTAAAATTAATGAAACCTCATACTGATGATGTTGCTACTTCTTTTGAGAAAAGAACTGATAGTGTTTGTGAAGAAAGTAAAGCAAAACTTTGTTATCAAAGCGATTGTAGCTATAATTACTTTGGAACAAATAGTGGAATAAGCTATAACGACTGCGAACGTAATACATTTTGGGAATATTAAGAATGAATCGTAGACTGAACATATGATAAGCGATATTGTAATAATAATTAGAAGGCTGTAGATAATTTATTTTTAATAATAATTATCTACAGCCTATTAGTTGTTGTTAATTTTTACTTTATATTAAAGTTAATTTTGTATAATTCAATTACATTGTCTATTAATGAATTTATAGTTGATTTTCCTGTACAGTTTATTCTATTTGATACATATTTTGCTTTATCTAAATTTACTATTTGATCAACATCAAAATCTAATATTTGTTTCCCATTTACATAGGTAAACCCAACACCAATTACAATAGCATCTTCTTTTATATCTTCTGCAGCTATTAGATTTTGACTTCCTACGCATGATATTACTATATCTGCTTGTCTAACTAAATTTTCTAGATTTTTAGTTTTACTGTTAGCACAAATAGTTGTTGCTCCTCTATTTATAAGCATATTTACAAGAGGTTTACCGACATGATTAGATCTACCTATAACTAAAGCTAATTTGCCTTCCATTTCTACATTATAATATTCAAGAAGTGATATTACCCCTTTAGGAGTTGCAGGAGCTATTTTTTTATCATTTCCTAAGTTTACTTCACCTATCCACTCTCTTGCGAAACCATCAGCGTCTACATCGTAATCTATAGCCTTCATAAGTCCTTCAGTATCTAGGTGCTTAAAAGTTGGTAATTGAAGTATAACTGGTGTTTTATCTTCATTACATTTTTTTATTATATTTAGTACCTCATCATTATTACAGTTATCTTCAAATGTAATTACTTCTACTATTAAACCTGCTTTTTCTCCTGCTTTTATTTTTCCTTTTATGTATCTAGCATTTCCTTCATCATTAGAAGCATTTATTATTACAAACTTTGGTTGTTTATTTATTACTTCTTTTATTTTTTTAGATTCTTCTTGGTATTTAATAATATTTTCATCACACATTTTTATTGCATCTATTATTGTTGTCATTTTTTTCTCCTATTTGTATAATATTATTCCTAGGTAATTTTATCATATATGAAATGTAAAATATAGCCGTTTATTTTGTTATAATTGGGAAATAGTATCTAATGTAAATCTCCTAAATCACTAATTAATACTTGTAATTTTATAATTCTAGAAGGTTCTTGTTCTTTTATAAATTTAAATATTATTCAATTTTGTTATAGCTTTTTATATTTAGGTTTTAATTTTTGACCTTTAAATTTTTAATTACTTTCTACCTTTTTATGAAATTTATTATTCTTAACCGATTCCGTTCCATTATTAATTGCATCCTTCTCAAAGTCCTCAAGTTCCCATAGCTTATTAGTTTTTGCATCTACAACTATAAATGCTTCTTTATCAATAAAACATAAGGCTCTATGTTCTCCACTAATATTTCTGTATACCTTTACTCCACCACAATTATACCACTCACATCTTTTCTGCTCTGAGATTACAATTAAGTCCCATTTATGGTCGTAATATAAACTAACTTTCCACATACAAAACTCTCCCCCTTTTATATAGAAACAATAAGTATCCAAATAATACTTTTTATTTTTAATATGATTATATAATGCTTCTGTACTTTTGATAATGTTCTAAGACTATGGGATTCTCTTTAAAAAAATCAACTAGATTTATAATTTTATTTAAAGTATCTGAGTTTATTGTATGTTCAATTTTTTCGGTTTCCTCATGTAAATTATTTTCAACTCCTATAATTTTAAGAAACTGTTCTATAGTATTATGTCTTGCAAATAGAGTTTTACCTATTGTTTCACCTTTTATTGTTAAATCTATTGTTCCATAATTACTATGTATTACTATATCCTTTGTTTGAAGTTTTTTTACCATTTTGCTAACAGATGGATTTTTTATATTTAAAGCTTGTGCTAATTCAGATATCTTAATGGATTTGTTTTCTGTTTTTAGCCGATAAATCATTTCTATATAGTCTTCTTCATTTGGGCTTAGTTCATTATTCTTAATATACTCATTAAATGTATAGTATTCGTTATTTTCTATCAAAATTACTACCTCCATTAAATACGTCTGTATATTTTTCTCTGTAACAATTATATGCAACCACACATATTATTTATTATATAAAGTTAGCTTAAGCTAACTTTATTTACCATCTAGGAGGTGACTTTATTGTGCAAAAGCTTACAAGTATAGATATTGGGTCTACCGTCAAGGTTGAAGAACTTTTATCTACTGGTTATGTAAGAGAAAGAATGTTGGCACTAGGCCTTACTAAAGGTGCCTCAATTGCTGTAGTAAGAAGAGGTCCTAACAATAATTTGACTGTATATAATATTAGAGGTGCTATGATTGCTTTAAGAAAAGAAGAAAGTGAAAATATAATAGTTTCTCATATATAATTTTAATATTTGGGGGTTAAAATGGGATTAACACACAACTCTACTAAAATAAAAGTAATGAAAGATATTTTTGACATTGAAAGAAAAGAAAATCAATATATCATCGCTCTTGCCGGAAATCCTAATACAGGCAAAAGTACTGTTTTTAATACATTAACAGGTTTAAAACAACATACTGGAAATTGGCCTGGAAAAACAGTTTGTAGTGCAAGAGGAGATTTTAAATACAATAACAAAGATTTTGCATTAATTGATTTACCAGGAACCTATTCACTGTTTGCAGCTTCTCAAGAAGAAATTGTAGCTCGTGATTTTGTGTGTTTTGGAAAACCTGATGCTGTAATAGTAGTTGCTGATGCTACATCTTTAGAGCGAAATTTAAATTTAGTATTTCAGGTAATGGAATTAACTGATAAGGTAGTACTTTGCATTAACTTGATAGATGAAGCTAAGAAAAAAGGTATTTTCATAGATAAAAATAAACTTGAGAAAGAACTTGGAATACCTGTTGTACTAACATCTGCTAGAAATAATATTGGTATTGATGCACTTTTACAAACTCTTGATAAGGTAGTATCAAGCAATTACTTATATAATAATAAGGTAATAAAATACAATGATGAAATCGAAAATAACTTAGAAAAAATAGAATCTAGCCTAAAACTAGCTATTCCATATATTAAATCTAGGTGGCTAGGTCTAAGGCTTATTGATGGTGACAATAGTATTTTTCAATCAATGGATAATTATATTGAAGGTGATTATAGAAGCTTAATCTATGAAATTAAAGATGGTATACCACTATACTTAAATAGACAAGATATAAGAGATGAAATTAGTAAAATTAATTATGAATATGCGAATGAACTGTATAATTGTGTATTAACTATTGAAAACAACAATAAGTTTAAAAGAGATGAAAAAATAGATAAGATAATAACATCTAAAAGGTTCGGTATTCCTCTAATGATTTTGAGCCTTAGTGCTATCTTATGGATAACTATTCAAGGAGCAAATTATCCCTCTCACATTATATCTACTTTATTATTTTCAATAGAACCACATATCTACAATATCTTAAATTATATTCATGTGCCCTTATGGGTAAATGAAATGATTACTTATGGTATGTATAGAAGCTTAGCTTGGGTTATTTCTGTTATGTTACCCCCTATGGCTATATTTTTCCCTCTATTTACATTATTAGAAGATTTAGGCTACCTTCCAAGAGTTGCATTTAATTTAGATCATTTATTTAAAAAAGCATGTTGTCATGGAAAGCAATGCCTTACTATGTGCATGGGTCTAGGTTGTAATGCAGCAGGTGTTGTAGGGTGCAGAATAATAGAATCTCCAAGAGAAAGGTTAGTTGCTATACTTACTAACAACTTTGTACCTTGTAACGGGCGATTTCCTACATTGATAGCTATAGCTACAATATTCTTTTCTTCGACTATTTCATCTTCATTTTATTCTAATATAATAACTGCACTATCTATCACACTAGTAATAATCTTTGGAATAGTTGTTACTCTACTAGTGTCATATTTGTTATCTAAAACCTTACTAAAAGGTGTACCATCTACTTTTGCACTAGAGCTACCTCCTTACAGAACACCTAAAGTTGGAAGGGTTTTATATACTTCTATTATAGATAGAACTATATTTGTATTGTGGCGTGCAGTCTCAGTAGCTGCTCCAGCAGGAATTATAATATGGATTTTGGCAAATGTTTATATTGGTGATATTAGCTTATTATCTTACTTAGCTGGATTACTACAACCTATTGGTCATGCAATAGGTCTAGATGGTTATATATTACTTGCATTTATTCTTGGATTTCCAGCTAATGAAATAGTGATTCCAATTCTTTTAATGTCCTATTTAGCTACAGGTAATATGATAGATTTCGATAGTTTTTCTCAATTAGGTCAAATATTAAGAGATAATGGTTGGACATATTTAACTGCTTTAAATGTAATGTTATTTAGCTTACTTCATTGGCCTTGTACAACTACCTTACTAACTATAAAAAGAGAAACTATGAGTCTTAAATGGACTTTTGTAGGTTTTGCATTACCTACTTCTATAGCTTTTGTAGTCTGTTTTTTAACTACACTATGCTTTAAATTACTGGGAATTTGATAAAAATAACTTACCAATAAAGGTAAGTTATTTTTATGTTAACATAACTTTATTAGCTACACACATTCCTACTCCAATTACTGTTTCTATATGTACTAAATATTGTATAGCAGGATCATATAGTATACTTGCATTTGCAGATATTTCATCATCACCTTCCCATATAACCACACAGATACTTATCTTAGGAAGTACTTTAAATTCATATGATTTATCTCCAAATTTTATTTTTTTTCCTCCTATACTTAATGAATTAGCTTCGAAGTTTTTTATATTTTCTCCGAACTTTTCTATTAGTCCTACTATTGAGGAATTATAAAATGCGGGGTAAAACAATGCACCTCCATTTGGTATTTCTTTAAGACTTACCCATTTATTAGTATTAGTTATGTATTGGTTTGAATAAGTAAGATAATTCAATATAATGATAGCATCTCCAATTACAGGTTTGTGTCCATCTTCTTCCATATATATAGTTTCAGTATTAAAATCTAGAATATAATTTTTTTCAAAAAAAGGTACAATAAATTGTTTATTTTTTTCACAATATTTTATCTCTAATCTTTTAGATACCTCTAAGGGATCTAACTGTTTAAGCTTATCCCATTCTGCTTTATAAGCAACTTTATAATTACTCTCCATACTTACCCCCTGAATTTTAGGCATCCTCAAAATATTTATAATATTTCTCCTAAACCTTTTATTTTCTTCTTTTTTATAATTTAAAGTATCAATATCCCATTATTTTTTATAAAAATTTTATAAGTCAAGTTTTAATCACTTTTATAAGGTTAATATAATTATAACTTATATAGACTCCATTTTTTCAATATTTAATATATTTTGTATACATCTATATATTTACTTAAAGTATTGTTAATTAATTTATGATATAATATTTTACGATATATAGTATGGAGGTGAATGAATGAAAAAAGTTAAACATTATTTTGTAATATCTTTAATTTTAATATCATTATCAGGAATTATGTTTTTAACTCATTATATAGTATTTGGTCAAGGTGTCAACACCGCTTATTACTCTTTAATGAACTTATGTTTTATACCTATAAATAGCTTGGTAGTAACAATAATACTTGAAAGCTTAATAGATTATAAAGCCAAACAAGAAAGAATTGAAAAACTAAATATGCTTGTAGGCATTTTCTTTACAGAAGTAGGTTCAAAGCTAATGCGTTTAATTATAATAGCTGATAAAGATGCTCAAAACTCAATCATAGGATTTAATGATTTAAATAAAATAAAAAACGGACTTTTAACCTATGAGTATAAAATCGTTTTTGAAAAAATCGATATAGAATCTATAAAAGTTTTACTGGTGAGTAATAGTAATTTATTTATTAATTTAGTAAGTAATGAAAGCATACATCAACATGAAATTTTTACTGATTTACTCATGTCTGTAATACATTTAAGAGACGAAATTTTATTTTTAGAAAATGATAAATTTGAGGAACTAGATATAGGCCATTTAGAACAGGATATTATAAGAGTTTATAAGAATATTACTGTACAATGGATTGATTATCTAGAATACCTAAGTAATAATTATCCATTCTTGTATAATAACGCTATAAGATTAAATCCATTTAGATTCGAGTAACTTTTAAGATTGTTGAAATCTATTTTAGGTTTTCCTGATATTAAAATATACTCCCTTCATAATGACAGTTTTTATTATTTTAACTGCCTATAAAGGGAGTATATCTAAATAGATTTTCTTATTTTAATGGTATTATTGATGCTATTTATTTGATTTTATATTTATCCAAGCTTCATCATACATTTTTTTTACATCCATAGGAAAATCTGTATAGATTTCACATCGCTCCATTATTTCTTTAGGCATATATGCATTGGGATTATCTCTAACTTCTTCTGGCTGCAATAGTCTCGCTTCTTTATTTGGAGTTGTATATCCAATTTCATCAGCGATTCTTAAAGCACTTTCCTTATCACTTACAAAGTTTATGAACTTTTGAGCACCTTCAACATTTTTAGCATTATGAGGTATGCATAAGCTATCAATCCAGAAGTTTGCTCCTTCTTTAGGTACTACATATACTAAATTAGGATATTCATCTTGAAGATTCAATCCTTCTCCAGACCATATCATATTTATATCAGTTTCTCCTGCTGGAATCATTGTAGTTCCATTATCAACACCATAAATAGGATTTACTAGTTTTCTTTGTTCTAATAATAAATTTTTAGCTACTTCAATTTCTTTTGGATTAGTTGTGTTTAAAGAATATCCAAGCTTCTTTAAAGCTGCGCCTATTGTATCTCTATATGTATCAAACATAAAAATACTACCTTTATATTTTTCATTCCACAGTATGTCCCAACTATCTACATTTTCTTTTACTACATCTTTATTATAAATAAGTCCTACTGTTCCAAACATATAAGGAACTGAATACTTATTTCCAGGATCTATTTCTAGATTTAAGTAATCTTCATCCATTTGAGATATATTAGGTATCTTGTCCTTATTTAATTCTTTTAAAATGTTTTTTTCAATCATTCTTGGCATTAAAGTATCTGATACTAAAATAACATCGTACTTTACACCCTCACTACTAACCTTTTGATACATTGTTTCCATATCATCAAAAGTATCAACATTAACTTTTATACCATATTCTTTCTCAAATTCTTTTACCGTTTTACTGTCTATGTTTTCTCCATAGTTAAAAAAGTTTATTACTCCAGTAGAGTCTTTGCTACAACCTATAACTACTATACTTACAATTGCAATACAAATTGATAAACTTAAAAGCTTAATTAATTTTTTCATATATCCTTCCCTTTCTATACAATTCTTCTAATGATACATTTATCAACATTTAAATCACTTTCTATTATTTTAAAAGTAGATTTTTATTCTACTATCTAAAACAAGCTAGATAAAGTTTTTATTACTTTATCTAGCTATATTATATGTTTAAATTAAAATTTAATTTATTATTAACTTTTTATTATGCCGCTTCACTAACTTCAGCAATTGATTTATTTGTTGATTTCTTTATATTAGTTATTAAGTTTATTGCTATAAATGTTAATGTTTCAGATACAAGAGTTCCTGCCCATATACCATTAGAACCAAATATACTGTATAGTACAATTAATGCTAATGGTAAGAATATAATCGCTCTAAAGAAGCACATTAAAGTTGAAAACTTTGGCATTTCTATAGCTTGATAGTACACTATAGTCCCTATATTTAATCCCACAAAGAAATAACTTAAACTTCCTAATCTTACCGCTAAATATGCTATTTCTATTACTTTAACATCATTAGTAAATATAGATATTATTTGTTTTCCAAATAGGAAACAAATTAATACGAAAAATACTGTGGTTACTAATTGAGATATAGAATTTATTTTATGATACTTTAGTACCTTTTCTATATCACACTTTCCAAAATTATAACTTATCAGAGGTTGCACCCCTAGTGTTAGTCCAAATAATATCATATATATATTAGTTCCTATATAGTTTAATATACTATACGCTGAAACTCCCACTTCTCCCATAATCTTAACAATAGCTATATTGTGCATAAGTACTATGATTGAGAAGCTTATTTGAGATAAGAAAGATGGAAACCCTATATTTAATAAATCTCTTATAATTTCTTTTTCTAATCTTACATTTTTTAAACTTAAATTTCCTTTTTTATTTATAAAGTGTGGTAAAAGTATTGCTACCGTTACAATTTGACCAAGACCAGTTGCTATAGCTGCTCCTTTTATTCCCAGACCAAATTCAAATATAAATATATAGTCTAATACTACATTTGTAATTGCTCCAGCTATTGTAGATATCATAGCAAGTTTTGGTCTATTATCATTTCTTACAAAACTATTTAATGCTATCCCTACTAAGTTAGGTATACAGAATAATGCATAATATCTCAAATAGTCTACAGCTAATGACTGTAATGATTCTGTCGCACCTAATGCTTTAACTATAGGCTCTGTGAAAATTACGCACATAATACTTAGTACTACTGATATAATTAATAAAAACTTCATTACCTGTCTAAAAATATTTACTGCTTTTTCTATATTTTTTGCACCTATATTTTTAGATACTAATGCCCCTCCACCTACAGCCATCATATTTGCAATTCCAACCAGCATTACTGTAAATGGTAGTACTATATTTACTGCCGCAAGAGCATTGTCTCCTACACCCTGTCCTACAAACATTCCATCTATTATTGTATACAATGCTGATATTAACATCGCAAAAGCAGACGGTATTGCATATTTTAAATATTCCTTTAACATAAAATCACCTCTTCTATTATTAGTCCATATGTGATTATAAAGTCTTGTGTAACAAAAGAGTCAATATGTTTTCATTTATTTTTTTAATAATATTTCAATTTGAGCAAGAGCCATTATTTCTCCATCAGGGTTTGCTCTTGTCATTATATATATTTCATGAAAATCCCCTTCAACTTTTATATTATTCTCTTTTATATATTTTATCATTTCGTTGTAGTATTTCTTAGTATTATAAAAATTATCTTCAAAGTACATTGTCAAGTATTCTCCATTTGGTAAAGTTACAATTTCTTTATCTAGATTAGGTATATAATCTAAACTTATCATAGTTTTTATGTAAGTCAGTTTACCTTCGTCTATTAAATCTTCATATGATGCAGAAAATACTATCTTATGATTATAATTATTTTGAATTTTTTCTACTTCTAACAATGTCTTCCTCAGCTTTAGTTCAAACTCTTTAGTATATCTTCCTGAATAGTCATATTTTATCATCGATCTTTTTTCATTTTGTTTAATAAATAATTTATTTATGCCTACTTCTAACGACTCATTAATATCATTTTGCATATTACTTATACTTTTTTTTATTTTTTTTAATTCATCCACTTTTTTATTTACTATTTCTTTTTGTTTTTCTAGTGTATCTAATATTGATTCTAGTGAATCATAATTTTTCATCGTCTCTTTTATTTCATCTAATGCTAGGCCTATTGCCTTACATTTTTTTATTATATCCATTTTTATAAAACTTTTCATTGAGTAATATCTATATCCTGTATTTTCATTTATATAATCTGGTTTTAACAAATCATATCTATCGTAATGCCTTAAAGTTTCTATAGATACATTGTGTAATTTTGCCATTTCACCTATTGAAAAATAATTCTCTATTTTTGAATCTATTTTTTTCATTATTTTGCTCCTATATATTTTTCATTATTTTTTACTATTTACTATTCATTAAACCATTTTTTTTTACTTAATTTCAATTAAACTTATCTACCTTTAAATACTATTGAAATAAAAGTAACAAAAACTGCATATAAAAAGGCCCTAACCTTATATTTCATTTGGTTACGGCTCTTCATTCTAATAATTTCATTATTACACTCCTGTACTTTTCACTAAAATGATTTTTTATTTTAATTTTAATCATTTTGTTATTTTATATGAATATTTTTTTTTAAAAAAATCATTTATTCTTCATCATGTTCTGGATTAAATAAATAATCTATTTCCTTTTCATACCCAAAGTATATTATTTCAAAGTTTTCGTTCATTTTTTTACCTCCTTTTATTTCTTTATCTATTTACATTATAGTATACACCTGTCTGTATTGCAAGTTTTTAATTACCAACTTTCATTCTCTTCTATTGTATGCAAGTAGTAAAAAAAATGATTCTATTTTTACTACTATAAAATAAAATTTTAAAAAGTAAAATATATACTCGCGTAAATAAAACCATCACATACATTATACTTTAGTTAATTATGATATTTAAACTCAAAAATGCCAAGAAATTTATCTCGGCATTAATTCAACTATCCTAGCAAACTTAATAATATTCCTGCAGCAACTGCTGAACCTATAACACCTGCAACGTTGGGTCCCATAGCATGCATTAAAATAAAATTTCCTGGATTTTCTTCTTGTGCTATTTTATGCGCTACTCTTGCAGCCATTGGAACTGCAGATACTCCTGCTCCACCTATAAGTGGATTTATTTTTTCCTTTGTAAATTTATTCATAATTTTAGCACATATTACTCCAGCAGCAGTTCCTACTCCAAATGCAACAACTCCAAGAGCAAATATTTTCAGAGTTTCTACGCTTGAAAATATTAAGGGAGGGAATATACCAAACTCATCCCCTAAAAACAAATAATATAGTAATCCTCCAGGAGTCCCTGTGTGAATACTAGCTTCAATAGCACCCTTTGTACCAAGTCCTAATGGCTCTATAACCGAAATAGGACCACTCATTACTCCTGATAATGGAAGATTAGAAAGTAACATACCAAAAGCTATAGGCACCAATAATAAAGGTTCAAATCCTTTCGCAATTGCTAAGTACTATAAAATACATGCAATTAGTATCATTACTAATTGCCTCCAGTCTAAGTTTACAATACCCATTGACTGTATAAAATTAAGTATAACTTCTCCCACGGGTAAGTCCCCCTTTGTATTTTAAAATTATTTATCCTATAGTAACTAGTATATCTCCAACACTTACAGATGTCCCTTTTGACACATTAATAGCTAAAATGCTACCATCACAACTAGCCATTATTTCATTTTCCATTTTCATAGCCTCAAGTATTAATAAAACTTGCCCCTTTTTTATAGCATCTCCAATATTAACACGTACATCATTTATAGTACCAGGCATCGGAGCACTAACACTACCACTTCCTTGTACTGATGTTGCTTGTCGTTTTGAAATTTGTTGAGATTGGGGCTTAATATTTATATCATTTGAAATTTGCGATCTATGTAGTGAACTACTTTGTGCTCCTAACTCTTCTACTTCAACATCATAAGTATTTCCATTAACTGTTATGCTATATTTTTTTATCATTGAATAGTCCCCCTATTTTTTATTCATACTTTCCCAACTTGTTTTAGAATTATTGCTTCTTACTATCTTTTTAACTACTATGTTATTGCTACTATTTCCAGTAGCTGTACATATACCTGCTGTTATTACAGCTACTAACTCTGCTATATCTTCATTTTTAGTTTTAAGAATAGATTGATTTAATGATTCAGTTTCAACATTTTTATCTACTGCTTTTTCTTCTATTTGTAATAAACTAATTATTCCTGCTATCATTACTAGCACTATAAATACTACCACCATAGAAAGAATCATTACTGAAAAACCTGTTAATAATTTTTCACCTATATTTAAGTTTACTTGAGTATTTTTCAAAGCCTCTAATAATTGACTGATATTCATAATTTATCACCTTCCTATAATGGCATATTGCCATGTTTTTTAAGTGGTCTTTCTTCTCTTTTGGAAGATAAGGTGTCAAGCGCATCGCACAGTCTTATTCTTGTATAAGCTGGTTCAATTACATCATCAACATAACCTCTTTCAGCAGCTTTGTATGGAGTTGCAAATTCATCTGTATATTCTTTTATTTTTATGTCTTTCATTACTTTTGCATCCTCTGCATTTTTTATATCACTTTTAAATATAATATTAGCTGCTCCACTTGGTCCCATTACTGCAACTTCTGCTGTAGGCCAAGCTAAAACCATATCTGCACCTAAATCTTTTGAACACATTGCTAAGTAAGAACCACCATAAGCTTTTCTAGTTATTATAGTAATTTTGGGTACTGTTGCTTCACTATAAGCATAAAGCATTTTTGCACCATGTCGTATAATTCCACCGTATTCCTGACTTGCCCCAGGTAAGAAACCTGGTACGTCAACCAATGTTACTATCGGAATGTTATATGCATCACATGTTCTTATAAATCTTGAACTTTTATCTGAAGCATTTATATCTAATGCCCCTGCCATATCTTTAGGTTGATTGGCAATTATACCTATACTCTCACCATTTACTCTTGCGAATCCAGTTATAATGTTTTGTGCAAAGAACGGTTGCACTTCATAAAAGTCACCATCATCTATTATTTCATATATAATTGCTTTCATATCATATGGTTTATTTGAGCCATCAGGTATTATGTCATTTAAAATATCATTTAATCGATTTGGATTGTCTCTACCTTCTAACATAGGTGCTTTCTCTGCATTATTTGAAGGTAAGTAACTTAATAATTTTCTAATTTGATTTATACAATCCTCATCATTATCTGCTATAAAATGTGCAACCCCTGAAGTTGTATTATGAGTTAATGCCCCTCATTGTAGTACTTTTTAGAAATTATATATTTTCTAAGTGAAAAAATTCATCATCCATAAATTTCATATATATAAATTTCTCATATAGCAAAAACTAAACTACTAAATTATATAGAAATGAGAAAGGAAATGTATAGATGATACGATTTGAGAATGATGTAGATATAAATGATAAAATAAAAGAGGTAAAAGTAGCACTAAAAAACGAAAAAAATCTTAGGATGTATAAAAGATATTCAGTTTTACTTAAGCACCTTCAAGGTATTAATAATAAAGAAATAGGTAAAATGGAATTATTAGAGCCTCATACCGTAGGTTTGTATATAAAGAAATATGCTGCCGGAGGACTAGATGCTTTAAAGATGAATTATAATAATTGTGGTCAAAAAAGAAAATTATCACCAGAGCAAGAGGAAAATATAAAGAAAGTAATAACCGAAAAAATACCGGAAGAGGTAGGATTTGAAAATAGATGCAATTGGACAATTGCTCTTGTTAAAGAGTATATAAAAGATAAGTTTAATATTGATATGGCATTAAGTAGTGTTCATGTAGTGATGATTCGCTTAGGTCTTAGCCATACTAGACCAACGTATGTACTAGCAAAAGTAGATAAGGCAAAACAGGAAAAATTTAAAGAAGATTTCGAAGTGCTAAAAAAAATACTCTGATGGAGAAGTTCAACATATTGTATTTGAAGATGAATCAATGATTAGAGATTATCAAGCAATGCAAAAGACTTGGTTTCCAAAGGGTAAACAAAGAAAGATTCGCACATATGGTAAAAATCCAGGTGTTAAAATAATTGGAATATTAGATTATAATTCAGGTAGCGTGTATTGTGAAGAACATAAAAATTACGATGCTGAAGTATTTTTAGGATTTCTAAAAAAGGTACTAGAGAAATACCCTACGGGTAAAACTATAATGATTTTAGATAATGCAAGAATTCATCATGCAAAGCTAATTCAGCCATTCTTATCTGATAATAAACATAAACTAGAGTTAATGTTTTTACCACCATATAGTCTAGAGTTAAATCTGATAGAAGGATTGTGGGGATGGTTAAAGTCAAACGTTATAAATAACAAATTCTTTGCAAGTCTTGAAGAAGTAAGAGTGTCTATAGATAAGTTTATAGAATCAATAAATAAAGTTCCTATAAATACATTAGCTAGACTATGTACTAAACTGTAGGAACTTTATTAGAAAATATATATTTACTAAATAAGTATCATTTATTATTTCTAATTTTTTCAAACAATATTTCACTTATGGAATAAATATCTATTTCTTTAGTAATTGTTTTTGCCAATAACTCATCTAGTTCATCACTATATTCTAAATTTTTTACTAATTTAGAAACTTTTCTTTGAACTAGTTCTTTTATTTCTATCTTATTTCTGCAAAGTCTTTTCTCTTGTAATTTATTACTGCTTTCTAAGAAGGCTCTATGTTTATAAATATTTTCATATGTAGTTTCTAGTCCATCCCCCGTTTGGGCGATTGCTAAATTTACTAGTGGCCTGAATTCCCAATCTTTTTTAAAATCTAGCATCATTTCTATTTCTATAGATGTTCTTTTAGCTCCCTCTTTGTCAGCTTTGTTCACTACAAATATGTCGCCAATTTCCATAACTCCTGCTTTTATAGCTTGTATATCATCACCTAATCCCGGTACCATTACCATTAAAGTAGTGTCTGCTGTTTTTACTATATCAATTTCTGATTGGCCTACACCAACAGTTTCTATAAATATGTAATCACAGCCATAAGCATCTAATATTTTTACAGCTGATTGAGTTGCACTTGAAAGACCACCTAAACTTCCCCTAGTTCCCATTGATCTTATAAATACATTTTTATCCGTACTTAAATCATTCATTCTTATTCTATCCCCAAGTATAGCTCCCTTTGTAAAAGGGCTTGTTGGATCTATTGCTATGACACCCACCTTTTTATCTTCTTTTCTCATTAATTTAACTAGCTTATCTGTAACTGTTGATTTCCCCGCTCCTGGTGGTCCAGTTATTCCTATTACATATGCTCTACCAGTATGTTTGTATATTATTTTTAAAACGTTCTCATATCCTTCAGCTTCATTTTCTACTATAGTAATGAGTTTGGCACAAGCTCTTTTATTTCCATCTAAAAGAGCTTTAATTAGATTTTCCATTAAAGTATCTCCTAAATATTCATTGACTTGTCTTTTACATTTTCTTTTATAAAATCAATCGTTACTGAAGTGGGTGTTCCCGGTGTAAATATTTCTGCAACTCCACTTTCTTTTAAGAATGGTATATCTTCTTTTGGTATAACTCCTCCTGCTATAACTAACATATCATCGTATGCCCCTTCAGCTTTTAATAATTCTACAACTTTAGGAAGTAGGTGGTTGTGAGCACCTGATAATATGCTCATTGAAACTACATCTACATCTTCTTGTATTGCGGCCCCCACTATTTGCTCTGGTGTTTGGCGAAGTCCTGTATATATTACTTCCATTCCTGCATCTCTAAGGGCACGTGCAATAACTTTTGCACCTCTATCATGTCCATCTAGCCCAGGTTTAGCAATTAAAACTCTTATCCTTTTCATTGTTTATCCTCCTTAATTTATATCATAACTGCCTGCTTGTATTCTCCAAATTCCTCTCTCATTACGCCGCATATTTCTCCTAATGTTGCATAAGCTTCTACTGATTCTAGTATGTACGGCATTAAGTTTTCATCACTATTGCAAGCACTTCTTAAAGCTTGAAGAGTTTCTTTTACTCTTTCATTGTTTCTGTTTTCTTTTAACTCTTTTATTTTTTCTTTTTGTCTTTCTCCTACTATTGGATCTACTCTTAATAATCCTTTTGGATCTTCTTCTTCTATTTGGAACTTATTTACTCCAACTATTGTCTTTTCATTGTTTTCAATTTCTTTTTGGTATTTATAAGCACTATCCATTATTTCTTGTTGTATATATCCTTTTTCTATTGCAGCTGGTGCTCCACCTAATTCTTCTATTTTATTTATAAGATTCATCGCTTCCTCTTCTATCTGATTAGTTAGACTTTCTACATAGTATGAACCAGCTAATGGGTCAATTGTATCTGCTACTCCACTTTCATGTGCTACTATTTGTTGAGTTCTTAGAGCTACCATTACAGATTCTTCTGTAGGAAGTGCTAGTGCTTCATCCTTAGAGTTTGTGTGTAGTGACTGAGTTCCACCAAGTACTGCTGCTAAAGTTTGTATAGCCACTCTTACTATGTTATTTTCTGGTTGTTGAGCTGTAAGCGTACAGCCCGCTGTTTGAGTATGGAATTTAAGTGCCATTGACTTTGGATTCGTTGCTTTAAATTTATCCTTCATTATTCTAGCCCATATTCTTCTTGCTGCTCTAAATTTAGCAACTTCTTCAAATAAGTTATTGTGTGCATTAAAGAAAAATGAAAGTCTAGGTGCAAAATCATCTACATTAAGACCTGCTTTTATAGCTGCGTTAACATAAGCTATACCATCAGCTAAAGTAAATGCTACTTCTTGTACTGCATTAGCTCCTGCTTCTCTTATGTGGTATCCAGATATACTTATTGTGTTCCATTTCGGAACTTCTTTTGAACAATAATCAAATGTATCTGTAATTAATCTCATTGATGGTTTTACTGGGAATATATATGTTCCCCTTACTACATATTCTTTCAATATATCATTTTGTATAGTTCCTCTTAATTTATCTGCACTAATTCCTCGTTTTTTAGCAACAGCTATATACATTGCTAAAAGTACCGCTGCAGGTGCATTTATAGTCATTGATGTAGATACTTTATCTAGTTCTATTCCATCAAATAATATTTCCATATCGGCTAGAGAATCTATTGCAACTCGCTTTATTATAATTTAGTTTACTTTAAAAAAATTTAAAAGCTTTTTTCCCTCTTCAAAGGCTTTTATATTTAATTCTTCACTTCCTCTTGGAACTCTATTTGAAATAGCAAGTTTTATATGTTCTGAATTTATTTGTGGTATTAAATTGCTAAGCACTCCTAGGGTTACTATATTTGCTGTCATAGATTTTTTTACTACTTCCTTAGCAGTTTGTAGAATAGGTGCTTTATAAATTGTTACTTCTTTTAAGTCTCCAACTTCTATTGATGAGTCTACAATTACTACACTTCCTTTTTTAATGTGAGAACAATACTCATTAAAAGATTTTTGAGTTAATGAAATTAATATATCTGAATTTATTATTTTGGGAAAGTTTATACTTTTTTCACTTATTATTACTTCTGATTTACTTGCTCCACCTCTAGCCTCTGGTCCATATGATTGTGATTGAACTGCATTTAAGTTTGATATTATAGCACCTTCTGCTAAAATTATACCTGCAAGTATAAGTCCTTGACCTCCAGATCCACTTAGCCTAATCTCTATTTTCATGTAAAATACATCTCCTAATAATATTAAATTTTATCTATTATCTTTTTATACTCTTCAGTGTATTCTGGCAAAATTACATTTTTAAAAATACCTATTGCCATTTTTTCATCTTCTTTAGCCTTATTATTATCATTAGTTATTGTGCTACTTTCTTTTATTAGATTTATTAAATCTACGGCAGAGCCCTTCTTATTCTTTCTTCCATAATATGTCGGACAAACACTAACAGCCTCAACTATTGAAAAACCCTTATGAGTCAATGCTTTCTTAGTGTATGATAACATCTGATTTACATGATAGGCACTTGCTCTTGCTACAAATGTAGCCCCTGCTGCTGCTGATAAATCACATATATCAAAAGGCTTATCTATATTTCCATAAGGTGCGGTAGTCGCCTTATCATTTGTTGGAGTTGTCGGTGAGTATTGTCCACCTGTCATTCCGTATATATTGTTATTGAATACTATTGTTGTTATATCTATATTTCTTCTACATGAATGTATTAAATGATTTCCTCCTATAGCTGTTGCATCACCATCTCCAGTTATAACTATAACTTTAAGCTCTGGGTTAGCTAACTTCACACCTGTTGCAAATGTAAGTGCTCTACCATGAGTAGTGTGTATCGTATTGTAATCGAAATATCCACTTGCTCTTGATGAACATCCTATACCTGAAACTATACATATTTTATCTTTATCTAAGTTTAGTTCTTCTATTGCTCTTGCTATTGAGTGCATTAATATTCCATGTCCGCATCCTGGACACCATATATGAGGAAGCCTATCAGTTCTAAAATTATTTTCTATAATTTTACTTGGCATATTCAATTACCCCCTCTATACTAGCGCTTATTTCTTCTGGAGTTATTATTTCTCCATTGTACTTATTGATTCCAATTACAGGACAGTTATTTTTAACTATTCTTTCTATCTCTAATATCATTTGACCCATATTCATTTCTGGAACAAATATATAATTTACTTTTTTACTAAATTCCTCTACTATCTTTTCTGGGAAAGGCCATACAGTTTTTATTGCTAATAATCCTATTTTAATTCCTCTTTCTCTCATACTCTCTACTACTTCCTTGCTAGTTCTTACCATACATCCAAATGTTATAATTAATAGCTCACAATCATCTGTAAAGTAATTTTCATATATAAGAATATCTTCTAAATTATTTACTATTTTATCATTTAATCTTGTTAATAGCTTATGAGCTTCTTTTGTACTATTTGTTGGGAATCCTGTCTCATCATGAACTAGGCCCGTTACATGGAACTTATATCCATCGCCTATTCCCTCCATATTTGGAACTAAATCCTCTGTATATTCATATGCTTTAAAATCTTCTTTTGGACAGTTAGCTCTTTTTCTATCTACAATTTCTAATTTTTCTAACTCTGTTAAATCAACTTTTTCTCTCATATGACCTATTACTTCATCTAATAATAAAATCACAGGTGCTCTATATTTTTCTGCTAAGTTAAATGCTTTTACTGTTAGTTCATATGTTTCTGGTACTGTTGTAGGTGATAAAACAATTAAAGTATGATCTCCATGAGTTCCCCATCTTGCTTGCATCAAATCACCTTGTGATGGACTTGTTGGAAGTCCGGTACTAGGTCCACTTCTTTGAACATTTACTATTACACAAGGTGTTTCTGTAATACAAGCATACCCTATAGCTTCTTGCTTTAGTGAGAATCCTGGTCCACTTGTTGCTGTCATAGATTTTTTGCCAGTAATTGATGCCCCTATTACTGCTGACATAGATGCTATTTCGTCTTCCATTTGTATAAAAGCCCCTTTAACTCTAGGTAGCATTAATGACGATATTTCTGCTACTTCCGTTGATGGAGTTATAGGATATCCCGCAAAAAATTTCATTCCTGCATGAATTGCACCATGAACACAGGCTTCATTTCCTTGTAATAACTTTATCTTTCTAGCCATATTATCCCCCACTCTAACTAATCATTTTTTTCAATATAAATTGCATAATCAGGACATCTTAACTCACATAATCCACATAGTATACATTCTGATGAATTTTTCATGTATACGCTTTCACTATTAATTTCTAAAACCTTTTTAGGACAAAATTCTTTACATATACCACATCTTTTACACCAAGACTTTTCAATTACTAATTTTTTCTCCAATTTAATCTCCCCTAAGAAATAATAAACAATATTTTTATAAATTTTATAATTTCACTTGCTAGCATTGTAATTACTAGCTTTTAGTTATTTAACCTTCATTATAGCTACCAAATTTTATATATTCAATAATATTTTTATGGCTTGCATGTTTTTTTATGTTTACTTCATTCTATCTAATTTAAATTAGGAAAACGTTATAAATGTAGTGTGAATTTTTTTGATTTCTGCACTATTTTGAGAACTACTTGTAAATCAATTTTTAATTATATATCTTTTTTTATATTCTAATAAATTAAATAAGGCATAAATTTAGCTAAAACCAAATTTATACCGTACTCAAATACATTTAAACATTTTCTAACATTAACTTACTTAATTTCTTCATTCTTCGTTTTTTTATTTATCTTCTTCTTTATTATGTACCATATATAATTTGTATCGATATCTAATTCACTTACAAGTACTGATATAAGAATTATAATAGCACCTATAATCATTAAATGATAGCAAATATCTCCCAATCTTATTTTAAATTCAGATTTCATAGTTCTTATTATATATATTACTTCATGTTCAATATATATTCTTTAAATATAAAAATGAAAGTGCCTTAAAGTAAATTTTACAGGTTACTTTAAGGCACTTTTTAAATAAACTTCACTATATATAACAATCTCTATAATTTATTAATATAGTTGCATACATACATCGTATTCTACAGTTATCAATATATTTTATTTATTGTCAGTCTTATTATTAGTTGTTTTTCTTTTTGAATCAGAATTCCATTTTCTTACATTAGTTCTATTTCTATTACAGCTTTTATTTTTTCCATCTTTATTTGTACTAGCATTATTCCTATTTCTATTTCTTCTATTATCTTTTTTTACGGTTTCTAAAATATCATTTGAATTTCCTATAAATGGATGATTATCTATAACTTCAATTTCTTTATTTATAAGTTTTTCTATAGACTTATGAAGATCTCTTTCTTCCATAGAACAGAATGCTATTGCAACTCCACTTCTACCAGCTCTTCCTGTTCTTCCTATCCTATGAACATAAGTTTCTGCAACTTCTGGTAAATCATAGTTTATTACATGAGATAACTCATCTATATCAATTCCTCTTGCTGCTATGTCTGTAGCTACTAATACTCTAAGCTTACCATCCTTAAAATTCTTCAGTGCAAGTTGCCTTGCATTTTGTGACTTATTACCATGTATAGCTGCAGCTTTTATTGATGATGCCATAAGGTCATCAGTAATCTTATTTGCACCATGTTTTGTTCTAGAAAATACAAGTACAGATTCCATAGACTTATCCTTTAATAAATCTATAAGTAAACTTTTCTTTTCCTTTTTACTTACAAAATAAATACTTTGTTTAATAGTCTCCGTAGTAGATGATACAGGAGCAACCTCTACTTTTACTGGATTTCTAAAAATAGAATCTGCTAGTTTTGATATTTCTTTTGGCATAGTAGCTGAGAAAAATATATTTTGTCTTTCCTTTGGAAGGAAGCTTATAATTTTTTTTACATCATGAATCATACCCATATCTAGCATACTATCTGCTTCATCTAGTACAAAGTATTTTACATTATTTAATTTAAGGAATTTTTGATTATATAAATCTAGCATCCTTCCTGGAGTTGCTATTAATATATCTACCCCTTCTTTTAGTGCTTTTGTTTGAGGATGTTGAGATACTCCCCCAAATATAACTAAACTTTTTATATTTGTATACTTTGAGTAAGCTTTAAAGTTTTCTTCTATTTGAATAGCTAACTCTCTTGTAGGTGCTAATATTACTGCCTTTATAATTTTAGGTCCCTTTGAATTTTTCTTTTCATTATATATTTGTTGTAATATAGGGATTGCAAAAGATGCAGTTTTTCCAGTACCTGTTTGTGCACACCCTAGCAAATCTCTTCCTTCTAATAAAGGTGTTATAGATTTTGCTTGTATTTGAGTTGGCTTTGAATATCCTTCTTCTTTTAATGCCTTTTGTATAGGTTGTATTATATCTAAGTCTTTAAATAACATTCTTTTCTCCTTCTTTGTTGCATAATATATTAATGTCGTTTTTTCAAATGTAAGAATAAAAATAAACACTTCTTATGTGCAGTTATAATCCTAAACATAAAAAGTGTTTATTTATTGTATTATACATTATATTTACAAAAATAGCGAATTATTTTATATGAGTATTTTTGCCTAATAATCATCCTCTTTAATTTATTAAATAATGGTACTATATGGTATTTTTTGACATATTATCGTATAATAACACTAGTATATAATAAAAAAATATATATATTTAAAAAATGGAGGATATTTAATCTTGATAAAATTAATTTGTGACACTATGTCTGATGTACCTAAAGAAGTGATTGAAAAGTACGATATACATGTAGTTCCAACTACAATTATAATAGACGGGAAAGAATATTTAGATCGCGTAGAAATGTCTCCTGAAGAGGTATACAATGTCTTAAGAAGTAGTGATGAGTTACCTAAAACTTCTCAAGCAACATATGCTCAATTTAAAGAAGTATTTGATACATATGCAAATAAATATGATGAGATATTATATATAGGTGGCTCCTCTGTGGCTTCTGGAACTTATCAAAGTGCAGTTATGGCTAGCAGAGATATTGAAGGAAGTTCAAAAATAACTACCTTTGATACTTATAACTTCTCTGCAGGTGGGGGAGTATTTGTAGTAAAAGCGTGTCAATTAGTAGCCGAAGGAAAGTCTGCTTCAGAGGTAGTGCAAATACTAGAATCATTAAAAGGAACCCAGAGAGTATTTTTATCATTAGGAACTTTAGATTATTTATACAAAGGTGGAAGAGTTTCTGGAGTTAAAGCAAAATTAGGTAAAATACTTAATATAAAACCAATACTTGCACTAGAGGATGGATTAATAGCTCCTAAATCACAAGTAAGAGGTAAAAAACAAATGGTATCTACTATATTTAATAAATCTATTGAAGGAATAGATGATTTAGAAAATAGAATTATTGTATATGGATGTGGAGACAATCTAGACGATGGAGAATTATTAAAACAAAAAATTCTAGAAACTAATTGTAAGAATACTTATGAAGTAAAAGCTGGAACTTGCATAAGTGCACATTCAGGGCCAGAGATAGTAGGAATGGCTGTTTTATAAAAAATATTATAATAAAGGTGAATTAAATATGAAAATAATATGCGATACTATGTCCGATGTACCCAAGGAAATTATAGATAAATTTAAAGTAGATGTTGTTCCTCTTACTATCATCATAAATGAAAAAGAATATTTAGATGGTGTTGATATAACACATGATGAGTTTTATAAAGTATTGAGAGAAAGTAATGAATTACCTAAAACCTCTCAAATCACATATATAAGATTTAAAGAAGCTTTTGAAAAGTTTACATCAAAAGGAGAAGATGTATTATACATAGGTGGTTCATCTGCTGCTTCTGGAACTTATCAAAGTGCAGTTATGGCTAGTAGAGATGTTGAAGGTAGTGGATGCGTACACACATTTGATACTTATAGTTTATCTGTATGTGCTGGAACATTTGTTGTAAAAGCGTGCTTATTAAAAGAGGAAGGTAAGAATATTGAAGAAATAATTCAAACTCTAGAAAAATCAAAAGGTAGTGAAACAGCATTTTTCTTTGTAGATGAATTAACTTACTTACAAAAAGGAGGAAGAATATCATCTACTAAAGCAGCAATTGGAACGATGTTAAATGTTAAGCCTATATTAACTATAAAAGATGGTATTGTTGGTCCAAAGTCTCAGATTAGAGGAAAAAAACACGTAGTAAATACTCTTATGAAGCATACTAAAGAACTAATAGAAACTTTTGATGATAAAATTATAATTTTAGCATGTTGTGATAATGAAAGTTGTGTAGAACAATTAAAAGAAGCTATACTAGAAGATGCCTCTCCTAAAGGTATCTATAAGGTAAATATTGGAGCTTGTATATCATCTCATTCAGGTCCAAGTATAGTTGGAATTGCTACTATATAGTATATCTAAAAATAAATAAAGGGCTAACATAGCCCTTTATTTATTTATGTTTATTCAATATCATATTAATTCAATTTAAGAGTCTCCATGTTTTGTATACATTTAAGCATCTATTAAATTTAATTGTTTAATCTCTTTGAACACTTTCTATAAATACTTTGACTATCTCTGGATCAAACTGACTTCCTGAACATCTTTTTAACTCAAAAATAGCTTCTTCTTTTGTCATCGCTTTTTTATAAACTCTATCATTTGTCATAACATCGTAAGCATCTATGACAGCTACAATTCTTGCGGTTTTGGGTATGTCTTCACCTCTAATACCTAAAGGATAACCTGTTCCATCCCATCTTTCATGATGTGTTAAAACACCTCTAGCTACATTGCTCAATTCACTTGATGCTTGTACAATTCTAAAACCTTTTTCAGTATGCGTCTTTATTATTTCATACTCCTCATCTGTTAATTTACCTGGTTTTAAAAGTACCTCTTCACTTATTCCTATCTTACCAATATCATGTAGTGTTGTTACTAAAATTAGTTCATCCATTTCTCCCATTGATAAATTTAAATTTTTACCAATAACTGTCGCATTTTTTATCATACGCTCAGTGTGTTCTTCTGTTTCCATACTTTTTGTTTGTAATCCTGTTTTTAAGGAGTACATTATAGAACTTCTTATACTTTTTTCTTGCAATAGTTTTTTTCTATAAACTATATCCTCCGCTTCTTTTAACGTTTGGTAGATATCAATTTCTTTATTTTTTTTGATAGAATATCCTAATGCTATACTCATCTTAATTAGGTTATGTTTGTATCTTTTACATTTACTTAAAATTTCTTTTATTATACTTTCACATTCATTTTCATTTGCATTAGGAACTAAAATAACAAATTCGTCGCCACCAATTCTACATACATCACCTTTATCATTGCAAACTAGTTTTATAATATTTGCTATGTTTTTTAATAATTTATCTCCTTCTTCATGTCCAAATGTATCATTAATAATTTTAAGACCATTAGCATCTCCCATTATAACTCCTACTTGCATATCTTCTTTATTGTACCTTTCCATTTGTTCTTCAAAATAAGTACGATTATTTAGCCCGGTTAAAATATCTGTATAACTTAAATATTTTAATCTCTCTCTTCCTTTTATTTTACTAGTTATATCTCTTGAAAACCCTACTATACCTCTTACTTTTCCATACTCGTCTATGGCAGGAGATTTAATTACTTCTCTATATCCTACTTTACCATTTTTGTCTTTAAAGCTTGTTTCATTGTGTATGCTTTCTTTTTTAGTTATTATATACTTATCATCTTGTATAAATTTTTTACACTGTTTCTTATTTTGATTGATATCAAAATCATTTTTTCCTATTATATTATCGATTCCTCTTTCCTTATAAAAATCAGAACATTCTTTGTTACAATATACATATTCATATTTTTTATTTTTATAAAAGATAACTCCTGGCAATGCATCAATTATGGCTTTTAATATTATACTTTGGTCTTTAATCTGTTCATCTTTTAGTTTTAAATCTTGTTTGTTTAATATAATGCCTGCTATTGCTATTATATTATTATCATCTTCTTTTATTGGAAATATTGTACATTCTAAATATACTTTATTTACAATGGCTGTTACTATTTTAGATTCCCCAGTCTTCATAACAAATTTACAATTACTATTATATTGGTCTACTATTTCTTTTTTAAACGAGTCTTCATATTTTCTTCCTATAAAATCCTCTACTTTTTTATTGTATATATTAGCATAAGCTTCATTTACAAATACGTTGGTCAAACTTAAATCTTTAATCCACAATGGAAAAGGTAAACTTTTTAATGTTACTCTAATTATATCTATCATATATCTCTCCTATTACCCTGTTTGTAATATACTTTTAGTAATCTTACTAAATATATTTATTAAATTTGAGGTTTATTTTTGTAAACACTATTAGAATATACAATAAATATATATAACAAAGACACTATCTCTATTAATATTTAGAGACAATGCCTTTGTTTATTATTTTAGTATTAATATATCTATATTCTTAATAATAATTCTTCTTTACTTTCTATAATATCTTCCTTCGATATAACATTTATATTTTTAGATTCTATATTTTCATCATAAATTCTTATGCTCTGCGCCCTTATTAATTGGTCTAAGAAGTTCTTAATTAATAATCCATTTTTTAAAGTAGGGTTTTTCTTATAAATTTCAGTTATTGTTTCGCTAAGCACTTTTTTGTTACAATTATCTATTTCAAAACCTTTATCTATTAATATATTTACACAAATGTTATATAATTCTTCTGAAGTGTAATCTTCAAAATTAAAATATATAGGAAATCTATAATTTAAAGGTGGATTTAATGATAATAATTTTCGAATTCCTTCTTGTTGTCCAACTAAAGCTAGATATAATCTATTTTTATTTTTATCTATAAATTTTATTAGTGAAGATACTATCTCTTCATAATTTTCTTTTTCTATTAATAAATGTGCTTTATCTATTAGTATCACTTTTTCTAAAGATTTATTTAATACATCTTCTATCTTTTCACCTTTATTAATCATAGAAGAAATCTCATTTATATCAAATTCTACTATACTTTTAGCTTTTATCAACCCTCTACTATAGTACATTTCAGATAGTAAGCTCAGTATATTTTTCTTACCTGATCCTGCATTTCCGGTAAAAATTATATTATTATATTTATTTATTTCATTTTTTATGCCCGCTTTTGCTCTTCTCTCTTCTATTTTTATGAACTTGTATTGATTATTTAAGAAGTTCTTAGCTTTTTCATTATAAATTAATTTTTCTAATTTTTCTTCTAAATTAAATTCATTTTCATATTCAGATACATCTACTTTTTCTATGTCCTTAACTGTTATTAGATTCATTTCATAAACACTTATATCTTCCTCAGATATTCTTATACTTTGATTTCTTATTAAGTTTTCTACATAATTTCTAACCATTCTACCATTTCCTGATTGTGAATCTGATTCCTCATAAATATCTACAAATCTCTTTTTAAGTGCTACATTAGCATTTTTTGATAATTTAAAGCCTTTTGATTCTATTAATTTTATAGACATTTCTAAAAGTTCATTTGGATTATAGTCAGCAAAATTTGTCCACAGTGGAAATCTTGATTTTAATCCTATATTTACATCGAAAAATTCTTCCATCTCTTCAGTGTATCCTGCAAGTATTACTATTACTTCTTTAGAGTAATCTTCTATAAGTTTCAGTAAAGTTTCTACAGCTTCTCTACCTAAAGAATCATTAGCTAAAGTATAAGCTTCATCTATAAACAGTACTCCACCTAGTGCTTCTTTAAATTTTGTCTCTGTTTTTTTTGAAGTTTCTCCTGGTATTTCTGATATAAAACTTGACCTATCCGTTTCTATAAGTTGACCAGTCTTTAGTAATCCCATACTATTTAACATTTCTGCTACTAATCTTGCTATACTTGTTTTACCTGTACCTGGATTTCCCGTAAATACCATGTTTAAATTTTGGTCTATTTTAGTATTTACTCCTACAGATTTTCTTTTTTCCTGTGCTACTATTAGCTTATACTGACTTCTAAGTAGTTTTTTAACTTCCAAAAGTCCTACTATTTCACTTAATTTTTCTTCTAAATCAAACTTTGCCTTTACCTTAAAGTTGAAATTATCTTTTTCCAATAAATCTATTTGTTTATTCTTATCAGTTAAATATTTTTTCGAAGCATCTAGTATAGCATTTTCTATTATATTTCTAACAAATCTAGCATTTCCTAAATCATTTTTCCCGCTTATTTGATTTTTGGTAAATAAATCAATAAGATCATTCTCCACATTTTTAGCTATTCTATATCCCTTAGCTTTAGCAATATTTACAGCTATTTCGTACATTTCTACAGGAGTATAGTCATTAAAATGTATTATATTTGGAAATCTTGATTTAAGACCTTGGTTAAAAGATAAAAATTCTTCCATATCTTTTTCATATCCTGCTAGTATTACTACTACATCATCTCTATTATCTTCAATCCCTTTAAGTAGGGCATCTACTATTTCTTTTCCTACCTTGTCTTCATCACTTTCACATAGGGAATATGCTTCATCTACAAAAAGAACTCCTCCCTTTGCTGAATTTATTATATCTATTGTTCTTTTTGCTACATCATTAGTATTTTCAGTGACAAAGTCAGCTTTGCTTACCTCTTTATACACCCCATTTGATAATACTCCTAATGCATTTAAGTATTCATAAGTTACTCTTGCTGCATTAGTTTTTCCAGTACCTGCGTTTCCTACAAATATCATGTTCATAGATATTTTTGAAGTTTTAAGACCGAGTCTTTCTCTAATCTGTTGAACTCTATAATTATTTTTAACATTTTCTATAAATTCTTTTAGTTCATTTATACCTATTATAGAATTTAGCTTGTACTTAGCTTCTTGTAATGTTGGTATTGAGTATTCTCCTAAGTTATAGCTTCCTTTTTCACATTTACAGTATAAATCATCATGTTCTGCATAAATCATTATTGTACTTTGTGGGTTTACTTCTTCTTCTCTTATTAAATTAGTTAAAGGTTTACAAAATTTATATGATACATATTCATAAATCCCAAAGTTAGAGTCTTTTTTATAGCTTTCTTGTAAAAATTTATAGATGCCGGTGTGCTCACCTGTTTCTTGGTCTTCTTTTGTGTCTAGGATTATTTTTATTTTCAAATTACTTTCTACTCTTTTTACAGTTTCAAGTACTTCTTTTTTTAATATTAAATTTCTTTCATGCTTATTTAACTTTTTTGTATGTAATACTATATCTACTTTGTCTTCAAATTCTTTACTAAATACTTTTTCTATGTTGAAGCTATCATTGTATGAAGTAAATACCAAAAATTTATTATGACATACTATTTCATTTATAGTCTTCTCTTCATTTCCATCATATTCTACTAAAAATCTATTTTTTATAATATAGTCATTTTTCAATGCTATGCAACTATTTGGAGCTATTTCTTTTATAGTACTTATTATTTCTTCACTTGCATCTTCTATATTTTTGAATATTATACATTCTGAAGAATTATTTAATTTTTCATATAAATCTGTTAAAAATGCATTGTATCCCAGATTAAAGTTATAGGATGCTAGATCTATTTGCTCTACTTCTCTAGTTTTTAATAGATTGTATTCTTTTATGTTTTCAAACATCAATTTTATACTTGTCTTTTTTGAAGTTTCTTTTTCTCCTATTAAGAAGATTATCCCCTTTTCCTCTTTTGATATTTTATTTTCAAAGTAATTACATAATTTGTTCAAATATTTATCTTGACCTATGAGTTCTTTATTTAAGTTTTCTTCTATTTTAGAAAATATAGATTTAATATTTTGATTCATTAGCATTGTCCCCTTTTTCTCTATTGTTCTTTACTCTTATTTTGTATAATGTTGCGAATTTAATACAATAATTATTTTAATAGCTGTTCTATATCATCCTTTATGCTTTCGGGAGATGATGAAGGTGCATATCTTTTTATTACATTGCCTTCTTTACCTATAAGAAATTTTGTAAAATTCCACTTTATTTCTTTTGTTAGTAATCCATGCGCTTCTTCTTTTAAATACTTGTATAAAGGATGGGCATTTTCTCCGTTTACTTTTATCTTTTCAAATATTGTGAACGTTACACCGAAGTTTACTTTACAAAACTCTTGGATTTCTTCATTCGTTCCATTTTCTTGGTTGGCAAATTGGTTACAAGGAAATCCTAAGATTTCTAGTCCTTTATCTTTGTAACTTTGATATAGTTCTTCTAATCCTTTAAATTGTGGCGTAAAACCACATTTACTTGCTGTATTTACTATCAGTAATACTTTACCTTTGTAGTTTTCCATTTTTATTTCTTCACCATTTATTTTTTTTACTGAGTAATCATAAAATTCCATATTAAAAACTCCTTTTGTTTATTTTGTATTTTTTACCCATTTTTTCTAGTTTTAATCTTAATAATTTTAAAAAGAGCTATTTTCTCATTTCGAGATAGCTCTTAATATTTATTTTAATTTATTTATTAAATTGTCTATTGGCATTAATTTATCTAAATAATACCATTTACAATCATTATTTAATATATTTGCATATGGATTTTTAGCTTCATAATCAGTTGCTTTTTTATTATAGAACTTGAATTCTTTTTTACCCATTTTATTTTTAACAGTTTCATATCTTAATTCATTTACAAATTTATAGTCTAAGTATCCAAATATCTGCATTGTTTTTATATTGTATAAATTTTTTACTAAATGTCTTTTTATTTTGTCTTTCTTATCTTCCATTTCTAGGTTTAAATGAATTCCAACATAGTAGTTTTTCTTAAGCTTTTCAAACTCACTTTTTTCTATTATAAGTCTTGTGTGTATTTCTTTTGCTACTGCTACTTTTATACCTATTTTATGCTTGTTTATTACTTCTTCACTTATGTTTTTACTCATAAGATAATTTACAAAGCCACATTCACCTATTTTTTGTATAAATATGTTCTGCATAACTACTTCTTTTTGCAATTCTAAATCTTTTATTTCACTTGGAACTAAGTGTTTAAAGTTGTTTAATTTATTTACTTCGTTATTAGCATACTCTATACACTCCTCTACCTGATTTGGAGTAACATTTACTGATTTGGTCATAAGTTTATCAAATCTTTGTTTTACCGGTCTATTTTTAACAAGTATCTCACTTTTATTTTTAGCTTTTGTATAATTCATTTTTGTCTCCTTAAATTTTTGTATATTGTATTATAATACCACAAAAATTAATTTTACTTACTTATAAAATATAACTATTTCTAAAATTATTATTGCATCTCAGCTTTAGTAACTTTACGAGGCCTACCTTTTATATTCTTTGTTTGCAATTTTTTTAATACCATTTCGCCTTTGTTATTTAGTATTTCAACAAAAGTAGATACATCTAGTACACTTATAACACCAATATCATCTGCACTCATTCCATCTATACTACAAAGTGTTCCTACTATATCAACAGGTCTCATCTTAGTCTTTTTACCTGCATTTATATGAAGTTTAATTATATCTTTACTAAGATTTACGCCTTTATCTATTTTGATTTCAGGTCTTTGGGCTAATTTTTTTTCAAATTCCGGTTTTAATTCTATAACAAGTCTTTTGCTTGGCTTTTTCTTAAATGTAAGTTCTTTACCTGTATATGAATTTATTTCAAAAATACGTCTTTCATCAGATTTCATTGCAAAAGTTATTGCTCTACCTTCTTTTCCTGCACGACCTGTTCTACCTATTCTATGAACATAGTTTTCTCTTAAAACAGGTACGTCGTAATTTATTACGTGAGTTATATTATCTATATCTATACCTCTAGCAGCTACGTCTGTAGCTATTAGATATCTAAAGTATCCTTTTTTAAAGTTTGTCATTACCTTTATTCTATCATCTTGTTCCATACCTCCATGTATTTTGTCACATGGATATTTTAATTTTACTAGTTCATTATAAAGTGACTCTACTTTCACTTGAGTGTTGCAAAATATTACGCAACTATCTGGATTTTCTACTGTGATTACATCTTTTAATAAATTCAATTTTCCATTTTCTTCTATATAATATCCATCTTGTTGTATTTTATCTACGGTTAAAGTTTTTGATTTTATTTCTATTTTTACTGGTTCTTTCATGTGTTTTTCAACTAAGACATCTATATCCTCTGGCATTGTTGCAGAGAATAGCATAGTTACACGGTCAATTGGTAATGCTTCTATTATTTCTTCTACTTGTTCTAAAAAACCCATGCTAAGCATTTCATCTGCTTCATCTATCACAAGGTATTTTATATTATCAGTAATAAAGTTTCCTTCTTTAATATGATCTATTGTTCTACCTGGAGTTCCAACTACTATATGAGTTTTTTGCTTAAGCTCTTTTTCTTGCATAGCAAATGATGACTTTCCATAAAGTGCTGGTACTTTTATTCTTTTAAATCTTCCTATGTTAAATACATCTTCCTTAACTTGTATTGCAAGTTCTCTAGTTGGTGTAAGTATTAATGCTTGTGGCTTGTTTTCATCCCAATCTACTAGTTCACATAGTGGTATTGCGAAGGTTGCAGTTTTACCACTTCCAGTTTGTGATTTTACTAGTATGTCTTTATTTTCTAAGGCAACAGGTATTACTTCTTGTTGTACCTTTGTCGGGTTTTTGTAGTTTAACATATCAAGTGATTTGAGTATTGCCTTGCTTAATTTATAATCTTTAAAATTTGTCATTTATGTCATCTTCCTTTTTGTCATTATAGTATATTTATTATTGCGCATCTATTAGTCTCCATACTCCTATTTTAGGGCTTATGAATAAATCTTTTTTGTATTTAAGTGTTTTTTCTACTTCATGACTTGTTTGTACTAAACCTTGATGTATAAGTACCTTTGCTATTTTACCAGTTCTCATTTCCTCTTTTTCTTTTAGCAATTCTACTATTTTTTCTACTATTTCATTAATTTGTTCTTCGCTATATTTCATATTTTCTCCTTTTGAAAGTTGCCATTAGTTTTATCCTAATTTATTATAATTCAGCTTTAACCTTTATTATTTACTATGTTGCATTATATACATTATAACAAATCATGTAATTATCTCAAAGAAAATAAATTTTAACTTTCTAATAATTTACTATGCCCTTTTGTTGTAATTAAAAATAAATGGGACGTAAATCCCATTTATCTTCATACAAATTAAATTTCATTTGCAGCATCATAACCAGTTTTTATAGCATTTTCAATATCAAGTGCTCTTTCCTTACAGTCACCAACTTTGATAACCTTAATATTAGCATCAACTAATCTATTTATTTCAAACTCATTAGGCTTTGCTCCAACTGCCATAATTACATAGTCACAAGGTATCTCTAATTCTTCATCATTTCGATTACAAATCACACTATTTTTAGTAATCTCTATTAACTTGTTACCTGTATGAATCCTAACGTTATGTTTTTTAAAGTTGTCCATTAATGTAGGTAATATAGTATTACTTTCTCCTTTTCCTATAGTGTCTCCAAGTTCTATAATAGAAACACGATTTCCTTGCTCGCATAAATATTCTGCAACCTCGCAACCTACCATTCCCCCACCAATAATCGCTATATTACCAAATGCTTGTTGTTCATCATTTAATATCTTCCAAGAGTCGCAAACATTTAAATTATCTATTCCTTTTATTGAAGGCTTTGCATTATTAGCTCCAACTGCAACTATAACTGCATCCGGTTTTAACGTTAATATATCATCTTGACTAACTTTTTTTCCTAGTCTTAATTCTACATTTGAATTTATTACACTATGAGTCAAAAATTTTATAGCTCTTTTTAACTCATTTTTTCTAGGAGGTATACATGCTAAGTTTAATTGCCCTCCCAAGAAAGTGTTTTTATCAAATAATATTACTTTATGACCTTTTAAAGATAACACTCTAGAAGCTTCTAGTCCAGCAGGTCCTCCACCAACAACTACTACAATTTTTTCTTTATTAGCTTTAGCTATTTTTCTGATTTCTTCATATCCATTCTCCGCATTTAATACGCAACTTAAAAATTTTCTATTTTGTATATTATCTGTACACCCTTTGTTACAAGATATACATTCACGAATATCTTCAATCCTATTTTCTATAGTTTTATTTACCCAATCTGGATCAGCAAGTAATATCCTTCCAAGTCCTATTATATCAACCTTATTTCCTTGTAAAATACTTTCAGCCATTTTAGGGTTTAATATTCTTCCAACTGTACTAACTGGTATATTTACAGACTCTTTTATAGTTTTGGCAATATCAACAAAGAATCCATATGGTTGAATTCCCATTGGTGGTATTGTATCAGCCATATTTCCTGTATGATTTGCTTGTGCTACATGAAGCATATCTACCCCAGCTTCTTCTAACATCTTTGCAAATAATGGTGCTTCATCTAAGTTTATTCCACCTTTTCCTCTCTCAGGTGTAACAACTGAAAATTTATAATCTAGTGCCATATCAGGTAAAGCTTTTTTCAATGATTTGACTAATTTTAATGCAAATCTTGTTCTATTTTCTAAACTTCCTCCAAATTTATCAGTTCTTTTATTTAATATAGTACTACAAAGTGATCCTACTAATCTATCTCCATGAATTTGTATTATATCAACTCCAGCTTTTTGAGCACGAACTGCACAGGCACACATTTTATTTATTATTTCATCTAAAGCTTCTTCACTTACTTCATTTACAAAGTGATTCATATCATGGTGAAGCTTCTCACGTACTGCTTTTATATCTCCAGTGGCTAAAATATTATTTATAGCTTCACAATCGTATTCTGGATAAAATATTTGTGCCGATATTTTAGCATCATACTTATGCACTGCATCACATAATTTTTTAAAATCATCTATCTGGCTATCATCAAATAATTTTGGTGTTGGAGAAAATCCATTTATCGGCGAAACATCCCCTACTACTATATATGAAGCTCCTCCTTTAGCTAGTCGTTCATAAAATGCTATACTTTGAGAAGTTATACTTCCATTTTTTCCTTCATAGCCTGTTGTAAGTGGTGAAAACATCACCCTGTTTTTCAATGTTATATTTCCCACTTTTATCGGTTCTAATAATTTCATCTTATCCCCCATGAATTATGTTATATTTATATAAATTTATTACAGAAATTAATAATAGCTTCTTCACACATAGCTTTTGCTTTTATGCTCGCAAAGTTGTGGTCTCCACCTTCTATTTCTATATAGCTACTTTTCTCTTTATTATAACAACTTAAATATGTTCTACAAGTTTTATCATCTACCAGTTTATCATTGCTACCCCTAATAATTATTGCATCATTATCATAACCCTTACAGCTAGAGAATGGCTCATAATTATACAAATCATAATTGAAATCAATACTAAACTTTAATCCTTCCATATCTGCATATTGAATAGACTTTTCTTTTAAAGAATCAGAACGTTCTCTACATCCATACCACATTCCGGCTCCTGGGCACATTAATATTAAACCTACTGGGTTAACTTTTGGTGCTACACATGCTGCTACATATCCTCCCATACTCTGTCCCGATAAAATTATATGATCTTTAGTTGTAATATTGTTTTCTATTATCCAATCATATAAATCTATGCTATCTTCTATAAGTCCTGTAAAAGTCATTTCTTCATATTCCCCATCACTTTCACCACACCCATAAAAGTCAAACCTTGCACATCCAAAGTTATTTTTTTCTAACTCTCTTGATAAATGAGTATGTGAATACTTATAACCAGACTTACTTCCTCCAAACCCATGTAAATTAAGTACCAAATAAGGATTAACTATATTATCTGGAAGTGTTAATACACCTCTTAAGGTTTTATTTTTTCTATTTTTTATCTCAACTAATTTAACCATTTTTCCCCCTAGTTTACTGCTTTATTACGTTTTTCAGCTAGTTTATTTAGCATATCTTCTGTTTTTTTCTTAGTTAATGGATAAATGTATATAAGTGCTAATATAGCTAATAAATAACCTATAGCATAAACCCCCGTATACGTTTTCCAAAGTTTTTGAGTTACCTGTACTGTTTGAACACTTACATTAACATTGTATCCCACAAAAACTAATATAAAACTACTTAAACTCGCGCTTAATGCAGATGATATTTTTCTAAAAAAAGAATATGTAGAATAAACTATACTTTCATTACGAGTTCCAGTTTGTAACTCTTGATAATCTATAGCATCATTAACCATCGCCCAAATAAGTATTTGAAGTCCAGATGCTCCTATATAACAGATTCCATTTATAGCTATAAAAACTATTGGATTCTTAACTGGAAATAAAAATAAAAATACATAAACTATAACAGCAAATGAACAACCATATATACACCATTCTTTCTTACCAAATTTCTTAGCTACAAATTTAGTCAAAATAAATGTTATTATTGCATAAACCGTACTGAGCATCCCTGATACTGCCATTAACTTTACATTACCAAAGTAATCTTTAAATAAGTAAGTATTCAATCCATTTACTACACTTGCAGATATCATACCAACTAAGCTTGCTACTATAACCCCTACTAAAGCTTTATTTTTAGCTATATTTTTTAATACTTCTATATAATTAAATTTCTCTCTTTCAACATTAACTATTTCTACACGTTCCTTACACCAAACACAAGTAATTTGTAAACAAAGTACACCTACGCAAGCACATATTATAGCTAGTATTAAGAAATTCTCAGGAACTGGCATGTTGTCTTTGTATAAAAATAATGGCCCAGTTATAACTATCACAGTCATGAATATTGTACCACCTAAACTTCTATAACGAGATAAATCGGTACGATGATTAATATCATCAGTCATTACACTTGATAGTGAACCAAATGGAACATTTACACAAGTATATATTGCTTCATATGTAACATATGTAACTAAAATATACACAAGTCTTAATCCATAATCTAGGTTTGATACATTTAAGAATCCAATACACATAAGTACTGCACATGGAATTGAAAATGCTCTAATCCAAGGAATAAATTTTTTACCAGTTTTAGCTTTTCTCGTATCAATAATTGCACCAATTATAGGATCATTTACTGCATCCCATATTTTTGTAACCAACATTATTGTACCAACATGAATAGGATTAACTTTTAAGACTAATACGTAGAATACAGTTAAAAACATCCCTCTATATTGTTCTGTACAACAACATCCCAAATCACCTAAAGTATAACCAAGCTTGTCTTTCATTGAAAAATCTCTCATAAGAATCCCCCCTTTTATATTTTTAACTTATCAATAAATAATTACAATTAATTAATTAATTAATTAAAACGTTATAATATTTATTTGTAATTTGATTATCTCATATTGTAAAATGTAATTATATTCATATATTGATGTAATACTATCTAAAGTTGATATTTTACAAAAATGGGGGGGAGATATACTTATGTTAAAAAATGATGAATTTTATATCAATGAAATTAAATTTAATAATATAAAATCTAGAAAAATTAATTCAAGTAAATACTACAAAATTTTATTTATATTCAGCGGAGATTGTTTAGTGTCTTTTAATGAGAGTACATATACATGTACAATCGATAATATTCTACTTATTAGTCCTAACAATTCTGTAAATATAAGTATGAATTCTAAAAAACAACTTTTAATATACGAATTATCTTTAACTACTAATTTGCTAAATACTTTGTCTAATGAAGAAGTTGATTTATTATATTCTTTTAATGTAGTACCTTACCACTGCGCTATAGTAGATGCAAATTTAGAAACAACTATGCTTATAAAAAATATTTTGAGAAAGCTATTAATTGTTAAAGATAAGAAGGATGACTTTGCCAATGATTTATATAACAAAAATATGCTTAGCATGATAGTTATCCTTATACTAAGGTCATGTATACACTCTGAACCAAGACATAGATCTAATCGAAATAGACAATTATTAGTTGATGATGTATTCTTATTTATTAATTCCCATATAACTGAAGAAATAACATTAGAAAGATTAGAAAGAGAATTTTTCGTTAGCAAGTTTCATATTTCAAGAGAATTTAAAAAAGCTACTGGTATGACTATTCATTCATACATAACTAAGTCAAAGTTAAAATTATGTAAGAAACTAATCGAGGAAGGTAAATCTATTTCAAATGTTGCTCATCTATGCGGTCTAGGTGGCTATAATAATTTATTTAGGGTATTTAAAAAAGAGTTTGGAATGACACCTAAGCAATATTATAATGATATAAGAAAATATAAAAATATATAATGTTCACCTCCTTCATTCAACCACATGTCTCTTTAAATTTTAAAATAATTCATGTTCATTATAATAAACTTTTTTACTATACTTATTAAAATCATGTTTACTATTTGTCACATTTGATGCTACTATTATATAAAAGTACAACTATTAGTCACAAATATTACAAGTAAAGTAATATTAAATAATCATTTGGAGGAATCGATATGTCATTTGGTGATAAATTAAAACAATTAAGAAATGAAAGAATGGTTACTCAACAAGAATTAGCAGACTTTATTGGTATTGGAAGAGCTTCTATTGCGGGATATGAAACTAGAGAGAAACATCCTGATTTCGAAAAATTAAAACGAATTGCAACTTATTTTAATGTTACTACTGACTATTTATTAGACTATGAGAGAGACTCTTCAAATGATGATGAAACTACAGTAATAAATAATAAAATCGATATTTATGAGGGTTTACCTGAAGAAGCCAAATACGAACTACATGAGTATATTAATTACCTTAAATTTAAATATAAAGATAATTTTTAATAAAATATATTAATATTTAGCTAGATTTATTTATTAAAGAACAGAAGTGTAAGATTAGTTCCTATACTTCTGTTCTTTAACTCTATTTTTTTACGTACAACTCATTATAGATTTTTAAAAAAACACTTGCCAAATCATTCACTTGTCCTTCCCAATTTTTATCTGTACCTTCATCAGGGCAGTAATTAACTTGTACAGCATCTACTGAAACCCCTTTATAATAAGTACCTCCTTTAGTTAAATAATTTAATGCTAAGTGTCTAGCAGTTTGCATGATAGATTCATATTGACTTGAAAATAATCTCCCCTCAGAATCGTCACTATAAACTTCATAACCCGTAAGATTATTATCTTCTACAGCTCTTCTAGAAGTTGCAAATCCACTTTCAAGGGCAACTATCCCTGCCATAGTAAAAGCATTTACCCCATATTTTTTTTCTGCATCTACAAATGCACCACTTAAATGTGCCATTGTAGAAGCTCCATGGTAGTTCATTAGTACATTGTGCATCTCTTCTTTTGTTATATTGCTTGGTATTGTTATATTGTCTCTTTCGTAGGTTACAATTTGACTTGGTATGTAATCTTTATCTTGATTGGATTTTAATTGAATAGTTTTAGTATCTTGATTATTAGAAATTGTTTCAACTTTATTTTCATTTATAGTAATACTTTTCATTGAGTTTACTCTGGTATTGTCCTCTATGCTACTATATGATGTTGAGGAAAAACCTACCATCAAAATTGGTAAACACATTAAACTAACTACTTCTTTACTCAATCCCATATTATTTACTCCTTGTATTTAGTATCTATATGTCTATATAATTCACTATTTTCCCTAACCATACCTTTTATAAATTTCTAGTGTATATTTATGCATGACACATACTCTTAGTAAATACTTTTTTATGACCTTTATTTTTTTAAAATTTGAGTAAATCTAATATTATTTTTAAAAGTGTAACATTTTTTTAATTCTTTTTTGTCTATTTTTCGTGTACGATTTTTAATCAACATTATGAAGCTACTGAGCAATTAAATATATTTAAGATTTATTTAAGGTTTAAATTTTAAAATAAAGTTACAAAGATGAAATTGAGTACTATTTAAATAAAAACCAAACTATGTAACTTAAAATTATTATTCCAGAAGACTTAAATTGTTACCCTTAAATTCAATTAATGAGATTTATTTTTAGTATTAACATGCGAAATTTGGTATTATAATATAGAAATCCTAATTTAATAGAAAGGAGTGATTTTAATGAAATTGTTACTTGTTGAAGATGAAAAACAACTTTCTGAAGCTTTGACACAAATTCTTATAAAAAATAATTATTCTGTAGATGCAGTTTTTAACGGAGAGGATGGTCTAGAATATGCCTTAACTGATATTTACGATGCAATAATTTTAGATATAATGCTTCCAAAATTAAATGGACTTAAGATTTTAAATTTTTTAAGAAAAGAAGGTATTTCAACTCCAGTAATACTACTTACTGCAAAAGGAAGTATAGAAGATAAAATAACAGGTCTAGACTGTGGAGCAGATGATTACCTTCCAAAGCCTTTTGCTCCACCAGAATTATTAGCAAGGCTTAGAGCTATTACAAGAAGAAAGGGAGAGGTTATAAATGACAATATTTTAGAATTTGGTGATATTAAATTAAATTTATCTTCTTATAACCTTGAAGTAAATCAAATCAGCATCTCCTTAACTTTAAAAGAATTTGAAATTCTAAAATATTTTATACAAAGACCTAATAATATTGTAAGTAAAGATGACTTAATAACAAAATTATGGGGCTTCGATTCAGAGGTTGAACATAATAATATTGAGGTATACATATCTTTCCTTAGAAAAAAATTAACATATGCTGAATCTAAAGTTCAAATAACTACAATCAGGCGTGTGGGTTATAAATTGGAGGCATAATATGTTTGATAAATTGAGGCTAAAATTTATTTTAATAAATATGAGTTTGTTGACTGTGGTTTTTGTGGCTATTTTCGGAACTATTTTTACTATTACCAACATGAATATTGAAAATGACATAAATCGAGAGTTAGAAGGTTTAATGCGTGATGGTCGTAGACCTAAACCTTTTTACACTTATATGGTAATCGATGTGGACAAAAGTAAAAATTTAATAAATGTTATGACACCTTTCCAAAATACTATTAGTAAAGATGTTTTAAAAGAAGGAATATTAAAAATAACAGAAAATGAAAAGCCTTCTAGCAAAATTGAAATTGGTGGAACAAAATATTCCTATCTAAAGCAATCTATTTTTTCGGGTCAAAGGATAGTGTTACTAGATAGAACCTATCAACAAAATACCGTTCTTCAACTTTTAAAAAGTTTTATTGTTGTAGGTGCTATAAGTTTAATTATTTTACTTATTATTAGTATTTACTTAACTAATAAGACATTAAACCCAGTAAAGGAAACCTTTAAAAAGCAAAAACAATTTATTGATGATGCTTCTCATGAATTAAAAACACCTTTAACAATAATTAAAACTAATACGTCTTTAGTCCTTAGCAACCCTGAAGACACTGTTCAAAATCAATCTAAATGGATAAATTATATTAATTTACAAGTTGATAGAATGTCAGAACTTATTAATGAAATGTTAACCCTAGCTAAACTTGATACTGCTGAAAATAATATTGAGTTTCATTCCATTAATATTAGTAAAACTATTCAAGGAATGATGCTTGCATTTGATGCTATAATCTTTGAAAATAAAATAAATTTAGAAGATAATGTAGAGAAAGATATAGTTATTAACGGAAATGAAGAAGGTATAAAAAATCTATTTAGTATTCTAATGGATAATGCCATAAAGCATACAAATAAGAATGGTACAATTTCTGTTTCCTTATTTAACGATAGAAATAAAATCAAAGTGATTGTGAAAAATACTGGTGACGGGATTGCCCATGAGCATCTAGAAAAAATATTTGAACGTTTTTATAGAGTTGATGATTCTAGAATAAGGGAAACAGGTGGCTATGGGTTAGGTCTATCTATTGCTCGATCTATAGTCGAGCAATATAATGGAAAAATATATGCTAAAAGTATTTTAGGTGAAGATACAAGCTTCATTGTTGAGCTTCCATACTAAACTCTTTACATCACCAAATACTATTTTTTGTTTTAATTTTTCACTATTTTAGTTATAATTAATAATATACATGATAATTGTCAAAACTTATTTTAAAAAAATATAGACAATTCGATTGGAGAATATATTTTGGAAAATACTAATAACTTGTCAAAGGTTATCCATCTTAATTTTTTATCACTTTTACTAAATAGTAAATTGTATATCTTTTTATTACAATTTACTATGTGTCAAAAACTTAAGAAAAATATTACAAGATGGTTTAGTGAAATAAATACTTTAACAGTTGCTGAGAGAGTTAATCTCATAATAAGTAATAAATACGAAGAAGGCATATTTAGAATATGGTTTTCTATTAGTAATATATTTGTGTTTTTCAAAAGTAGGTTTAATAATAAATGCAATTATTTAATTAAAAGAGATGAAAAAAATCAATATTTAAAAAGTAGAATAGTATTATCTATTACATTTAGTGAAGTTAATAATTTTTATCAATTTGATTTTTCTAAGTTGTTTTTTAAGCACTTATTAACACGATTTATTTTTTTTATATTTAAAGTTTTTTTATATACTTTCTTTATGTTTGCAATTATTTTTAATATTTGGACTAGGGTAATATTTATTATAATGGTTATCTTAGTTTTATGTAAGGCATTATACAAATTTGATATAGTATTAAACTTTAAAAATACATTATATATAACTATCATTTTGTTGCTTATAATTCACAGTACCACTAATTTTAATTTATTTCATGGTGTAAAAATAAAAACTCGGATGTAAGAATTTTCTTTCAACCGAGTTTTTATAATTTATATTTTTTTTGCAAAATTTACCACATCTTCTATTATCCAATCTGGCGTAGAGGCTCCTGCAGTAATACCTACTGTATTATAGGTTTTCAATAAATTTACATCTAAGTCTTCTTTAGTTTCTATTGCAAAAGTGTTTACAAACTCACTACAAATTTGAACTAACTTTTGAGTATTCGAGCTATGAGTCCCTCCGATTACTATCATGCAATCAACTTCTTGTGATAATTCTTTAGCACTTTCTTGTCTTACCTTAGTTGCTGAGCATATAGTATTATTAAATATAACATGATTTAATTCATTAGATAGTTGATTTTTAATTTCACGATATAAGTCTAAGTTAATGGTTGTCTGTGCTACAACACAGTATTTTTTAGATTTATCGAAACTTGTATTTTTTAAATCCTCTAAAGTCTTAATAATTGTAGCAGTATTTTCACACCATCCATTAATACCTATAACTTCTGGGTGTTTTCTATCTCCTATTACTATTATTTCACGTCCCTTGTCATGCTCTCTTTTTACAATTTTATGAATTTTTTTCACAAAAGGACAAGTTGTATCTATTATATGTAAATCTCTTTCCTTGACATCTTTGTATACTTTTTCAGTGACACCATGACTTCTTATTACTATCTTTTTATTTTGGGGTACATTTTCAACTTTCTCTACTGTTACTAAACCTTTTTCTTCATACTTAGAAACTGCTTGTTTATTGTGAATAAGTGGCCCAAGGGCATATATTTCATCACTATTTACTTCTAGTTCATCCCAAGCCATTTTCATAGCTCTTTTAACTCCAAAACAAAACCCTGCTTCTTTAGCTATTTTAACTATCATATGCAATCTCCCTAAACTTTTGTATTATTTGTTGCCTGAGTAAATATAGTAATTCTCTTTTATTACTTCTAATACATTTTGAGATAGTCTTTCATAGTCTTGCGATGTTAGCTTTTCTTTGTAGTATTCTTCAAAAGTTATAGGCTTGTCTATATATATAGTAACTTTATTTAGCAATTTGTAGTTAGTTATTATAGATATAGGAACTACCATTGCTTTTGATTTTATTGCAAACATTGCAAGTCCAGCCTTTGCATCTCCAAAACCAGGTTCTTTTATTCTAGTTCCTTCTGGGAATATACCTACAACATAGCCATCTTTTACTGCTCTTAGGATATTTTTTATAGTTGATACATCTGGCTTTTCTCTGTTAATAGATATTCCATTTAATTTTTTTAGTATATATCCTATCGGCTTTATATTAAAAAGCTCTTTTTTTCCTATTGGTGCAAGTTTTCTGTTTTTTATGGCTGCTCCTATAAATATTGGGTCTATATTTGATTTATGATTAGCTGCTATTATTAAGTTCCCCTCATCCGGAATATTTTCTGCTCCTATTACTTCGTATTTGTAAAATACTTTTGAAATAACTCTAAATAAACCCATTACAAAATTATAAAAACTCACAAGCTTCTCCCTCCAAAATCACATTTGTAATTTCTATAAATTTATCTTGCCTAATACGCTTTCTACTACATCCTCTATAGTTTTTCCAGTAGTATCAACTTCAATTGCATCTTCAGCTTTAACAAGTGGAGCAAATTCTCTATTTGAGTCTATTTCATCTCTTTTTATTATGTCGTTTATTATTTCTTCAATGCTGACTTCGTATCCTTTTTCTGTAAGTTCTTTATGACGTCTAGCTCCTCTTTCATGTGGAGTTGCTACTAAATAAAACTTATAGTCTGCGTTTGGGAATACATAAGACCCGATATCTCTACCGTCTAATATAACTGAGCTTTTTTTCCCTATTTCTCTTTGTACATCTACCATTAAATATCTTACTTCTTTTATTTTTGCTACATTAGATACGTTATTGCTAACATCTATAGTTCTTATTTCATCATTTATTATAGCTCCATCTAAATATATGTTGTTATCTCTAAAATCTATGTCGGTATCTTTAGCTACTTTCTTTACTTCTTCTTCATTATCAACGTCTATATCATTTTTTAGACACTTGTAAGTTATTGCTCTATACATTGCGCCTGTATCTATATAGTTTATATTTAATTTTTTTGCTACTATTTTAGCTATTGTACTTTTCCCAGCTCCTGCTGGTCCATCTACTGCTATTACTAAGTTTTTCATATTTGTCTCCTACTTACAATTAATTTAATAAATCTTTTCTAAGGTCTTTTGCTTTATTTAAATAAACGTGTTTTATTTCACTTTTTGGTTTATCGCTGTTAATATGCATCATTACTCTTATACAATTACAAAGACTTCCTTCAATATATTTTTCCTCATAATTAAGCATTGGAATATCACATATATTTAGTATTTCTCTTACTGATACTGATGGATATACTGCATCTAAATCTTTTGTCATAGTAAAACACATACTTATTATGTCGTCTTTATCTAAAGAATTTTTTTCTATTATAGTTTTTACTAATATAGCACTTTCTTTTAGTATTTCTTCTTTGTTGTTAGATTCTGCTGTTGTAGCACCTCTAATTGCTAATACTTTCATATTTATCACCTATACGCTTATTCCAGCAAGATACCCCGTTGAGAAAGCTATTTGTAGATTATATCCACCTGTTTCTGCATCTATATCTATTACTTCCCCTGTAAAGAATAGATTATTTATTAATTTAGACTCTAAAGTTGATGAATTTATTTCTTTTACACTAATTCCACCACTAGTAACTTGAGCCGTTTTTAAGCCTTTACTTCCATTACATGTTAGCTTCATATTTTTTATATTTTCTATTATTTTATTTTCATCACCTTTTGATAATTCATTAGCCTTTTTATCAGTTAAATGTAATAAATTAAATACCTCTTTTAAAAAATTTTGAGGTAGTAATCCTTTTAAGTTATTTAATACATTTTTATTTGGATTTTCTCTAATAGTCTTAGAGATTTCTTCACCACTTATATTTGGTAAAAAGTCTATATTTAACTCGATCTCATTTTCTGCTATATATTTATTAATGTGAGATGAAAACTTCAACACTCCTGGTCCTGTTAAACCAAAGTGAGCAAATAGCATATCTCCAATTATTGATACTTTTTTCTTTTTAATTTTGCAAGAAATTTCTACATTTTGCATAGATATACCTTGTAAATTTTTAATAAAGCTTTCCTTTACAGTAAGTGGTGTTAATGCTGGATAGATTTTATTTAAAGTATGATTATATTTTTGAAGTACATCAAACATCATACCATCAGAACCTGTATGTGGATAACTTTTACCACCAGTAGCTATTATAACCTTGTCTCCTAATATGTTTGTGTTATCTTCACATCTAACTCCTACTACAGTATCTTTTTCTACTATAAGGTCTACTACTTTCTTATTGTATAGTATTTTCACTTTATTCTTTATTAAGTCATTTTTTAATGTTTCTATAACTTCTTCTGATTTATCTGATTTAGTGTATATTTTGTGGTCATTCTCTGTTTCTATTTTGTATTCTAGATTATTCTCCGATAAATAATTTAGTAAATCAGTATTTGTAAAAGTATAAAAACTGCTATATAAAAACTTTCTATTAGTAACTACTTTTTCAAAAAAATCTTCGATATCTCTGTTGTTGGTGATATTACATCTTCCTCCACCAGTAATTTTAAGCTTTTTTCCAAGTTCTTCATTACGTTCTATTAATATCACTTGTTTACCATTTTTTGAAGCTGTAAGTGCTGCCATCATTCCCGAAGGCCCTGCCCCAACTACTATTACTTTAGACATACGTCCTCCTATTCTAATGCTGAATTGTTTAATTTAACATTATTTTTTATGTGGCTAGTATCGTTCATCTTTTGAACTACTGGTCCATAATTTTTAAATTCAACTACATTTAAGGCAGTGTTGTCTTGCTTTATTCTGTAGATATTTTCCATTCCACTATTTAAGAATGAAAGTAACATAACTCTAACTGTTACGGAGTGACTTACAAGTAGTATATGCTTATTGTCGTATTTTTTATTTAATTCTTCTATAAAGTTATCTACTCTATCTTTTATAATATGTAAAGTTTCTCCACCTGGTATAGATACTAGATGTGGTTCATTTCTCCAAGTGTCATAAGTTGTAGAATGGTCTTTTTTTATTTCTTCTATTAATAGACCTTCCCATACACCGAAGCCCATTTCTCTAAGTCCTTCAGTTTTTTCAACTTCAACGCCTATCTTTTCACCTACTATTTGTGCAGTTTGAACTGCTCTTCCTAAATCACTACTGTATATTAAATCTATCGGATAATTTACCATCGCTTCTGCTAATTCTTTTGCTTGTTCTTCACCTTTTGCTGTTAAATCTGAGTTTCCATGACCTTGAGTTTTACCTAATATATTCCAATTAGTTTGTCCATGTCTTACTATATAAAATGTATTTGCCACTTTTTGTCCCTCCTAAAATGTATATTATTATTTTTTACTTTCATCAAAATTTTATTATACCATAAATATACAGTAGCAAAAAGACATATATTAATTTGGTTATTTTTGTTAAAATTTAGTTAAATGAAATTTACTAAGGGAAATTAGTATGAATAAAAATATTAAAGCATGTTATGACTTTGTTCCCCCTCCTCCAAGTATTAACTATGGTGAAAATGTAGTAAATGGTGAAGATAATGACTTTAGTCCTAAAAAAGAAGATATGAAAAAAGTTGATATGATTCTTGGCATTAATGGAAAGGCTAAAACCTATCCTTGTGAGTTCTACAGTGATCCTTTTGATGATGGTAATGGAGTTACTAGAAATGATGAGGGATATAGAGTATATATTCCTAAATACGACTATAAAAAATCTGGTTTAGATTATATAAAAATGAAAATAACTTATTCTAATGGTTTTGTAGATACTAAAGACATTACTAATGAAATTGAAACTGAGTTTATAAATTAATATCTCTATAAAAAATAACTGTATCTAGTAGCTTAAATACAGTTATTTTTATTTAAATTTTATTTAAATTTTATTTATATTGTGTATTTATATAATTAACAAGATTATCTAACTCATCAATTTTTACGTCTGGAGTAGTCCCAGTTTCTGAATTATTACTTCCATCCTTATTTAATCCTTTCTGTGTAGTAAACCTAACAAGTAGTTTACTATTTGGTAATTTTAAAAGTACAGGGTCAATGCCTATTCCATCACCTCCAGTATTAGATCCTGCTACAGTTGCCCATCCACTATTTTTAGCAAATAAAGTTAATGATTCAGCAGATGAAAAAACTCCCTTATCTACAAATAAATATATATTCCCTTTGAATACTTTTGGTTTATATTTTAATTTATTGTCATATGGTGATACGCCATATTCAGTCTCCTCAAAATACTTAAACTGCTCTATGCCTTTTATGTTATGGAGGAATTCTTCTTGAGGAAATTCATATATAGGTTCTAGGTCACTCAACGTACCTCTTGATTTATAATACTCTTTAGTTAAACTACCACCTTTATGTAAAGAATAGCTAGTCCAACTATAATATTTATCAATTATAGGTGAAACAATGTAATTCATCCATTGGTACGAATCACCTCCACCATTCCCCCTAATGTCTACTATAAAATCTTTGTAAGAGTTAAGATTTTTATAAAAATCACTTATGGTATTTATATCTTCTTGTTTAAAAGTTGAAAAGCTGTTTATTTTCATATATGCTATATTTTCGTTAATGATTTTAACACTAATATTTTTATTTGCCACATTTTGTTCTGCTTCCTTATTTACATTTTCAAATAACAAATCAATATTTGGTGTATGACCAAGTAAATTTGACCAATATACATACTTTTCTTTTACTTCATTATTATTTAATATTTTATTAAAGTAAGGCATTTTCATTATAGGTTTTATGTCTAAATAAGCCCTGTACTCATAGGGGTCAAGAATACCAACATGACCATCATTCAGTGTTTGTAAGTAGTATTGCATTACATTGAAAAATTCAATATCATTATCTGTATTTTCTATTGCACCCCTAAATTTTTTTTTCTAGACTTTTAAACTCAATTCCATTTTTATTATAAAATACATCATAGTTACAATAATTCTCGTCTAATTGTTTAATCAGAAAATCAAAATCTTCTAGTTTTTCTTCTTTTGTCAGATTCTTTGACTTTAGACTAATATTAAGAAAATTTGGTACTACTAATATTAATATAATTGAAATTATTAATATTAGTATATATATATTCTAATAGAGTTTCTACATTCTTACACATAGTCTATCTATTGTATTTGTAGGAACTTTATTTATTTCGTCGATAAATTTATTTATTGCTGTTTTTACTACAGCGATACTAGAAAAAAATCTGTTATT